>NZ_JBFODC010000019.1:0-173557 GCF_040908105.1 Aeromonas sp. R7-2 | reverse complement strand
TGGCGGTGAGGGAGGGATTCGAACCCTCGATACGTTGCCGTATACACACTTTCCAGGCGTGCTCCTTCAGCCACTCGGACACCTCACCAAATTTTCACTGCTTGAAGTGGCTTTCGGAGCACGCTGCGCGTGCATCTTGCCGACTTCGTCGGTGGGCAGCCACTCGGACACCGCACCCAATTTTGGTCTGTGCTTTAACGTGTTCAGCCAACACGAATTCGCTGCGCCGTTGCGCTGGAACGGGGCGTAATGTAAGGGATAGGCGCGAGGCGGTCAATGCAATTTTTTATCTTTTGCCACTGTTTGCTCAATAAGCGAACCAAGTGACTAAAAATATGCCATTTCCTATCCCTTTCCATCAATTTTCAACCGCTTCGTGCAAATGTTCTCCTCGAATCGCCTCTTCCAGCGAGCCGTAGAACTCCAGCTCTCCCGCCACCGGACGCACCTTGGCCCGCGCCAGGGTCTTGAGAGGCTGGAATTGCAATTCAGCCACCTTGAGACGGACCCCCGCCTTGGCCATGCGTTTTGCGAACTGCTGGAAGGCGGTGAGACCGCCAGCATCCAGGATGGAGACCGCCTCCATTTGCAGGATCAACTCCTTGTGGTCCTTCACCTGGGCAAGCAATTCGTCAAAGACCCGCTCGGCGGCGGCAAAGAACAACGGTCCGTTGATCTTGTAGACAAGGGTCGAGGGGAACACCTCGCTGGCATAGCGTTTGTGATCCGCCAGGTTGTGCAGCCTGGTCATCTTGGCGATTTCACGCATGAACAGCAGTGACGCCAGGATCACCCCGAAGGTGATGGCGATGACCATGTCGAAGATGACGGTCAGCGACAGGCAGACCAGCAGCACCAGTACATCGGATTTGGGCGCCCGGCGCACCAGATCCACCACCTTGTGGGCCTCGCTCATGTTCCAGGCCACCAGCAGCAACAGGGCGGCCATGGCAGAGAGCGGCAACCAGGAGAGCCAGGGAGCCAGCACCAGGATGGCGGCCAGCACCACCAACGCATGGACAATACCGGAAATGGGCGAGGTGGCACCGGCCCGCACGTTGGCGGCGGAGCGCGCGATGGCGGCCGTCGCCGTGATGCCACCGAAGAAGGGGGCCAGGATGTTGCCAAGGCCCTGCCCCACCAGCTCGCCGTTGGAGCTGTGCTTGCGACCCGTCATGCCATCGAGCACCACGGCGCAGAGCAGGGATTCGATGGCCCCCAGCATTGCCATGGAGAAGGCGGCGGGCAGCAGCCGCTCGATGGCGGCGAGGTTCCACTCAACCGGCGCCCCGTCCGGCCCCGGCAGCGCCCAGGGCATCACCAGGGTCGGGGCGATGGGGGGAATGCCCATGCCCTGGGTTCCATCGGCCAGGGTATAGCTGAACTTGCTGCCAATGGTGGCGACGTCCACCCCGAACTGGTGCAGACCAAACCCGAGTCCCACCCCCACCAGCACGGCGGGCAGATGGCCGGGTACCGGCAGGCGCAATCTCGGCCAGAGCAGCAGCACCGCCAGCGTCGCCACCCCGACGAGGGTGTCCCCCCACTGCCAGCTTGGCAGGGCATGGGCCAGCGCCTGTACCTTGCCCAGATAGGTTTCCGGCATCTCCAGGACCTGCAGGCCGAAGAAATCCTTGATCTGCAGGGTGGCGATGACGATGGCGATACCACCGGTGAACCCCAGGGTCACCGAGGGGGGAATGTACTCGATGAGGCGCCCGAGACGCGCCATGCCCATGGCTACCAGGAAACAGCCCGAGATGAGGGTGGCCATCAAGAGGCCGCCCACGCCGAATTGCTGGGCCACCGGGTAGAGGATCACCACGAAGGCGGCAGTGGGGCCCGAAATGGAGAAGCGGGATCCCCCGGTCACGGCGATGACGATGCCGGCGATGATGGCGGTATAGAGCCCGTGCTGGGGCGGCACCCCACTGGCGATGGCCAGTGCCATGGCAAGGGGAATGGCGATGATGCCGACCGTGATGCCGGCGATGAGGTCGCGGCCAAAGCGGGCCACGCTGTAGGGTTCGTCAATGCAGGATTGGCGCAATGCGATGGCCAGCTTCACGCCTTGTAAGGAAGCTTGATTGTGCATGTCTAGGGTAATACCAGAAGAGGGAGACAAAGGCCGGGGTGAACCGGCACCCGATCATCATCAAGGGCCGGCAGAGCTGTCGACACGGCGATGGTATCGAAGGCAACCATACCCGACCCGGCCAGATAATTCGATGGGCAGGATCAAGAAATGGCCATGAGCGCGCAATATTGTCGGTGACACCCCGAATATCAACGCCGTTTCCCGCCACGGCAGGTTTCCCCGGGCACGGTACTCTGCGGATGAACGACACCACGCCTCCTCCTGGCAGTATGCGGGAATCAGGATACCAAGCAGGCACAACCCGACCGGAGGCGCGATCTCAAGCTCCTGATTGTGCTGAAAATAGTCCGCGTTGCCCAAGTTTTGGGCAAACGGGCCAAAAAGCCATTTTTTACGCCGACAGGCGGGTTGACACCCAGGAGATGGGCCATTAATATCCGCCCCGTCTCGACGAGACAGGCTATTCCTCCTTAGTTCAGTCGGTAGAACGGCGGACTGTTAATCCGTATGTCACTGGTTCAAGTCCAGTAGGAGGAGCCAATTCCCTCGTAGTTCAGTCGGTAGAACGGCGGACTGTTAATCCGTATGTCACAGGTTCAAGTCCTGTCGAGGGAGCCACATTTTAAAGCCCAGCCTTTTGGCTGGGCTTTTTCATATCTGCTCTTCCGGGCCTGTCCACGGCCCCCTGCCCGATGGCGCGCCAAACCGCCACCTGCTTGCTTTCCTGATTCCCCATGGCCTTCGATGACGACCCTTACTCGTCCCTAGGCGCGTCACCAGGGTGTCACAGAGATCCCAAAGACTATGATTGATTCAAAAAGGACCATTTGGATCTATCCAGTCAAGGAGCCATCATGTCACACCCTGCTTCACTGGCCAGTCGCCTGCATGCCCTGGCACTCAACGACACCCTGTTCCCCGATCTCCATCATCTCGAGAAGGCACAACGGACCCGGGCCATCTACCGGATTTTCCACACTGTCGCCAGCACGGCTGCACTCGGGCAAGAGGATATCGTTGACGACCTGGCCCCCCTCCTCACCCTGATGGAGTCTCCCTGCCTGACCCGGCAAGGGGGGCTCTGCCCCTTGCTGGCCAGTCATTACAATCTCTATCTCGGCACGCTGCTGGAGCTGGGGGATCGGCACCATCCGGAGATCATCGGTCAGATTGAAGAGGCTCTGGCCTTGCGCACTCACGGGCTCTATCTGGTCACCGAGCTCGGTTGTGGCAACAATGCCATGAGCATGGCAACCGAAGTCCGCTACGACTGTGCCACTGACGGTTTTATCCTCCATACGCCCCATCGGCATGCCGCCAAGTTCATGCCCTACATCGCCCTGGAAGGGCAACCCAAGAGCAGCGTGGTGATGGCCAGATTGTGGGTCGGCGAGCAAGACTGCGGCATTCATCCCTTTCTGGTGCCCTGCCGGGACGCCCGTGGCGCACTGTGTCAGGGGGTCAGCGTCTCCAGCCCGGACGTGCTCGACCTCCCCTACTTCGACGTGGTGGATCACGCCATCATCACCTTCGAGCAGGTGACGCTCCC
Source organism: Aeromonas sp. R7-2 (assembly GCF_040908105.1). NCBI lineage: Bacteria > Pseudomonadati > Pseudomonadota > Gammaproteobacteria > Aeromonadales > Aeromonadaceae > Aeromonas > Aeromonas sp. R7-2. The sequence goes on along the minus strand of NZ_JBFODC010000019.1, from coordinate 169,910 downwards.
CCGCTGGGCATGGCTCAGGGGTCATGAGCACGACATCAGTGCAGGGGGCGTTTTTCACTCTCGTCTTGCCAGCCAACGCGACATTTTCTTCAGCTCCCTGCGCCGTGTTGAGTGGGGAAAACTGGTGCTGACCGCCTCCCTGATCCCCGGCTTGAAACTGAGCCTCGCACTGGCCATTCACTACGCGCAGCAACGACCGCTGCACGCCCACAACGGGCGGGTCATACCGCTGGCGCACCATGCCCTGCACCGCCGGATACTGACTCGTGCCTATGTCACGGGGCTGGCCGCCATGGCGCTGTATGAAGGGATAAAGCAACGACATTTGCCGGATGGACGGCACTCCTCCCGCTTTCAGACCGACGCAGGCCTGGTCAAGGCCGTCGCCGTCGAACTGATGCGAACCTCCCTGCAACATTGCATGCAGCGGTGTGGTGCCCAGGGAAAATTCCTGCGAAATCGCATCGTTCCTACCCTGCAATTGTGCGATCTGGTCGGCACCGCCGAGGGAGACAGCATGCCCGTCCTGATGAAGGTGGCGAAGGATATTCTGGCCTGGCCTGATGAATTCCTGGATGACGGCACTCCCCTGAGCCAACTGCTGCTGCGGATGCGCCGACAGATGAATCAGCAACTGGCCGACGCGACGGACAAACTGGCCGCATGGCACGACCTCGGCTGTGAAGCAGCCCGCCTCGGCTGGCTTGCTGGCAACCTGGAAGCCTTGCGTCACCTGGGGAGCAGGGACGACATCCGCACGGCCTGCCGCGAGCAGCTCATGCTCGATTATGCTCCCCAGCTCCTGCACCACGGACTGTGCAGCCCCGCCGAGATTGCCGCCCTGCCCGCACGGCAGGAAGCCACGCTGGATCATGTCTGGGAACATCACGCCGCCAGCGTGCCGGACGAGTTTGACGTTCGTGACCTCATGGCCGCGACGCCGCTGGGCAGCCCGGACCTGGCTTCGGCCTGGTTTGCCCTGGCCCCGTCCCTGCATGATCCCCAACCAGAAGGTTGAACGTTGGGGCCAGCAGGCCGCCCCTCCACTCCCGGTGCCTGAATCCCCCCAAGCCCGGCCATCGGTCGGGTTCTTTCCTATCCCCCTGCCCCACCTCGGGGCAAGGGTGCTCGCCTTCCGCCCCCGCATCCCGATGCGCCCGTCCCTTGCCCTCATGGCCTGTTGCCACAAGATGGCGCAGGCTTACCCTCTATGGGGTACCACTCTGGTGCGCCCTGCCTTGCCCCGTGATGACATAAAAGTCATCCATCTGATTTTTCAATGAAAAATTACTGACACTGGCCTCGATAGCGACTCAATTGGCTGGCACAGCCCTTGCACTTTGTGATGTACGCAGGGACGTCACAAGGAGTTGCCTATGCTGCCCATCAAGCCCCCCGGACCCGGTTGTTACGACGAGATGCTGCTCACCGACAACCAGTTTCGCGATCATTACCACGCCTACCTCTCGTGGCTGCACCAGACCGACGAGAAGAGCATAGAGCGCAAGCGTGAAGAGGCCGACCTGCTGTTTCGCCGGGTCGGCATCACCTTCAACGTCTACGGGGATGGGGACGGCGCCGAGCGCCTCATCCCGTTCGACAGCATTCCCCGCATCATTCCCGCCCGGGAGTGGCAACATCTGGACAAGGGGATCCGCCAGCGCGTCACCGCCCTCAATGCCTTTCTGCACGACATCTATCACGATCAGCGCATCCTGAAGGCGGGGGTGATCCCGGCCGCCCAGATCCTCACCAATGCCCAGTACCAGCCCTGCATGCAGGGGGTCGACCTGCACCGGGACACCTATGTCCACATCACCGGGGTCGACATCATCCGCAACCACGACGGTGAGTACTATGTGCTGGAGGACAACCTGCGCACCCCCTCCGGGGTCTCCTACATGCTGGAGAACCGCAAGATGATGATGCGCCTCTTCCCGGAGCTGTTTCACAACCAGCCCATCGCCCCGGTGGAGCGCTACCCGGCCCTGTTGCTGCAGACCCTGCGCGAGAGCAGCCCGGTGGACAACCCCTGCGTGGTGGTGATGACACCAGGACGCTTCAACAGCGCCTACTTCGAGCACAGCTTCCTCGCCCAGCAGATGGGGGTGGAGCTGGTGGAGAGCGCGGATCTGGTGGTCAAGGATGGTCAGGTGCTGATGCGCACCACCACGGGGCTGAAACGGGTGGATGTCATCTATCGCCGCATCGACGACGACTTCCTCGATCCCCTCGCCTTCAACCCGGACTCCCTCATCGGCGTGCCCGGGCTGCTCTCGGTCTACCGCGCCGGCGGCGTGGTGCTGGCCAATGCCATCGGCACCGGGGTGGCGGATGACAAGTCCATCTATCCCTATGTGCCGGAGATGATCCGCTTCTATCTGGGGGAAGATCCCATTCTCAACAACGTGCCCACCTGGCAGTGCCGCGAGCCGGCTGCCCTCTCCCACGTGCTGGCCAATCTGGAGGAGCTGGTGGTCAAGGAGGTCCATGGCGCCGGCGGCTACGGCATGCTTATCGGCCCCTGCGCCAGTCGCGAGGAGCTGGCCCGTTTTCGCGAGCTGCTCAAGGCGCGGCCGGACAACTACATCGCCCAGCCGACCCTCTCCCTCTCCACCTGCCCGACCTTCGTCGACGCCGGCATCGCCCCCCGCCACATCGACCTTCGCCCCTTCGTCCTCACGGGGCAGGAGCTGCGCCTGGTGCCGGGCGGCCTGACCCGGGTCGCCCTCACCGAAGGCTCCCTGGTGGTCAACTCCTCCCAGGGTGGTGGCACCAAGGACACCTGGGTCATGGAGGGCAGCCCATGCTGAGCCGCACCGCAAGCGAACTTTACTGGATGTCCCGCCACCTGGAGCGGGCGGAGAACACGGCGCGCATGCTGGACGTCACCCAGACCATGTCGCTGATGCCCTCCATCGACGCCGATCACAGCGAGCTGGTGGCGCCCCTCACCATCAGCGGCACCCATGAGCCCTTCCTGGCCCGCTACGGCCAGGTGAACATGGAGAACCTGCTGCAATTTTTCTGCTTCGACGAGGAGAACCCGAGCAGCATCTTCAGTTGTCTGCGCATGGCCAGGGACAACGCCCACGCCGTGCGGGGCAAGATCCCCGGTGAGGTGTGGGAGAGCATCAACGCCGCCTGGATAGAGATCCGCCGGCGCCGCCAGGCGGGGCTCTCCAGCGGCCAGGCCCAGGAGTTCTTCGACTGGATCAAGGAGCGCTCCCACCAGTTTCGCGGCGCCACCTATGGCACCATCATGCGCGGTGACGTGCTCTGGTTCCTGCGCCTTGGTACCTTCATCGAGCGGGCCGACAACACGGCGCGCATCCTGACCGTGAAGTATCAGGTGATCCGGGAGGACGAGGACAGCGTGCGCGAGTTCTACCGCTGGAACGCCCTGTTGCGGTCAGTGGGTGCTTACGAGGCCCACCAGACCCTCTACAAGACGCTCTCCCATGCCTCCATCGCCGAGCTGCTGATCCTGCGCAATGAAGTGCCGCGCTCCCTGCGGGCCTGCCTCGACGAGATGGAGCTGATCCTGGCCCAGATCGAGGGCAACGCCGGTCAGACGCCCCGGCGCCTGACCACCATACTCAACGCCCATCTGACCTATGGCGCCATCGACGATGTCTTTGCCCTCGGCATGCAGGAGTACCTGAGTGATTTCCTCAGCGACATCGGCGCCATCGGCCAGAGCATCCACGCCGCCTACCTGGAGGTATTATGAGACTCATCATCGATCACCAGACCCGCTACCACTATGCCGACGTGGTGCGCCGTAGTACCCAGTACCTGCGCCTGACCCCCCACAGCACGGCCCGCCAGCAGATCCTCTCCTGGGAGCTGGAGCTGCCGGGGGAGGCCACCTGCACCACGGACGGTTACGGCAACATACTGCACGTGCTGAGCCTGGAGTCCCCCCACGAGGGGATCCTGATCCGCGCCCACGGGGAGGTGGAGATCTGCGACGACGCCCCGGAAGATGAGGAGTCCTCCCTCATCTCTCCCCTGAGCTACCTGAGGCCCACCCCCCTCACCCGCCCGACCCCGGCCCTGCAGGATCTCGCGAAGGCCTGCCTGCCAGAGGAGCCGACCCTGGCCGACTTGCAGAGCCTGATGGCACGCATCCTGGTGCTGATGCCCTATCAACCTGGCAGCACGGATGCCACCTTCAGCGCCGACGAGGCACTTGCTTCGGGCAGCGGCGTCTGTCAGGACCACACCCATGTCTTCCTGACCTGCTGCCGCCACGCCGGCCTGCCGGCCCGGTACGTGAGCGGTTACCTCTACAGCCAGGACAACAGCCACGTGGCGATGCACGCCTGGGCCGAGGTGTGGATCGAGGAGCGCTGGCACACGTTCGACGTCACCAACCTCACCAGCTCCACCAGTGAGCACCTCAAGCTCGCGGTCGGCATGGATTATCTGGATGCCTGTCCGGTGCGCGGCGTGCGCTATGGCGGCGGGTGCGAACAGTTGCAGAGCCAGGCGCAGGTGACCCGCCTGGATGGACAGCAGCAATGAAGACCGGGAGAGTCCTGGCGGGAGTGCGGTCATGACCTATTGCGTCGCCATGTGCCTGCAAGACGGCATGGTGTTTGCGTCCGATTCGCGCACCAATGCGGGGGTGGATCACATCGCCACCTTCCGCAAATTGCACCTCTTCACCCGGGAGGACAGGGTGATAGTGCTGCAAAGCGCCGGCAATCTGGCCACCACCCAGAGCGTCATCAGCCTGCTGACGGAGGGGCAGGAACTGCTTGCCCTCCCCAGCCTCTACGAGGCTGCCGCCCTCATCGGCCAGACCATACGCACCGTCATCAACCGGGATGGGGGTCAGCAGCAGGGCCATATCAACTTCGGCTGCAACATCCTGCTGGGGGGGCAGATCCGGGGGGAGCGCCACCGCCTGTTCCACATCTATCCGGAGGGCAACTTCATCGAGGCGAGCGCCGACACCCCCTACTTCCAGATTGGTGAGAGCAAGTACGGCAAACCCATCATCGATCGCATCATTCACCATGAGACGCCGCTTCAGACCGCCCTGCAGTGCGCCCTCATCTCCATCGACTCGACCCTGCGCAGCAATCTGTCGGTGGGCTTGCCTCTGGATGCCCTGGTCTATCACGAGGGCAGCTTCTCGGCGACGCACCAGCACCGCATCACCGAACAGAATCCCCATTTCGTGGCGCTGCGAAAGGCCTGGGGCGAGGGGTTGCAGCAGTTGTTCCAGGGCCTTCCCACCTTCCCCCTCTAGGCCGGGCGGGAGGCGCCAAGGCGCTTTCCCGCTCCTTTCTTTCCGGATATTCTGGCTGCCTTCCTTTTCGATGGAGTTTCCCATGCGCCGCTTCAACGTCATGCTCAACGGCAGCCGGTTGATGATGTTCCCCTTCTATGTCTGCATCCTTATCTGTGTCGCCCTCCTGATGGTGAAGTTCGCCATGCAGCTCTATGTGCTGTGCCGCGACATCATCGACATCCACTATCTGGATCTCATCACGGGGGTACTCACCCTGGTGGACTTCGTGCTGGTGGCCCAGATGCTGATCCTCGTGGCCATCTGCGGCTACGTGCAGTTCATCAAGACCCCGGAGCAGCGAGCGGCCCTCGGCGACAACTGGCTCAGCAAGATCAACTTCGCGTCCCTCAAGCTCATCGTCATCAACTCCCTGGTGACCATCGCCGGCATCGAGGTGCTCAAAGCCTTCCTCGACGACGGCACCGGCAACGAAATCGAGATGAAGTGGTCGGTCATCGTCTTCCTCGCCTTCTCCACCGCGGCACTTATCTATGCGGTGACCGAGCGACTGGCGGAGCACAAATAGGGCCCGGCGCCATTCAGGGTCTATTCATCAAGAGCCGAATTGATAACTCTTTTCATTACCCTTACTGCATTGTAAACTTGCTCGCCCCGGGCTGAACCGCCCGGGAGCTGGAGCACCCATGACGAGTCTTTCCCTCTCACCACGACAATGCTGGCAGTGGCTGGCCTATCACCATCAGGCGGCCGAGGGTGCCCTTTATCTGATGTTTTTCTCCGGTCTGCTGCTGTGGGAACCCCTGACGCCGACCTGGTCCCTGGCGCGCTGGAACCTGTTTTTGCACGTCGCCCTCTCGCTCACCCTGTTTCCCCTGCTGTTTGGCGCCTTCTGGCTCTCCCATCGCAGCCTGCTGCGCAAGAGCCGCAAGCCTTTTTTGCGCACCACGGGGCGCATCATCGAAGCCTTGCTGCTGGTCTGTCTGGCAAGCGGCCTGCTGCTGGTGCTGCACGGCACCCCGGGGGATAGCCTCGGCAACCTTGCCAGCTGGGCCCACTGGCTGAGCGCCCTCGCGTTGACGCCCCTGGTGCTGCGCCACGCCTGGCGCTGGACCATCTTGAAATGGCGCACCTGATCTTATGTTGAAGCTGTTGTTATCCCTGATGTTGGCCACCCTGTTGCTGGGGACCGCCTCGGCCCGGGAGATGGGCGCCTCCATGATTGCCTATGACGAGGGGAGCGCCCCGCGCCTCGTCACCGCCAACCAGAGTGCCGGCTCGGTCACCCTGCTTGAGCGCGATAGCGGCAAGCGACTCAAAGAGGCACAACTGAGGGGCGACCTGCGCCAGCTGGCCCGCGCCGATGACGGCACCCTGCTGGTCACCGATTACAGCGGCGATCGCCTGCTGCTCTTGGATGATGATCTCGAGCAGGAAAAAGCGATCCCCACCGGCCATAGACCCTACGGCGTCATCTTCGATCCCAAGCGGCGCTGGTTCTGGGTCACGCTGTTCGAGGGAGGGCGCCTTCAGGCTTATGACAGGGCGGGCAACCTCCAGCTGGATGCAAAAACCGCCGAGACTCCCCGCGGGCTGGCATTGACCAACGACGATCGCCTGCTGCTCACCCACGCCATGACAGGCCAGCTCGCCATCTATGATCTCGCCAAACTTGAGAAGGGCGCTACCCTCCCCAAGCCCAAGCTCATCACCCTGGCGGAAACCCACAGCGATACCCCGAGCGACTCCCAGGGATTGCCGCGCCTGCTGGACGGCATCGCCCTCTCCCCCGATGGCAGCGAAGCCTGGCTGCCCCACGTGCTCTGGAGTTTCGATCACCCCTTCCAGTTTCAGAGCACCGTCTTCCCGGCCGTCTCCATCATCGATCTCGATGAAGAGAAGGAGCGGGTCGATGAAAGAAAACAGCTCTTTTTGCAGATCAACCTGCCCAGCGTCGGCAACCGCAGCCAGATCGTCTCCAACCCGTTCGCGGCGCGCTTCGCCGCCGATGGCAAGCGGGTCTACCTGACCCTGGCGGGTTCCGAAGACTTGCTGGTGTTCGACCTGTCGCGCAGCGGCAAGCAGAACAGCAACCGCCACCGCCGCAAGAAGTTTCAGGGGGGCGCCAAGGCGACCCAGCTATTGCGTCACCTGCCGGGCCAGAATCCGCGCGATCTGCTGATCGATGGCCACCATATCCTGGTCCACAACGTCATGGGGCAGGATCTCACCCGCCTCAATAGCGGCGGCAGCGGCCCGTTTGCCCGGGTCACCGTGGATGTGCCCCACTTCGCCAAGCTGGTAGAGACCGATCCCCGCCCCAAAGCCCTCAAGCGCGGTGAACGGTTGTTCAACCTGGGTAATACTGCCGCCAATAGCCGCTTCCCCATGGCGGGGGACAACTGGATGAGCTGCAACTCCTGCCATCTGGACGGGTTCAACTTCACCAACCGCTATCTGATGGCGGCCCATCGCCAGCAGAGCGGCGACAACGCCATCAACGGCCACGCCAACCTCGCCAACATGGTGGCGGGGGACTTTATCGGCGAATACCTGCGCATGACCCAGCAGACCCAGGGCGGCATGGGCCATGACACCCGCGATGGGGCCGAGCCGGTCGACCCCGCGAGGCCCCATCCCGAGGTGCAGGCGATGATGGAGGATCTGCACGCTTTCGTGACCAGTGATGGCAACCTCCCCTATCTGGCCAACTGGCTTAGGCTCGATGCCCCGCGCAGGGATCCTGCCAAGGCGCCGACCACTCATCCCAAGGAGTGGCTCAACTCCGCCTCCTGCCAGAACTGCCACCAACAGGCGTTCCAGGACTGGAGCGAGAGCAACCACCGGCTGATGGGCAACTCCCACCCCTACTACAAGGTGGTGCAGGCATTGGCCCGCGAAACCGAGGGCGAAGCCTTCGGCCAGTGGTGCCAGGGCTGTCACATGCCCCAGCAGGTGATGAACGGCCAGACTGATCTGCCCAAGGGCTCTCACATGTTCGAGCAGGGCGGGGCTTCGCTCATTGCGGCCCACCAGGCAGGCGAACCTGTGGTTGAGGAAGGGACTGGCTGTGTGCTCTGCCATCGCATCACCCGGCTCGAGGATGCCGGTGGCAACAGCGCCTTTACGGTCAATTTGAAAGACCGCGAGAGCTATGTGTTCGAGGATGCCCCGGGGGGCAGCCTCCAGCACTGGCTGGCAGAGCGGCAGATCAACGCCCGCCCCGCCATGCACAAGGCCTCCTACCAGAAGGATTTCTACCGGGACGCGGCCCTGTGCAAGTCGTGCCACAACGAGTTCGCCCCCGGTACCGGCGCCAATATCGTCAACACCTGGGATGAGTGGGAAAAATCCAGCTTCGCCAAAGCCGAAGATCCTGCCAAACGGCGCACCTGCATCGACTGCCACATGAACCCTACACCTGGCAACGGCGGCGCGCCGGTGGCGGGCCAGTCCACCGAAAACGGCACCGTGAAAGAGCGGCTCTATCGCCACAACTTTACCGGCGCCCAGCATCAGCTAGTGGGGCTGAGGAGTGCAACCCTCGAGCAGGAGAGCCTGGCGCTCTTGCGCTCAAGCGCCACCCTCTCGGCCCGCATTGAAAACCAGAGTGGCCAACCCGCGCTGGTGGTGAGAGTCGCCAATACCGGCGCCGGCCACGCCCTGCCCACCGGGGTCGCCGATTTCCGTGAACTCTGGCTGGAGCTGACCGTCACCGACGCCAGCGGCAAGCTGGTGCTCCAAAGCGGCCAGCCGGTGAACGGCGCCGTCCCTGAGGATGCGCGGCTGTTCAGAAAAGTGTTCGGCGATGCCGAGGGCAAGCCGGTGGGGCTCAAGTTCTGGCGCTACGCCAAGCTCCTTGAAGACACCCGCATCCCGGCCGATGGCTGGCGCGATGAAGTCTGGCCACTGCCGGCGGATGCCGAGGGGCCCTTCAAGGCCGATATCAAACTCAATTTCCGCACCTACCCCAAGTGGGTCAATGATGCGGTGCGCGCCGCCGAGCCGAGCTTGCCGGAGCCACCCATAGTGCAACTCAATCGGCTGCAACTGACCCTGCAGCCCCTCCCCGTCACGCCCGATACGGAGCCTCAATCTTGATGTTCGCAAGTTTTCTCATTACCCTGCGCGAGGGGCTGGAAGCCTTCCTGCTGGTCGGCATCTGCCTCTCCTACCTCGCCAAGCTGGGGGCGAGCCGCTACAACAAGTTCATCTATCTGGGGGTGGGCCTCGGTCTTGTCGCCTCCCTCGTCGTCGCCTTCCTGTTCCAGGTGGTGGTGAGCCAGTTCGAGAGCGAGCGCTACAACCATTTGCTGATGGCGGGGATCCTGATGTTCGCCACCCTGGTGCTCACCTATATGGCTATCTGGATGCAAAAACAGGCCAAATCCCAGGTGGGGGCCATGACGGCGCGCATCGATGCCGCCATCGACGGTGGCAACCTGTTTGGTCTGGTGCTGCTCGCCTTTCTGGCGGTGATGCGCGAAGGCTTTGAAACCGTGCTCTTCTTCTCGGCCCTGGTCTACTCCGGGCAAGGGGTGGATCTGCACCAGGGGCTGATGGGGGCGCTGGCGGGGCTGCTGGTCTCTGTGGTGCTGGTGTGGGGGCTGCTGCGCTCCACCCGCAAGGTGGCGCTGGCCCCCTTCTTCCGCTGGACCGGCCTGCTCATCATCATCATCGCCGCAGGCTTGCTCTCGTCCGCCGTCAACATGTTGCAGGCAGCGGACGTCATCACCTTCTGGACCACGCCGGTCTTCAACATCAGCCACATCCTCGACGATCAGGGGGTATTCGGCACCTTCCTGCGCGCCCTGTTTGGCTACAACGCCTCACCGGCCGGCCTGCAGTTGCTGACCTGGGCCTGTTACCTCATGATCTTTGTCACCCTCTGGCATCGCAGCTATCGCCCCCAGGGGAGCGCCGCCCCGACCAGGGGCTGAGCCCGGGATAACACTCTGTTCGGGAGCCGCGCACAGGCGCGCTCCCCCAGCTATCACGCCGTTTCGGAACACTCATGAACGACAACAACAAGAAGCACATTGCGGTGCTGGGCGCCGGCCCTGCCGGTTTGATGGCCGCCTGGCGCCTGCGCCAGGCCGGTTTTGCGGTCACCCTGTTCGAGCAGGAGCCGGTCGTCGGCGGCATGTGCGCCACCCAGACCTTCAAGGGGCGCGACGGGGAGTATCGCTTCGACTACGGCGGCCACCGCTTCATCACCAAGAACCCCGAGCTGCTCGCCTTTATCGACGAGCTGATGGGGGACGACCTGCTCCACGCCGAGCGAAAGAGCGTCATCCGCTTTGGCGGGCGCACCTATGACTACCCCTTGAACCTGCCCAACCTGCTCAAGACGGCGCCGCTGGCCCTGATGGCCGGTGCGGTGAAGGATCTGCTGCTGTTGCCCTTTGCCAAGAAGCCCACCGATTTTGCCAAGGCGAGCTTTGCCGAGTGGATCCAGAGCCACTTCGGTCGCACCCTCTACCGCCAGTTCTTCGAGGGCTACACCGGCAAGCTGTGGGGCATCAACCCGGACCAGCTCTCCGCCGACTGGGCCGGCCAGCGCATCAGCCTGATCGATCTCAAAGACGTGGCACGCCGCCTGCTGCCAACGCGCAACGGCAGCATGTCGGTGCGCACCTATGCCCGCAAATACCGCTATCCCAAGTACGGCTTCGGCCAGATCTTCACCACCTTGGGGGAGCGGTTGGTGGCCGAAGGGGTTGAGCTGAAAACCGGCGCCACCATCACCCGTCTCGAGCAGGCTGATGGCCGCATCGAACGGGTTTATTGGAAACAAGATGACGTTGAACAGAGCGAGCGCTTTGATCAGGTGATCTCCACCCTGCCGCTGCCGCTCACCTGCCAGCATCTGGGCTTGCCGTGTGATCTGCACTACCGGTCGCTTCGCTTCGTCAATATGCCCCTCAAACAGGAGAACCTGTCGGACAACACCTGGCAGTACCTCTCCGACCCCCATATTCTGGCGACCCGTCTGCAGGAGCCGCGCCGGCGCAGCCCCTTTATGGCGCCACAGGGCCAAACCTCGGTGATGCTGGAGATCCCCTGCAATCCGGGGGATGCCACCTGGCAGGCACCGCTCTCTGATCTGCGCGGCCGGGTCACCGCCGATCTCGACAGCCTCGGCGTCGACACCCAGAAACTTGGCGATGAGACTTTTGAAGCACGTAGCGAGTACGCCTATCCGCTGATGGATCTGGGTTATCAGGCCCGCCGCAACGAAGCCATCCAGGCGCTGATGCCGATCACCAACCTCATCATGACCGGCCGTCAGGGGACATTCCGCTACATCTTCACCGACACCGCCATGGAGATGGGGATGATGGCCGCCGACATGGTGATCGACGGGGTGGACAGACGCAACGCCATCTTCAATCATCGCAACGAAAATACCGTGATCGAAACCCAGAGCGTGGCCTGATGGCCCCTGAATGTGGTGAACGAAGGAGGTGGACAGACGCCGCAACACCTTCAATCATCGCAACGAAAATACCGTCATTGAAACCCAGAGCGTGGCCTGAGTGCCGCGCCATGGGCATAACCTCTTGGCATAAGTAAGGAGAACAGGATGACCATCCGCCCGGGTTTACTCGCCCTCACCCTGCTGCTGACCCTGAGCGGGCAGGCGCAGGCTTACTCCTACGCCGCCGCCGGCAAGGAGCCGCTGATCGACGCCCGCGAGGCACTGCTGGGCGCCGCCACTGACGGCAAGGATGCCAGCGCCACCTTGAGCGAGATTGCCGAGGAGCTGACCTATCTGGAACAGCACCACAAGGTCGAGCTGCAAGCACCGCTGGCCGCCGCCATCAAGGCCAAAGACGCCGCAGCCACCGCCGCCCTGCTCAACCGGGCCTACAAGGCGGAGATCGAGCGCCGCCTAGAAGGGGCCAGCCAGAATCTTGGCGACTACCAGACCGCCAAGGTGCTGGTGGTCAAGAGCAAGCGCTTCCTCGATTTGATCCTCCCCTCCCTCGATGAAGGGGATCGCAAGGCCGCCGAACAGGCGCTGGCCAAGGTGCTCGATGCCATCGGCAACCCTGGGGTGTTCGGGGTGGGAGCCAAGCCCGCCGACGCCGCCGCTTTCACCGAGGCCGAAAAAGCGCTGATGGCCGTGCTGGCACCGCTTTGATGGCCTCTCATCGATGACGACGGCCCCCCTCATCCCCAGCCCTTCTCCCGCACGGGGAGAAGGGGGGCGTCGCCACGCTCGATTATGCTTCGCCAATCGACTCGACTTGCTTGCCCTGCTGCAACTGGCCTGGCTTGGCTGGCTGCTGACCTTCCCCGTGGCGCTTGATTCCGACGATGCCCTGAACTTTGCCCACGGGGTGGTGCGCTTCAGCGTGCTGGAGTTCTCCCCCCACTTTCCAGGCTACCCCGCCTTTATCTGGCTGGCGCGGCTGATCAATCTGGCGGTGGACGAGCCGGCCCGCGCGGTGCAGTGGGCCAGCCTCTTGGGGAGCAGCTTGCTGGCGCCGCTCGCCGCCTTCCTCGCGGCCAGATTGTGGCAGCGGCCCAGCCTGCTGGCGCCTGTCTGGCTGCTGGTATTGGCCCTGCCGCTCACCCCGACCCTGGCGCTCTCCGGCCTGTCCGACGGGCCTGCGCTCGCCGCCTGGCTGGCCGCGCTGCTGGCCTTGCTGCATCGCAAAGCGGCCCTGGCAGGTCTGCTGCTCGGCCTTATGCTGGCCCTGCGTCCCTCCTACTTCGTGCTGGCCCTGCTGCCCCTTTGGCTGGGGATGGCACAGAAGGGCGCGCGCGTCAGGTTTGTGCTCCCCATCGCGCTGGTGGGGCTAGCCTGCCTGCTGTTTGTCTGGCAGGCCGATGGCTGGGCCTATTTTGCCGAGGGGCGCCGCTTTACCGACGGCCACTTTACCCTCTGGGGCAACACAGCGGCGGCCCACGGGGATCGGCTGTTGAGCTGGGCGAATACCTTCAACGATCAGCTCACCCCGCTCTGGCCCCTGTTGATGGGGGCCTTGCTGGTACTGCCACTCTGGAAGCGGTCAAAAGATCACAATGCGACCCCCTCCGTGCTCTGGCCCCTCTACTGGCTCGTCCTGCTGCTCTGGACCCTTGTTGGCCAGAACCCGGACAATCCCCGCCATCTGGCCCCCATCACCCTGCTTGGCCTGGTGCTGCTGGCAAGCTGGCTGCCGCGCCGGGGCGAGCTGACAGCCATGCTGGGAGCCCTGTTGCTGCTGCTCAGCACCCTCACCCCACCGGTGGCACCAGCCATGACCCGGGCCGCCAGACTGGCCGAACAAACGTGCCCGGCGCTGGTGACCCAGTGGGGAGTGAGGCTGCTTAGGGAAACCACAACCCTGCCCGTCACCGACGGCTGGTACCGGGGGGATGCCGCCCTTGCGCTCACCCAGGGGGCCTGCCGCCTCAGCCGCCGCCCCCTGGGGGCAGAGGCGCTACCAGGGCCTTATGACACCCTCTGGTTTTCCCCCCGCTTTCACGCCGAACCCGGCCTCTGGCTCGCCCTGCCCCGCTGAACCGGGCACTTGCGAGGGCATCGCACGACTCGTCTACACTCACAGCCGGGTCTGTCAGGAACCAGTGCAATGGAAAGAAACACGAGCGGAACCAGGGAGGGGATCCGGGTCGCGCTGGCCCTGTTGCTGGCCTGCGCCCTGCTGATGCTGCCGCTCTGGTGGCAGGGGGGCAGCCAGGGACACGATCTGTTTCATCACCTGCTCTCCGGCCACTACTTTGCCCGTCAGCTCTGGCAGGGGGAGCTCTATCCCCGCTGGCTGATGGCCATGAACGGCGGCTTCGGCAGCCCCACCTTCTTCTTCTATCCCCCGCTCCCCTACTACGTCAGCGCCCTCTTTGCCGGGCCCGGTGCCCTCCCCCAGCAGGCCATCTACCCTTTGCTTGGCAGCGCCACCCTGGCCCTGCTGCTCTCCGGGGTGTTTGCCTATCTGTGGCTGCGTGCCACCACGCCCCCTGGCCGGGCCCTGGCCGCCAGCCTGCTCTATCTGGCGCTGCCCTATCATGTCGCCATGAATCTCTATGCCCGCTTCGCCCTGGCGGAGTTCTGGGCCTTCGCCTGGGCTCCCCTTATCCTGCTGGGGCAGGATCTCGCCCACCGCGGACGACCTCAGGGGTTGCCCCTGCTGATCCTGGGGCTGGCGCTGCTGGCCTTCTCCCACCTCCCCAGCCTCTTGCTCATGATGGGGCTGGTCACCTTGCGCGCCTTCTGGTTCGCCAGACGCACCCGCACTCTGACGCCCTGCTGGCAAGCCCTCGGCGCCCAGGGTGTGGGGCTTTGCATGGCAGCCGCCCTGCTGCTGCCTGCCCTGGCGGATCAGGGGGCCATCTCCATGGAGCTGATGCGCGGCGGCATGTTCGACTACAGGCGCAACTTTCTCGACCGCCTGCCCAGCGCCTGGGAGGACTGGCGTTTTCGCGGTCACCTGGCGTGGCAGAGCATGCTGACCCTGGTCCTGCTGCTCATCGCCTGGGCCGCCGCCCGGGAGCCGCGCCACCCCGAGCTGCTGTGCTGGGGGGCGATCGGCGTCGTCGCCTTCCTGATGATGCTGCCCCCGAGCCAGCCTCTCTGGAGCCTGCTTCCCCCCTTGCAGCGGGTGCAGTTTCCCTGGCGGCTCAACCTGGTGCTCGCCCTTGCCACGGTCGCCGTGGTGGCGCTCGGCACCCAGCCCCATCGTCTCTGGCAGGGGCTCTGGTGGGGAGTATTTCTGCTGACCCTCCTCTCCACCCTGGCCTATGTACGTCACGCCCCCCTCACCCAGGCCCCCGAACGAGAGGCCATGGCATTCGAGTTCGACAGCAAGCGCAGTGCCCGGGAATACAGGCCAAGGCAGGTGCCGGGGGGCATGTTCGCCCCGACCCTGCTCGCCTGGAAGGAGGAGTTCCAGCCGCCTGTCAGCGCCGAACCGCCAGGCGCGAGCTGGAGCCTGACCCGCTGGCAACCCCGCGCCCTGGCGCTGGAGGTCAAGGCCCGGGTGCCGACCCGGCTGGTCCTGCACCAATACCATTACCCCGGCTGGGAGGCCCGCCTCGACGGGCACCTGACGCTGACGGTGAGCGCCAATCGCCAGGGGTTGATGCAACTCTGGGTTCCGGCAGGCCACCACAGCCTCACCCTGACCCTGGCGGCACGCTGGCCGGAGCGCACCGGCAATGCCCTCTCCCTGCTCGGATGGCTTGCCTGGCTCTGGCTGCTCTGGCGCCACACCAGACAAAAGGGCATCGGGCAGGATGCACCTGATCGCGCCCGCCAAAACTGATAGACTCAACACCTGCCTCTTAACCCGGCCCAGCCCACGACTCGGATACCCTATGCCCCAAGCCAGCTCCCTCTCCCCCCGTTTCCTCTTCATCCTGCTCGGTGCCCTGGCGGGCCTGACTCCCCTCGCGGTGGACATGTATCTGCCCGCCATTCCCGCCATCGCCCGGGATCTGGCTACCAGCATCGACGGCGCCCAGCTCACCATCAGCGCCTTCCTGGGGGGCTTTGCCATCGGTCAGCTCTTTTACGGGCCGCTCGCCGACAGCTTCGGCAGAAAGCCGGTGATCCTGGCGGGCCTGACGATGTTTGCCGTGGCCTCCGTGGGCTGCGCCATGGCGGACTCCCTGCCTGAGCTCCTCGCCTGGCGCATGTTGCAGGCCGCAGGGGGCGCCGCGGGTTCCGTGGTGGTCAACGCCCTGCTGCGAGACCTGTTCGAGAAGGATGCGTTTTCCCGCGCCATGTCCTTCGTCATCCTGGTGATGACCCTCGCACCCCTGGTGGCCCCCGTGGTGGGGGGGTATATCAGCGCTCACAGCGACTGGCGGGTCATCTTCTGGCTGCTGGTGGTCATCAGCCTGCTCATCTGCCTGGTGATGCAGTGGAAGATTGAGGAAACCCTCAAACCCGAGCACAAGCAGCCCCTGCGACTCGGGCAGGTGCTTCGCAACTACTGGGGAGTGCTCTCCCACCGTGGTGCCATGGGCTATGTGCTGTGCGGCGCCCTGTCGAGCTCCGGCATGTTCGCCTTCCTGAGCGCCTCCCCCTATGTCTACATCGAGTATTTCAAGGTGCCGACCGAGCACTATGGCTGGCTCTTTGGTCTCAACATCCTGCTGATGATGGTGGTCACCTTCGCCAACAGCCGGCTGGTGAAAGGGGTGGGTGCCGAACGCATGCTGCGATACGGCCTGACCGTGCTGCCGCTCGCCGGGGCCCTGCTCATCTACAACGCCTGGAGCCAGACCGGCGGCCTGTGGGGCATCGTCATCCCCGTCGTGCTCTTCGTCGGCCACATCAGCCTGGTGGGGGCCAACGCCATGACCGGCCTGATGGGCCACTTTCCCCAGTCCGCAGGCACCGCCTCGGCGCTGGCGGGCACCCTGCGCTTTGGTCTTGGGGCCCTGGTGGGGGTCCTGGTCAACCTCAATCCCCCTGAGTCGCCGCTCCCCATGGCCATCGCCATCGCCGGTTGCGGCCTGGGGTCGGCCCTCAGTTACTGGCTGCTGAGCGGCAAGCGCGTCCCCTGATGCCTTGCAATGAAAAAGCCCTGTCCATGGACAGGGCTTTTTGCATCGGGGCGCAGGCCTCAGTCATCGGCCTGCAACCCGCTGCGCGCCAGGATCTCGCTCTCCAGCCCATCCAGGCTTAGCTGGTTCTTCTTGCGCCAGTAGGCCTCAATCCCCTCCTGCCCCTGGCGTGCCGACCAGTTGGCAAGATCCTCCCTGTCCCCCTGGTACTCATACAGAGGCACCGACATGCCGCACGACGTCTGGACCCGTTCAATGTCCAGCAGGAAGATCTGACGAGCCGCGACGCTTGGGGGGAACAGCGCCAGCAACGACGGCCATTGCGGATCAGTGCGGTGCAGCACCCGTGCCTGGCCATAGGCTCGCAGGATAAGCGGCGCCCCCTCGAAGGCGCAAAACATCACCGTCATGCGCGGCTGTTGCAGCACCTGGGCCGCGGACTCGTTGCCGCTGCCGGTCAGGTTGAGCCAGACCAGGGTGTGGGCATCGAGGACGCGCAGCGAATCCCCGCCCTTGGGGGAGAGATTGACCGATCCCTTCGCGGCTGCCGTGCCGACGAAGAAGATCTTCTGCCCCTCGATAAAGGTGACATGGCGCGGCGAAAGCGCCTCGAACAGTTGTCCCATCCTGCCTCTCCCTGGTGCCTGGAACCGGGTTGCCTAAAACAGGGCGCTGTTGAGCCACAGGTGCGCCCCTATGCCGACCATATAGCCAAGCAAAATGGCAGGCAACCACTTGAGGTGCCCGACGAAGGTATACATGCCCCTGGCCTGCCCCATCAGGGCAACCCCGGCGGCGGAGCCGACGGAGAGCAGACTGCCCCCCACCCCGGTGGTCAATGTCACCAGCAGCCACTGCCCCGTGCTCATCTGCGGCTCCATGGAGAGCACGGCGAACATCACCGGAATGTTGTCGATCAGGGCGGAGAGCAGGCCGATGGCGACGTTGGCCAGGGTCGGATCGCCACCGTCATAGAGGAAATGGGAGGCAAGCGCCAGATACCCCATAAACCCGAGGCCGCCGACGCACATCACCACCCCGTAGAAGAAGAGCAGGGTGTCCCACTCCGCCTTGGCAATCTTGTTGAACACATCGAACGGCACCACCGAGCCCAGACGCAGCAGCCTGGCCTCGTCCCCGGTGCGCTCATACAGCGCCCGTGCCCGGGCCAGGGTGACGGGCTGGGTCTTTCGCAGATAGAAACTGAAAAATTGCAGGTAGCCCAGCCCCATCATCATGCCGAGCACGGGGGGCAGCCCCAGGAAGTGATGGCAGGCGACGGCGGTCACTATGGTGAGCACAAAGAGCATCACGATGACAACGGCGCCGCGCCTTGGCACCACCATCTCGCCCGGCATGGGGGGCACCAGACGGGGCACCATCAGGCTCATCAGGGTGGCCGGCACCAGGAAGTTGAGCAGGGCGGGGATGAAGAGCAGCAAGAACTGCTGGAACGGCACCTTGCCCGCCTGCCACACCATCAGGGTGGTGATGTCGCCAAAGGGGCTGAAGGCGCCGCCCGCATTGGCTGCCACGACGATGTTGATGCAGGCCAGGTTGATGAAGCGGCGCTCCCCGTTGGCCACGTTGAGCACCACTGAGCACATCAGCAGCGCCGTGGTGAGGTTGTCCACCACGGGGGAGATGAAAAAGGCGAGAAAACCGGTGAGCCAGAAGAGCGTGCGCAGGCTGAATCCCGCCTGCACCAGGCGTACCCGCAGCACGGCGAACAGCAGCCTGTCCTCCATGGCGTTCACATAGGTCATGGCCACCAGCAAGAAGAGCATCAGCTCGGCATACTCCAGCAGGTTGTGCCGAAACCCGGCCTGAACCAGCTCGCTGTGCCCCTGCCCCGTATAGACCAGGCCGATGGCTATCCAGATGATGCCGGCGGCCACCAGCACCGGCTTGGACTTTCGCAGCTTCAGGTACTCCTCGGCCATCACCAGGGCATAAGCCAGGGCGAAGATGGCGAGGGCGAAGAGCCCGATTCCGCTGTGGGTCAGATCGAGGGGGCCGTTGCTCGCAACTGCGGGGGCACTGAGCAGGGCCGCCCCGGGCACGAGGCGGAGGAGTCCAGACATGGCGGCATCTCCTGGCAGGCGTCTGGCATTGAGGCTAGCAGCGCAAAGGGAAGCCGCCCTCCTTGTCATCCTGATGAGCGGCCCGCCGCGGGCACTCAGGCAAACATGAGCGAGGCCCGTTGCCGGGCCCCGTCATCAGGAGGTCTTCTTGCCAAAACCCGATTGCTTGAGGGTGTAGCCTGCGCTGTTTTGCCAGGCATCCAGCCCGCTTCGGTTGTTGCCCGCCACCAGGCTCGCGGCCAGGCTCGGGCTGTTGAAGAGCTGATCGGCGGTAAAGATGAAGCCCCCTTCGGGGTGGGGAACGAGCACCCCCTTGCCCAGCAGCTCCTGGCGCAGCTCGATCACCGCCTCGCGCAGGGAGGCCGCATCCTCGCCGTTGGCGGTGGAGCCCGCCTGGACCATGAAACCGGGGTTTTGCCGCTTGCCCACCGGATAACCATGGGCCTCTGCCCCCTTGCCGTTGAAGTGGTAGAGCTCGCGCTCCCCCGGCTTGTTGTCGGAGAGGGCCTTTTGCAGGGTCATCAGCTCGTTGTAGATATCGATGGGGACCACGGCAGCCTGCTTGACGCCCTTGCTGTCGACGATAAAACTGACTTGCTTGTGTAACATCCTTGCTCATCCTGTGACCCATGGAAGGCCCTATTCTAACCACCTCAGGCAAGCGGGATCCAGCGAGGATCCCCATCCCTTTTGCAGGCGCGATCACTAACTGGCATAGTGACGGACATTGTGAAAGCCATTGACCATCAAACGGTTA
This sequence comes from Aeromonas sp. R7-2, assembly GCF_040908105.1. Classification (NCBI taxonomy): domain Bacteria; kingdom Pseudomonadati; phylum Pseudomonadota; class Gammaproteobacteria; order Aeromonadales; family Aeromonadaceae; genus Aeromonas; species Aeromonas sp. R7-2. Next base: position 150,283 of record NZ_JBFODC010000019.1, on the reverse strand, counting down.
TCCCATGCTTAGCCTGCGCAACCTCAGTAAACGCTTCGCCAACGGCGGCGAGACGCTCCCCCTGTTTGAGGGGCTGGATCTCGCCCTCACCCCGGGGGAAACCTGCCTGCTGCTGGGGCAAAGCGGCTGTGGCAAGTCCACCCTGCTCAACCTCATCGCCGGTCTCATCGCCCCGGACGAGGGGGAGATCTGGCTGGAAGAGACCCGCCTCGACACCCTGCCGACAGACGAGCGGGCCCGGCTTCGCGGGCGCCATTTCGGCATCGTCTATCAGGATTTCAACCTGCTGCCGACCCTGACCGTGGCCGAGAACCTCGCCCTGCCCCTTCAGATAAACAACCTGCCCCAGGACGATGGGCGCCTCGATGCCCTGCTCGCGCGCCTTGGCATGAGCCACAAGCGCCACGCCTGGCCGGAACAGCTCTCCGGCGGCCAGCGCCAGCGGGTGGCGCTGGCCCGAGCCCTCATTCATCAGCCCCGTTGGCTGCTCGCCGACGAACCCACCGGGAGCCTTGATGAACACAACGCCGAGCAGGTGATGGCCCTGATGATGGCGGCGGTGCGCGATACCGGCGCCGGTCTCTTGCTGGTGAGCCACAACCCGGGCTATGGCGACCTGGCGGATCGGGTGCTGCGCCTTGAAGGGGGGCAGCTGGTCGAGCTCAAGGGGCGCCGCCATGGCTGACGTCTGCCGGGGGGCCTGCTGATGTTGCCGCTCAAGGCGCTGCTGCGCCTCTATCGCGCTCACCCCTGGTTGCTCTTGATGAGCCTGGCCGGGCTCACCCTCGGGGTCACCCTGGTGGTGGCCATCGAGCTCTTGAACCACAGCGCCCGCACCAACTTCGTCGCCGCCCGCAGCCAGCTCGCCGGGGAGGCCAACTACCGCCTGGCCCCCCAGGGTGGCCTGGATGAGCAAGTCTACGTGAGGCTGGTGCGAAGCCAGCCGAACCTTGACGCCATGCCAGAGCTTCACGCCTGGCTCAAGGACGAGCAGGGGCGCAGCTTCCAGTTGCTGGGGATGGATCTCTTCAACCCCGGCCCCCTGCGCCGCCTCTTTGGCGATGCGCCAGACAGCCAACCCGATGTCTCGTTGAATCGCGCCGACAGCGTCTGGCTGGCCGCCCCCGAGGCGAGGCGCCTTGACTGGCAAGCGGGCCAGTCTCGAACCTTTGTGCTGGGGGATGAGGGGCTGCGCCCCCTGACCCTGACCCTGGCGGGCACCTTCGAGCCCGGCGCCGTGCCCATGGAGCGGCTGCTGGTGACCGACATCGGCCTCGCCCAGCCCCTGCTTGGCAAGGAAGGACGGCTCGATCGCATCGTCTTCAAGCTCAGCGAGCAAGAGGCCAATACCTTGCAAAGAGCCTTGCAGGCGGCCCTGCAATCCTATGCTCCCCATCAGCCCCTCTGGCTTGAGCCCATCAGCCCGGCGCTCGATGCCAGCCAGCTCGGGGATGCGCTGGCGCTGAACCTCACCGCCCTCTCCCTGCTCGCCATGGCGGTGGGATTGTTTTTGGTGTTCAACGCCCAGCGCTTCGTGCAGAGCGTGCGCCGCCCCCTGCTCGCCCAGCTCATCATCCTCGGGATGCCGCCGCGCCGGGTGCTTGGCTGGCTCATGCTGGAGCTTGTGATCCTCGCCAGCATCGGCACTCTGCTCGGGCTGCTGCTGGGGATCCTGCTGGCCCTCGCCCTGATGGGGCAGCTCACCCAGGCGCTGGCCGATCTCTATGGCCCCAACCCCATCGACCTGCTGCGCCTCTCCCCGACGAGCCTTGGCAAGGCGCTGGTGATTGGCCTTCTGGGGATGCTTGCCGCCAACCTGCCCGGCTGGTGGCAACTGCTGCGCCAATCCCCCCTTGCGCTGCGAGAGGGCAACAGTCGCCCACCGGCTCACCCCTGGCAACGCCGGGGGCTTGCCATCGCCATTCTGCTGCTGTGCGCCCTGTGTCTATGGCAGCCCTACACTGGCCTTGGCGGCGCCCTCTTCGTGGCCGGAGGCTGGCTGCTCGCCATGGCCCTCCTGCTGCCCGATGCCCTTCGCTCCTTGCTGGGGCGGCTGCGTGCACGCGGCCCCCTCACCGCCCGGCTCGGGGTGGCCGAAACCCTCTATCACCTGGATCGCACCGCCATTGCGGTGATGGCGCTGCAACTGGCCATCGCCGCAGCCATCGGCATCGGGGTCATGGTGTCGAGCTTTCGCTCGAGCGTGGAGATCTGGCTCGGCCAGCGTCTGGCCGCCGATCTCTACGTCACCGCCCCCAAGGGGGTGGCAGGCAGCAGGGGCGCCCTCGGCGAGCAGACCCTCAACACCATCCTCGCCGCGCCGGACGTGCGCGCCGCCTCCCGCCGCGCCGTGCTCCCCGCCCGCTGGCAGGGGCAGCCCATCGAGTGGGCGCAGATGGACTTTATTCCCGAGCTCAAAGCCGCCTATCCCCTGCTGGCCGGGCGCTGGCCCGCCGCTCCCGACGAGGTGCTGGCGAGCGAACCGCTGACGGTACGCCTCGGGGTCAGGGTGGGCCAGCGCCTCGAGGTAACCAGCGAAGGAGGGCCGAGGGCTTTCACCGTCACCGGCGTCTATCAGGATTACGGCAGCGACAAGGGGCAGATACTGCACGCCTTCGAAGGGGGCAAGGTGCAATCCCTTGCCCTCTTCAGCCCGGATCCCGAGCGCCTTGGCGACAGGCTCAGGAGCCAGTTTGGCGAGCAGGTGAACCTGTTGCCCGCCCCCGCCATCCACGCCGCCGCCCTCAGGGTGTTCGATCAGACCTTCGTGGTGACCGAGCTATTGAAGTTACTGATTTTGGGGATCGCTTTCGTCGGCATCGGCTCGTCCTTTATGGTGCTGGGGCTGGCTCGGCGCGGCGAGTTGCAGACCCTGCAGAGCCTTGGCCTGAGCCCGCGCCACTGCCGCCGGCTGCTGGTGTGGCAAGGGGCAGGCCTCGGGCTGCTCACGGCGATCCTGGCATTGCCGGTGGGCTATGGCCTTGCCTGGGTGCTGATTGAGGTGGTCAACCCCCGCGCCTTTGGCTGGCGGCTGGCCTTCGAGGCCGCCCCCCTGCACGCCGTCACGGCGCTTCTGCTGGCGCCGGTGTGCGGGGCGCTGGCCTCCTGGTACGCCGCAAGGAGAGTGGTATGACATATCGGTTGGCGCTCTGGCTCAGCCATGGCTTGACGTCCCCATTGACCAGATCTCTGTCACCGCCCCTGATTCAGCGCAGAGAAGCGCACAGAGCTGCAGCGAACCATCCCCTCTCCCTTCGGGAGAGGGCCAGGGTGAGGGGAATCTTGTCCTCTTTACGGACCCTGTGGCTTGCAGCCCGCTTGATCCCGCTTGTTGCCATAAATGGCAACGCGCAGGCCAGCGATCTGGGAACCATCCTGGGTGGCGGCAACGATCACTTCAAAAAGGCCCTGCCGGGTCAATCCATCAACCTGCCCGCTGATCACGCTGCCCACCCCGACTACCGCTCCGAGTGGTGGTATCTCACTGGCAACCTCAAAGACGAGCAGGGACGCGGCTACGGCATGCAGTGGACCCTGTTTCGCCAAGGCATCGAACAGGAGATCACCTCGGAGAACCCCTGGCTCACCCCCCAGCTCTGGCTGGCCCAGTTCGCCATCACGGATGTGAGCAAAGGCAGCCACCAGCAGGACGAGCGCACCAGCCGCCAGGGGCCAGGGCTCGCCGGTGCCAGCGGCGGTGAGTATTGGCTGAAAGAGTGGGTGCTTACCTCTCAAGGGGAAGCGCTTTTTCCTGCCACCCTCAAGGTGCAGAGCAAGGCGGGGGATCTTGATGTGAAGGTGAGCGCCGCCAAGCCCGCGGTGCTACAGGGCAAAGCGGGTTACAGCGAGAAGAGCCCGGGCAACGCCTCCTTCTACTACTCCTACCCCCGCCTGACCATCAGCGGCACCCTGACCCTGGATGGCGAGACCCGCACCGTCAGCGGTGAGGGGTGGTTTGATCACGAGTGGAGCAGCTCGGTATTGGCCCAGTGGCAATCGGGCTGGGACTGGTTTTCGCTGCAATTTGAAGATGGCCGCGAGCTGATGCTGTTTCGCCTGCGCACCAAATCGGGACACTCTGAGCCGGAGAACCGCTACGGCATCCTGATTGAACAAGACGGCAGCAGTCGGGTGCTGTCGCCTGACTCCATCGTCCTCACTCCCGGCAAGACCTGGCGCGGTCCAAAGGGGCAGGACTACCCCGTGGAGTGGCAACTCAAGGCCGCCGATTTGAACCTCACTATCCGTGCTCGCCAACCCAATCAGGCCATGACGGGACGCTTTGACTACTGGGAGGGGGCGGTATCCGTCTCGGGAGATGCCAAGGGGGTCGGCTATCTGGAGATGACGGGGTATTGAGCCCAGGGCCTCCCCGCTTCGATTTTGGATCCCCATCAAAATAACGCGTCAAACCTCTTCTCACATAAAACGTTTCACTCAACAAGTGAAGTCGCGCTTGATACCCTGCTCATCCTGTTTTCACAGCTCTAATGGCAGACAATGGAGTCCCGTATGCCTCCCACCCAATCAGGTTAAACGCAGCACTCTGGGAACTTTAAGCCTGTACGGTAGCAATGTTGCTTTCTGACATAATGGTATGGAGTAGGTATCAGTGAAAGCTGAGTAGGATAATTTATAAAAGTTAAAAATATCAGAAATATAGGTTAACAAAAAATACATATGGCCCTTAAATATATTTGACATTTGCAACTTTAAGATATTCATGCCATTAGCAATGGATAGACATACCTTTTTACACAAAGAGAATCTAATTATATTTCGTCGCAAAACGTTCTATATAGGATAGATATGAAGCACTTCTTTATTAAGCAAATGATCCTTGACCCTACAATAGCATTACGGATAGATGAGTCTGAATTTTATTCACTAAAGCACTCAATGGATATATTATTATCAGCAAAGGCGATAGAAGAAAAGTATGATATTCTTGTCTCAAATTTTTTATAATTTGAGAAGGAAATACTATCACAACTAGCCCAACAAATGATTTTCACCCAAGAAACCTATCAGCAGTCTTATGAGCTACAAAGTACTTTAAATAGAAGGGTGGTAAATCTACTTACATCAACAAAATTATATTATGATCAGATTGAAAAACACGTTCGCATTTGTATGCACGGTGACCATGATTGTGGCAGACAAGCAAAGATTTACTTCAGCACTGAGTATGACACCCACTTCGAATATAGGTTTATGGAGGCACTTAGAAACCATGTCCAACATTACGGCTTAGCCGTTCACTCACTTTCATTACAAAGTAAGTGGGTTGGCCCTCATGAGGATCATCAGCTGATTAATCAGATAAAAATCTTCGCTACTAAACATGATATTTCTTTAAATTCAGGATTTAAAAAAACAGTATTCCATGAAATGCCTGAAAGAGTAGAAATTATAAAGGCAATTAGAATTTACATCGGCTGTTTTAGTAATGTGCATATTAAAATTAGAACACTTATAAGTGAAAACGTATCATCATCTAGAGTGAACGTTGAAAATGCTCTAAATAACTATAAAGAGGCTAACTCAGGTAATGCTATAGGAGCAAGTGCGTATATCGTGAATGTAGATAATCCAACATCTAAGCCAATAGAACAGTTTGCACTTTTACTTGATTGGGATGATGTTAGAGTCGGCCTTGTCAATAAAAATAAAACGCTTCACAACATATATCGTTGGCATGTTAGTGGAAGCTATCTATAAATTTAATAAACTCTATGTTTGTTATCACCTAGTGGTGAATGCTCCGACATAACGACTACAACCTCCTTTCACTCTCTGCCTTGATGGCGCCCAGTATCCGGCGCCGGATCAGGCCGCTGACGGGGCGGATCAGATACCAGTAAGGTGCGAACTTGAGGTGGCAAGCCAGATCCGGGCAGAACACCCTTGTCTGGGTGGTCAACCGGGTGGTGCCGTTTGGCTGGCGGCTGGCCGAAAACCCCAGAGCGAGCTTGGCAACGCCTGGCGCTGCAAAGTCCAGATAAGCCTGACTGTCCGCCATGGTCACCAGACCAAAGTCCGGCCGCCAGAACCGGCCGACAAGGCCGTAGAGCAGCGTGTTGTCGTCCTGGCTGTCGAGCGGCACGAATCTGTGCAGGCCAAAGGGAGGCGGGCTGGCGCTCTGTTGGCGGCCGAGAAGGTGCCCAAGGCGCATCGGCACTTCCCGCAAGCCGATCAGGTGGCGAAAGGTCGGATCCGCTTCCGGTCGATAGTTGGCCGCCGCCTGGATGACGGTGTGCGGGTCGGCGGCAATGTCGCGAGCGTGCTCTTCACAGAAGTGATAGGCAGGCAGATAGTGGTTTAGCGGCGTCATCAATCCTTCCTTGCCATCGCTCGTATCAGCATCGGCCCCTTTCATAGCACGTAGCACCAGACAAGTCCCGTTTTTAAGCCACCTTGTTCACCCCATTGAAAACGGCAGGATAGTTATCCTGCCGTTTTGTTTCCCTATCTCGCCGCCTGATCCACCAGATAGAGGATGCTGTGATAGGGAATGCCGGCGTGCTGGCTGAGCCCCATTTCACAGGTGCGGCTGTTGCTGAAACCCTGACGGCAATCGTTGGGAACCTGGGCGGGCAGGCTGGCAAGCGCCGCGGCGTTGAGCTCCGGGGTCATCAGCCCCTTGTCGCCGGCAAAGCCGCAGCACTGGATATGCTCTGGCACGATCACCTCGCGGGCACAGGCGCGGGCCACCGCCAGCATCTTATCCCCCAGCCCCATACGCCGGCTGCTGCAAGTGATATGGAGCATCACTGTCTCATCGATGGGGGTCAGCTCAAGGTGGGGCAGCAGGTGTTCCAGCACAAAGGCGGAGGGCTCGAACACCCGAAGCCCCTTGCCGAGCGCCCCCGACAGCAGTCGCTGCACGCAGGGGCTGGTGTCGAGCAGCACGGGCCAGCGCCCCTGCTCGCTTGCCTGCCACAGGGCCTCGGCCAGCTCCGTACGCTTGGCAGCGGCCACCTCGACCATCCCCTTGCTGTCATAGGGCATGCCGCAGCAGAGCCCCTCAATACCTTGCGGCACTATCACCCGGCAGCCCGCTTTATTGAGCAGGGATAACACCACGTCCGGCAGTGACGGGGCCTCCTCCTGCTGGCCGAACACCCGGCTCGCGCAGGACGGCAAATAGGCCACAGCGCGCTCGCTGGATCCGCCATGGCTCCCCTCCCCTTGCGACCACCGGTAACGGCTCGGCCCCGGCAGGGTGGGCAACCAGGCGGGGGTGCGCTGGCCGCTCAGATGGCGAACCCCATTCACCAATCCTGCCAGCGCCTTGTCTCCCAGCAGCTTGCCGGCAATGGCTTTGAGGCCCAGCGCACTGCGCGCCGTGCGGGTAACGCCGGCGAAGTGATCGGCGCTCCAGCGGGCGATGGGCACGAAGCGCCGGTATTTGTCAGTGCGCAGCTTCTTGATCAGGCTGCCGGTGTTGATGCCGACCGGGCAGCGATCGGCGCAGAGCCCGGTGGCGGCGCAGGTGTCGATGCCCTGATAGTCAAACAGCCGGGCCAGCTGGTTGGAGGGCTCATCGGCACGATTGCGGCGGGCCAGTTCGCGATAGAGCACGATGCGCTGGCGCGGCGAGAGCGACAGGGTGCGCGAGGGGCAGACCGCCTCGCAAAAGCCGCACTCGATGCACGGATCGACGATGGCATCACTCGCCGGCATGGGTTTGAGGTGTGCCAGGTGGGCCTTGGGGTCGTCGTTGATGATGACGCCGGGATTGAGCAAGCCATCGGGGTCCAGCAGCGCCTTGATGCGGCGCATCAGCGCCATCCCCTCCGGCCCCCATTCCAGTTCCACATAGGGGGCCATGTTGCGACCGGTGCCGTGCTCGGCCTTGAGGGACCCGCCAAAGCGCACGGCGACCAGCTCCGCCACCGCATCCATAAAGGCGCCGTAGCGGGCCACCTGGGCCGGATCGTCAAAGCCCTGGGTAAAGACGAAGTGCAGGTTCCCCTCCAGCGCGTGGCCAAAGATGATGGCTTCACCGTATTCGAAGCGATCGAACAGGGCTTGCAGCCCCGCCACCCCTTCGGCCAGGCGCTCGATGGGAAAGGCGACATCCTCGATGATGACGGTGGTGCCGGTGGTGCGCACCGCCCCCACCGCCGGGAAGAGCCCCTTGCGAATCGCCCAGAGCCCGGCGCTGTCGCCGGTAAAGGGCACAGAAGCGACCTGAGCGAACTCGGCGGCCATGGCCGTCACCTGCTCGCAGCGATCGACCAGCGCCTCTTTCGATGCCCCATGCACCTCCACAAGCAGGGCGCAGGCCGCCAGGTCCAGGGTCTTGATAAAGTCCGGCAGGCCGGGCTTGCCCGCCACCGAGCGAAGGGATCGCCCATCCATCAGCTCCACCGCCGCCACCGGCGCACTTTTCAGGCGCGAGGTGGCCAGACAGGCCTGCTCGGCGTCCCGAAACACCAGCAGGGCCGAGGCCTTGTGGGGGTATTCGGGCACGGTGTCGAGCACCACCTCGGCGATAAAGCCGAGGGTCCCCTCCGAGCCGATCATCAGGTGGGTGAGGATATCGACGGGGTCCTCATGGTCGAGCAGGGCATTGATGGCGTAGCCGGTGGTGTTCTTGAGCCGGTACTTGTGGCGAATTTTCGCGGCAAGCTCGGCGTTCGCCAGCACCTCGGCGCGCAGGGCGGCGAGCCCCGAGAGCAGCTCCGGGCGTTTGGCCGCCAAGGCGGCGCGGCTCCGGGGGTCGCCGCTCTCCAGCACGGTGCCATCGGCCAGCAGCAGGGTCATGGCGTGCAGGGTGTGGTAGCTGTTATGGGCGGTGCCGCAGCACATGCCGCTCGCGTTGTTGGCGGCGATGCCACCGAGCTTGCAGGCGTTGATGGAGGCGGGATCCGGCCCAATCTTGCGCCCCAGGGGCGCCAGATAGCGGTTGGCATCGGCGCCGATCACCCCGGGTTGCAGGGCGATGCGGGCCCCCTCGTCCAGAATGCGGTGGCCGCGCCAGCTGTCGGTCAGGGTGATGAGCACCGAATCGCTCAGGGCCTGGCCCGAGAGACTGGTGCCGGCGGCGCGAAAGGTGCACGGCAGGCCCAATTCGCGGCACACCGACAGCACGAAGCGCACTTCATCCAAAGAGTCGAGGCGCACGATGCGCTCGGGCACCAGCCGGTAGAAGCTGGCGTCCGTGCCGTGGGCCAATCGCAAGTCCGGGTCGCTCACCAGGCGCTCCTGCGGGATGCGCGAAAGCACGGCAGCGTCAAATTCATTCCAGCGCATCAGCAATCCTCCACCAGCACGACCAAGAGACGGCTCGGGCCATGGGCGCCGTAGGCCAGGGTCTGCTGGATGTCGGCGGTCTTGGAGGGGCCGGAGACCAGCAGCAGATTGGTGGGCATGGCCTGTTGCCAGCGCCCGGCCGCCACCAGCCCCGCCAGGTTGTCGGCGATGGTGGAGGCCGCCAGCAGGGCGATATGGCAGGGGGGCACCAGGGACAAGGTGCGCGGCTCACCGTTATCCGGCAGCAACACCAGAGTGCCGGTATCGGCGATGGCCCCCGCGCAGTGGATGATGCCCGCCTGACAGATGTCAAACAGATCGTCTTTCCAGCTCGCGAACTCCCCCGCCGGGGCCAGCACAGAGCGCCCGGCGCAGGCGGCCGCGACCGCTTTCTGCCAACGGCCGCCCTGGCCACAAGCCAGATGCGTTATTGCTTCTCTATCCAGCCAGGCGGTCAGCTCCCGGGCCAGTGTTTCCTCCTTGACGGTGAGGATCTCGGCGTGGCTCGCGCTGATCCCGGCAACAAAGCGCTCGCGCCGTGCGTTGTCATCTACCCCGCGCCAGGGCTGCCAGGCGTGCGGTGCGTGGGCCATGGGGGTGGCGGCGCCGCGCAGGCGGCTTAATATGGCCTCTTTGCTCGACATCTCAGGACTCCTTCTTCTTCTGGCGCAGCAGGGCGTGCAGGCTCTGGGGGGCGGGTTTGGGGGCTTCGCGGCACTGGGTCCAGGGGCCCAGGTGTTTGGGCATCAAGCCCCGCAGGCGACCGGCCACCCCGGTTGCGGCGTGGTAGAGGCGCGGGTGGGTAGCGGCAAAGGCAAAGCCCTGCATGGCGAGGGTCTCGAGTCGGCTCCTGGCCGCCCCCTGCCCCGCCAGCGGTTCGTGGCCGGGCTGTGCGTCGTGCTTGGCCTCCCGGCGCAGGCGCTGCAACAGGTCGGGAATGGGGATGCGCACCGGGCACACCTCGCCGCAGGCACCGCACAGGCTGGAGGCCGTCACCAGATCGCTCGTGCTTTCCAGCCCCAGCAGGTGGGGGGAGATGATTTTGCCGATGGGACCCGGGTAGATGGTGCCGTAGGCGTGGCCGCCGATGCGGGTGTAGACCGGGCAGTGGTTCATGCAGGCGCCGCAGCGGATGCACTGCAATGTCTTGCGCAGCTCCTCATCCCGGTAAGCCTGGCTGCGGCCGTTGTCGAGCAGCACCAGGTGCACCTCGTCCGGGCCGTCCAGCTCTCCTGCCCGGCGCGGGCCGCTGATGACGTTGAAGTAGGTGGTGATGGCCTGACCGGTGGCCGAGCGGGTCAGGGCGCTGTAAAGCGGCGGCACGTCGGATAGGCACTCCACCACCTTCTCGATGCCGGTGATGGCCACGTGCACTTTCGGCACAGTAGTGCACATGCGCCCGTTGCCCTCGTTCTCCACGAGACACAGGCTGCCGGTCTCGGCCACCGCAAAGTTGACGCCGGAGAGCCCCATGCCGGCGCGGCGAAACTCTTCACGCAGGGCCCGCCGCCCGGTCTGGATCAGTTCGTCCACGTCCGTGGTGGGGGTGAAGCCTTCCAGATTGCCGGCGAAGGTGTCGCTCACCTCCTGCTTGTTCTTGTGGATGGCGGGCATGATGATGTGTGACGGGGTGTCGCCGTCGAGCTGGACGATAAACTCCCCCATGTCGCTCTCAAGGCAGCGGATGCCGTGGCGCGCCATCTCGTGGTTGAACCCCACCTCCTCGCTCACCATGGACTTGCCCTTGACGATGCTGCTCACCCCGTGTTGCTGGGCGATGCGAAGGATGATGGCGTTGGCCTCGGCCGGCGTCTGGGCCCAGTGCACCTTTATGCCGTTGCGCTCGCAGTTGGCTTCGAGCTGCTCCAGCAGGTCCGGCAGGCGCGAGAGACAGCGCTGGCGGATTTGCTCCGCCGCATCGCGCACCGCCGCTTCTTCGGCGGGGTCGGCGAAGGCATCCCGGCGCTTGGCGCGCAGGTAATCCATGGCGCCGCGAAAATTCTGGCGCAGCACCGGGTCGGCCAGGGCCGCCTCGGCCTGGGGATGGAAGCGGCGCGGCGAATACTTGGCGTGATCAGACATGGGGCTGGGCCTCTTTGGTATGAGCCAAATCGCTAACAGCGGCGCCGTCATGAGCTATTTCGTCACTGTCGGGGCGGCTGTGGGCGAGCAGGAAGCTCGCCAGGTGGGTGGCAGGCAAGATCCTGCCCTGATAGGCCAGGGATCCCTTGATGTTCAAGAGGCACCCCCAGTCGGCGCTCACCAGGGTGTCGGCGCCGGTGGCCAGCAGGTGGCGGGTCTTGTCCTCCACCATGGCCTGGCTGATGTGGGGGTGACGCACCGAGAAGGTGCCGCCAAAGCCGCAGCACTCGCTCTCGTAGGCCTGTTCATGCAAGGTGACACCATCGAGCTGCCCCAGCAGGCTGCGGGCCGTGGTGTGTACCTGCATCTCGCGCCGGGCCGAGCAGGAGGTGTGCATGACCATGCTCGCCTCCCCCACCCCGTGCCAGCGCACCCGGCAGACCCGGGCCAGAAACTCGGTGAGCTCGAACACCCGATCGCAAAAATCGGCCACATCGGGGCTCTCGGGGAAGAGGCGGCGGTAGTGGTGGTGCATCATGCCGCCGCAGGAGCCCGACAGCACCACCACCGGCCAGGGCTCGGGGAAGAGCGCCATCTGGCTTTGCGCCACCTTGCGCGCCTCCTCCTCGTGACCCGAGGTGTAGGCCGGCTGCCCGCAGCAGGTCTGTTTCTCGACAAAGTGCACCCTTATCCCTTCCCGCTCGATCAGGGCGATGGCATCGAGCCCCGCCACCGGGTCGAACAGGTCCACCAGACAGGTAGCGTAGAGATAGACATCGGCCGGCTTGGCCGGGTAGACCCGCATTACCTTCATCACTTGCTCTCCTTACTTGAGCTGCAGCAGTGCGTCCGAGATGTGGAAGCTGTACATGAGCGCCAGCCCGATAAGGCCGGTGACCAGCAGGTAGTAGAGGGTCGGCAGCGCCGTCTTGCGCAGCGTCGCCCCCTCACGACCGAGCAGCCCCACGGTGGCCGAGGCCGCCACCACGTTGTGAATGGCGATCATGTTGCCCGCGGCGGCGCCGACTGCCTGCAGGGCCAGCATGGCGGCGGTGGAGACCCCCAGGGTCTGGGCCACTTCGAACTGGAACTGGCTGAACATCATGTTCGATACCGTGTTGGATCCGGCGATAAAGGCCCCCAGCGCGCCGATGGTGGCGCTGAGGGCCGGGAAGAACTCCCCGACGAGCCCGGCGGCAAAATTGGCGGTGGTCACCGGCATGCTGGCGAGATCCGCCCCGTTGACGCCGGAGTTGATGAAGATGCGCACCATGGGCACGGTGAAAATCAGCACGAAACCGGCGCCGATCAGGGTGCGGCTGGACTCCCCCAGCGCCCGCCCGAAGGGGGCGAGGGAGCGCGATTGCAGCCAGGTGGCGAGCAGGGCGCAGAGCACCAGCAGGCCCCCCGGCAGGTACAGCGGCTCAATGGAGGCGCTGACCCCCTTCTCCCCCAAAAGGTCCGTGAAGGCGAGGCTCACCGACAGGAGGCTCGCCTTGAATGCCGGGCTCACCCGGCTCGCCACCAGCAGGAGCGCCAGCGCCACATAGGGGAGCCAGGCCAGCATGAGCGACATGGGGCGACCGGCGGCCTCTTTGAGATCGAGCTTCAAGGAGCCCAGCCACTCGGCGGGCCACTCGTTCTCGGGGGCGAAATCCCAGGAATTCTTGGGCACCAGAAAACCGGCTCGCGCCGCCGTCACCACCAGGGCCAGCCCCACCAGGCCGCCGATGAGGGACGGGAACTCGGGGCCGAGCAGCATGCCGGTGAGGGCATAGGGGACGGTGAAAGCGAGCCCGGCGAAAATCGCAAACGGCAGGATGGAGAGCCCCTCGGTCCAGCTGCGGTTGCGGCCAAAGAAGCGGGTCAGCATCATCACCATCAGCACCGGCATCAGGGTGCCGACGGTGGCGTGAATGAGGGCCACGTTGGTGGTCACCTGTTGCAGGTAGATGTCCCAGCTGCTGCCACCGGCGCTCAGGGTCTGGCCGATGGCCTGGTTATCCAGCCCCTTGTTGATGCCCACCAGGATGGGGGTGCCTACCGCGCCGAACGACACCGGGGTGGACTGGATCATCATGCCGAGCAGCACCGCGGCGAGCGCCGGAAAGCCGATGGCCACCAGCAGCGGCGCGGCGATGGCGGCCGGGGTGCCAAAGCCCGAGGCCCCTTCGATAAAGGCGCCGAAGCACCAGGCGATGATGATGGCCTGGATGCGCCTGTCCGGCGAGATGTTGGTAAAACCGCCGCGAATGGCGGTGATGGCACCGGTGTGTTTGAGGGTATTGAGCATCAGGATGGCGCCGAACACGATCCAGAGCACGGTCACCGTGATCACCAGCCCCTGCAGGGTGGAGGCGAAGACCCGGGTCGGGCTCATCTGCCAGCCCCAGAGGGCGATGAACACGGTCAACAGGAAGGCGACGGGCATGGCGCGCTTGGCGGGCCAGTTGAGGCCGACCAGCAGCACGGCGGCCACCAGGATCGGCGAGAAGGCCACCAGGGCCAGCAGGGTGTCTGTCATCATTGCGTCCTTGTCCAGAGGGGTGCAGAGGCGCACCTTGTTGTTGTTTTGTTAAGCGGACGTGACCTTACCCTGTTCCTTTTTCGCGATATATGGAAATAATGAACAACATTCGTTCCAAAAGTTGATCAATATGGCCAGTACCGACGACCTCATCCTCTTCGCCCAGGTGGTGGAGGCCGGCTCCTTCAGCAAGGTGGCTGAACAAAATTCCCTGACAAATTCAGTGGTTAGCAAGCGGATCGGGCGTCTTGAAGAGGAGCTCGGGGTGCAGCTCCTCTATCGCACCACCCGCCGGCTCACCCTGAGCGAGGCGGGCAAGGCGCTCTATCAGGGTGCCAAAAATGTGAAGGCCGCCGCACTGGACGCCTTCGACGCGGTGGCGGGATTTGGTGAAAAGGTGAGCGGTCATGTGCGGATGTCGGTGCCCACCATCTCCGGCGAGCTGCTGCTGGCCGATGCGGTGGCCGATTTTTGCCAGCAGCACCCGGGGCTCACGGTGGAGATGTCGCTGGACAACCGCTTCGTCAACCTGGTGGAAGAGGGGTTCGATCTGGTCATTCGCACCGGCTATCTGGATGACTCGAGCCTGATTGCCCGCCACATTCTCGACTCCCAGTGGGTGATCTGCGCCGCCCCCGCCTATGTGCGCCGCTTCGGGGCACCGCGGGAGCCGTCGGATTTGCTCACCCACAACTGCCTGCGCTACGCCTACCAGAGCACGGGGGCTTCGGAGTGGGCCTTCAAGGGGGAAGAGGGCAACTATCTGGTGTCGGTGTCGGGGAGCTTTTCAACCGACAACGCCGGGGCCCTGCGCAAGGCGGCGCTGGGGGGGCGCGGCATCGTCTATGTGCCGCGCTGTCTGGTCTATCACGACCTGATGCAGGGGGATCTGGTGGACTTGTTTCCCGACCGGGTGGGCAAGAAGCTCGGCATCTACGCCGTCTACCCCTTCACCCGCCAGCCGCCGCGCAAGATAAGGCTGCTCATCGAGCACATCCGCCAGCGCTATCTGGAAATTGGCCACTACTTCATCTGAGGCCCTTGTCGGGCCTCAAAGGGCGGATGACGCCGCCTGACGGGAGAGAAACGCCAGGGACTGGCGGTTGAAGTGATCCGGCTGCTCCACATTGCAGACGTGGCCGCACTTTTCGATGATTTCGAGGCAACTGTAAGGGTCGCGGGCCACCTGCTCGCGCACCGGGGCGAGGAACATGTGATCCTCCTCCCCCATCACGTAGAGGGTGGGAATGGGCAGGGCCCGCTCGCGAAAGTAGCGCATCAGGGGGTTCACCTCGGTGGCGAGACGGAACCAGCGCTTGAACTCCTTCTGGCACAGCTTTCTGGCCTCGCGCACGAAGAGGTTGCGGGACTCCTGATGGTGCTGGCGCGGCATGATGATGAAGGCGAACAGGCGGTAGAGCCACATGTAGGGCAGGAAGTGCTGGCCAAGGCGACCAAGCTGCACCAGCACCCGGGAGCGGATGTCGAGACGCAGGATGGCACCGCCGAGCACCATGCTCTTGACCCGCTCGGGGCGAAGCTCCGCCAAATGGCGAATGAGGATGGTGCCAAGGGAGATGCCGACAAAATGGGCGTGGGGGATGCGCAGGTGATCCAGCAGGCGCAGGATATCCTCGGTCACGGCCCGAAAGCTGTAGTGCCCCTTTACCACCTGCTGCAGCTGGTTGGACTGGCCGTGACCGCGAAGGTCCAGCAGCAGCACGTTGAAGTGCTCCCGGTAGGCCCGCAACTGCTTGAACCAGATGGAGGAGCTGCCGCCCGCACCGTGCACGAACACCACCCAATCCCGATCGGGACCCAGTTCAAAGGTCTTGTGGTACAACATCTCATGGGCTCCCGGGGTGATGGGGGGTATACTCGGCGCGCATATTAACAGAAGGCTCACCCCGGTGAACATGCTTCCACCATGATCGGACCAGCCTGGAGTCCCCATGACCCTCGTTCAATTGCGTGAATTTTTGCTCAGCCAGCCCGGCGCCACCGAGGACACCCCCTTCGGCCCGGAGATCCTGGTCTACCGCATCGCCGGCAAGATGTTTGCCCTTGTGGACTGGCAGGCGGAGCCCCTCTCCATCAACCTGAAGTGCGAACCCGAGCTCGCCCTGCTGCTGCGGGAGATCCACCCCGAGGTGAAACCGGGCTGGCACATGAACAAGCAGCACTGGAACACGGTGACCCTGAGTGAAGGCCTGTCTGACGATCTCTGGCAGGGCTGGATAGTCCACTCCTATGAGCGGGTGGTGGCGGGTCTGCCTAGGGCGAAGCGGCCCCAGGCCCCCCGCTCGACCATCAGGGAGGGTTGACCCATGCCGTCTCCTTCTTCTCCTCGCATCGTCCCCCTTGTGGAGGCGCACATTCCAAGACTTTTGGATCTGTTCGAGCAGTCGGTACGCCGCCTGGGGCCTGCACACTACAGCCCGGAGCAGGTGGAGCAGTGGGCCAGGGGCGCCCATCACCCGGGGCTTGCCAGCCAGTTGCGCGAGCACCATGGCTGGGTCATCGAGCAAGACGATGTGCCCCTTGGCTTTGCCACCCTGAGCGATGACGGTCATCTCAGCCTGCTCTACGTGAGCGCGGATCATCCGCGCCAGGGGCTTGGCACCCTGCTGCTGGAGCGGGTGCTGGCAGCCGCCAGCCAGATGGGGCTTGGCAGCCTCACCACGGAGGCGAGCGCCTTCAGCCTCGCCCTCTTCCTGCGTCACGGCTTCCTGCTGACCGGATTGGAGACAGTGGAGCGCGGCGGTGTCCAATTTATCCGCCATCGGCTCCACTGCCGCTTGCCATGACGGGTTCAGCCACTAAAATACGCACCATTTCCCCAAGGCAATGAAGAAAGGGCAGCCATCATGGTGGTAGAGAGCGACGGTTACATTGCGCTGATCGAGTATCTGGTAGAAAGTCTGGGTCTGTTCGAGAGCCAGCAGCAGGGCGGGGGCGCCCAGACCATCGAGGATCTGGTGAGCAGCCGGGTGGCCGGCAACCTGATGGCCATCTGCGAGCAGAACCCCCAGCTCGACCCCAAGGTGCGCTTCCTGATCATGCAGGAGGCCGATGCCGTGGTCGCCGACCTGGAAGAGGTGCTCTCCGCCGTCTGGTTGTCCGCCCCCAGCGAAGCCCAGCAAGCCTTCCTCATCGAGTTCATCGACCTGATCAAGAACCTGTTCGACAGCACCATCGGCTGATCCCATCCCTGCCGTGACGGCAAGGGGACGAGATGCAATGAGGCGAGGAGTGAGGCGGGACGCCCAATGAAAAGGGCCGCCTCATCGGGCAGCCCTGCTTGCTAGCATTGTCAATTCATCGCGCTTGTCAGAGTAATGAATTTCGGGGCAAAAAAATGTGTCTGGTCTTGGCAACCATCCGTGGTCGCTACCCTGTTGGTCAGCCAGGGTTCAGTTTAGTTCCCCACCTGACGCATTTTTTTCAATTATTTTTCATCACAATGACACGGGGGCCTGATGGCCCCCGTGGTATGCAATGACGCCTCAGCGATTCAGGCTGGGAGGCAGGCAGACGCCAATGCCCCCCAGGCCGCAATACCCCTCGGGATTCTTCTCCAGATATTGCTGGTGATAATCCTCGGCATAGTAGAAGGGGGCCAGCGGCAGGATGCGGGTGGTGATGGTGCGCCCGTCACCGCTCGCCGTCATGGCCTGCTGGTAGGCGGCCAGGCTCTGCTGGGCAATCGCCTCCTGGGTGTCGTCCCCGACGAAGATGACGGAGCGATACTGGGTGCCGATGTCGCCACCCTGGCGCATCCCCTGGGCCGGATCATGGTGTTCCCAGAACAGCTTGACGAGATCCCCATAGCTGATGACCTTGGGATCGAACACCACCTGCACCGTCTCGGCGTGGCCGGTCAGGCCGCTGCACACCTCCTTGTAGGTGGGATTGGGGGTCAGCCCCCCCTGATACCCGGCGGCGGTGGAATAGACTCCGGGCTGCTGCCAGAACAGACGCTCCACACCCCAGAAACAGCCCATGCCGAACCAGGCAAGCTCCATCCCCTCGGGCCAGGGTCCCTGGGTCGGGTGGCCGTTTACTGCGTGCACCTGGCCAATCTCCAGCGCTTCCCGCCGTCCCGGCAGCGCCTCTGCCGGTGAAATAATCTGCTCCATATGCCCTGTCCTTGTATAAAACCCCGCGCAATGCGGCTGACGAAAAGGAACACCGAAGATATCAGGTTATTAGCCCGGATCAACCAGGGAGCGGCCCCCGGGGCGACCCTCCCGCCCTCGCCTGCGTCTTCCCCTCCCCGCCCGCACTGGTCAAAATGGCGACAAAAAAACACCAAGTCGATATTTAGTCTTGATTTGTGAATTTATTTTCATATATTGGGCGAATTGCTGCTTTTTTATGGAATGAAACACGTGCGTGAACGCGAACCCAGCCTGGTCCATGCCTTTCGGCAATCCACCCCTTATGTCAATGTGCACCGGGGGGCCACCTTCGTCCTGATGATCGGCGGGGAAGCCATTTGTCACCCCAATTTCGCCAACATCGTCAGCGACATCGCCCTGCTGCAGACCTTGGGGATCCGCCTGGTACTGGTGTTTGGTTCGCGTCCGCAAAATGACGAGGCCCTGGCCCGCGCCGGCATCCAGGCCCAGTATCACAAGCGGATCCGGGTCACCGACGATGCCAGTTTCGCCATCATCAAGCAGGTGTGCGGCGGTCTGCAATACGACATCACCGCCCAGCTCTCCATGGGCCTCGCCAACACCCCCATGCAGGGGGCCCGCATCAGCGTGGTGAGCGGCAACTTCGTCACCGCCCAGCCGCTGGGTGTGGATGACGGCATCGACTTCTGCCACAGCGGCCGGGTGCGTCGCATCGATGTGGAGGGGATCACCCGCCAGCTGGATCAGCACGGCCTGGTGCTCATCTCCCCCATCGGCTGCTCGGTCACCGGCGAGAGCTTCAACCTGAGCTCGGAAGAGGTAGCCCGCCGGGTGGCGGTGGATCTCAAAGCCGACAAGCTCATCTGCTTCAGCAGCACCCAGGGGGTCATGGACAGGCACGGGGAGGCCATCTCCGAGCTCTTCCCCGAGCAGGCCGAAGAGCTGCTGGTGGCGCTGGAGCAGGCGGGGGAAGAGATGTCAGGCACCGCCCGCTACCTGCGCGCGGCCATCGCCTCCTGCCGGGGTGGCGTGCCCCGCTCCCATCTGGTGAGCTATCAGGACGACGGCGCCATGCTGCAGGAGCTGTTCAGCCGCGAGGGGCTGGGTACCCAGATCGTGCGCGAAAGCGCCGAGCGGGCCCGGGCCGCCACCATTGAGGACATCGGCGGCATCCTGGATCTCATCCGTCCTCTGGAGGAGGAAGGGATCCTGGTGCGCCGCTCCCGGGAGCAGCTGGAGATGGAGATAGACAAGTTCACCATCATCGAGCGGGACGGCCTCATCATCGGCTGCGCCGCGCTCTATTGCTTCATGGAAGAAGCCATGGCCGAGATGGCCTGCGTCGCCATCCACCCGGAGTATCGCAACTCCAACCGGGGGGACACCCTGATCGCCAAGGTGGCCGAGCGGGCCAAGCGGCTCGGCATCCGTCGCCTGTTCGTGCTCACCACCCGCTCCATCCACTGGTTCCGGGAGCGGGGCTTCGATCCCCTGGAAGTCGAAGATCTGCCGGTGGAGCGCCAGCGCTTCTACAACTGGCAGCGTCGCTCCAAGGTTTTGTCCAAGACCATTTCGTAACTGATTGATCTTGTGCCTGGTTACCGTCAATTTTGTTCTTTTTTACGAACTCGATTGACAGTGCAATCCAGACCAAGGTATTTGTACATGCACGCCACCTGTCACAGGTGGCACCAGAAGAGGAGCGCTGCCCAGGCAGCCCAGGGGAGGACACCAGTGTCCGGTGAACTTGGGTCAGGGGGAGCAGCGCCGAGACGAGGCGAGTGACTGGACACCGCCACGTCGGCTGCGGGGGCTGAATCCCCCGGGTTGTCATCGGTAGTGGTCATCCCACACCGCGCCCCACCTGGGGCCGGTACGGGATGGGCTCTGCAGGTGGAGTGCTTCTGGCCGGGATCCTCGCGTTTTCCTGCCATTTTTTGCCTCCTCCTCTCTATTTGCCCGATGAAACCGGATTTTCACCTTGAGACAGGAGTATGCAATGAACCCGATCAATGTCGCCAAGTTTGGCGGAACCAGCGTCGCCAATGCCGCGGCCATGAACCACTGCGCCGACGTGGTGCTGGCCAATCCGGCGACCCGGGTGGTGGTGCTGAGCGCCAGCGCCGGCGTCACCAACCTGCTGGTGAGCCTGGCTCAGGGTGAACTGGACGAAGCCGGACAGGATGCCCAGCTTGCCAGGCTTGCCGACATCCAGCTGGCCATTCTGGCCGCCCTTGGCAACCCGAGCGACGTGAGCGCCCTCATCCATGCCCAGCTCGGCGACATTCGCACCATGGCCCGTCAGGCCAGTCAGCACACCGACGCCGAACTCGCCGATCGCCTCATCGCCTGCGGCGAGCTGATGTCCACCCGTCTCTTCACCGAACTCCTGCACCAGCGCGGGGTCAAGGCCCAGTGGCAGGATGCGCGCCAACTGCTGCGCACCGACAGCCGCTTTGGCAAGGCCACCGTGGATCTCGCGGCAACCCGCGCCCTCTGCCAGCAGGCGGTGGGCCCGCTGCTGAGTGACAGCCTGGTCATCACCCAGGGCTTCATCGGTGCCGACGGCGATGGCCGCACCACCACCCTCGGCCGTGGCGGCTCCGACTACAGCGCGGCCCTCCTGGCCGAGGCCCTGGACGCAGGCAGCATCGAGATCTGGACCGACGTGCCCGGCATCTACACCACGGATCCCCGCCTGGTCACCCGCGCCCGCCCCATCCCAGAAATCAGCTTCGTAGAGGCGGCGGAGATGGCCACCTTCGGCGCCAAGGTGCTGCACCCGGCCACCCTGCAACCCGCGCTGCGCCAGGACATCCCGGTGTTCGTGGGCTCCGCCAGGGATCCCGCCGCCGGTGGCACCTGGATCCGCGCCACCACCCGCAGCAACCCGCTGTTCCGGGCCGTGGCCCTGCGCCGCCAGCAGGTGCTGGTGACCCTGCACAGCCTCAACATGTTCCACGCCTACGGCTTCCTGGCCGAGGTGTTCGGCATCCTGGCCCGTCACCGCATCTCGGTGGATCTCATCACCACCTCCGAGGTGAGCGTCTCCCTGACCCTGGATCACACCGGCAGCCAGAGCAACGGCGAACCCATCCTGAACGACAAGGTGCTGGCGGAGCTCGGCCAGCTGTGCAAGGTCGAAGTGGAGACCGGTTTCGCCCTGGTGGCGCTCATCGGCAACCGCATGAGCGAGGCGGCCGGGGTGGGCAGCCAGGTGTTCGACGCCATCCGCGAGCACAACATCCGGATGATCTGCTACGGCGCCAGCGCCCACAACCTCTGCTTCCTGGTCAAAGAGGACGAGGCGGGCCACATCGTCAACTGCCTGCACCGGGAACTGCTCGACTGAGTCGCCCCGGCGCTGGCACACAACGAGCCTCCTCCGCCCCATCACACCCGGGGCGGCCTTCCCCACTCAGCAAAGAGGGGCGCCGCGGCGCCCCTCTTGTCACTCTTCTTCCACCATCAGCTGGTGACCAGGGTGGCCCGGGTGGGCAGCAGATTGGCCCGGATCTGCTCGCGCAACCCTCCCAGCCGTTGCAGCAACCCGGCCTGACCGAGCCCCGCTTCGTCAGGAGCCAGATTGTCCACCAGGGCCGGGAAGTGCTCCCGTACCGCCTGCTCCAGCCAGTCAAGGCGGCGCAGGGTGAGCGGGCCGCAGCTCTTGCCGCTGAGATCATCCAGGATGTCGAGCCGATGGCTGCGGTACATGTCGCGCCACCAGTTGGCCGCCAGCGCCTCGTCGCTTGCCAGCGCCGCACTCCACTCCCCCACCAGTCCCTGCATCCGCGCCAGCACGGGGGCGCTCGCCCCCTCCCGCGACAGGTATTGCAGCTCTCCCCTGGCCCAGGCGAGGCAGAGCTCGCGCCAGCGGCGAAACAGCGGCAAGGGATCCGCCTCGTCCAGCCAGAGCCCGGAGAGGGTGCGGGTTTCCAGCCGCTCAGGCACATGGAAGTCGGGATCGGTGAGGCCGTTGGAGTTGAACTCGTGCAGGGGATCGAAGGGCCACATGTAGCCAAAATCGAACACCGAGATATGCTGGCCGTCATCCAGCAGGTTGCCCGGGCTCGGATCCCAGTCAAACCAGCCCCAGCGGGCCAGCTCCGCCTCCACCGCCAGCATCTGCGCCAGGTTGCGCTCGCAGAGCGTGCGCACCGGCTCCCCCCGCAGCCAGGGGGAGACCAGCACCCCGGCCCGGGCGGAGCCGAAACTGGTACAGACCACGTTGGAGAGGATGGTGGGGTGCAGCTCCCGCAGGCTCTCTATCTCCCGACGCCGCTCCAGCTCGGTGAGAAAGGCGGTCTTGCCGTCCACATTGGCCACCAGAGAGTCCTGGCGGCAGCGTTTCAGGCACCAGTGGTGCCCCTCCACCTTGAGATGGAACACCTCGGCGGTGAGCCCGTGACCGTAGACCTTGACGACGTCCGGGTGATCCTCGGTCAGCCGGACGAGCTGGGGCAGCGGCAGGGGGCAGTCCCGCTCCCGCCCGATCCGGATCTCTTCTTTGCTCTCCAGCATCTGGAGCAATCTGGCCTGACGCGCCGCAACTTTGGGATTCATACATGTACCTCCAACCGTTACTGAGAGACTAAACAGCGCCCCCCTCCCAGACCAGCAGCAAAGGCTCATGATGACGCTTTCATCACAGAATGAGTGCCCCTGGCGGATCGGGATCACAAATTGCTTCACTGTGCTCATCACGGAATATTCATCTTGCTGTCATTAAATTGACATCAAGGAACAAGCCACGCACCATCGGGTCAAAATAGAGGCAGTCGTCGCTGCCATGACCGCTCCAAGGATGAGCCCTTATGAATGCCCCCGTCACCGGCCACCGCCCCGCCTCCCAGCCCCTGGCCGGGCTGTTGCTGGGTCTGCTGACCGCCCTGCTGCTGCTGACCCTCGCCCTGCCGCTGCTCAACCCCGTCAGTTGGCTCGGGCGTGCCGCCCCCCTCATTCTGGGCCCGGCGGATCAGCCCATCGCCACCCTCAATCGCTACAGCCTGCTCTACAAAAGTGACAACCGGGGCTTCTATCTGGTGGTGCGCAGCCAGTGGCAACTGCTCAAACCCCTGCAGGAGGGGGACAAGGTGCGGGTGGAGCTGCTCAACGACAAAGGGGTTCGCATCGATCAGCTGAGCCAGGCGGTGGACAAGCGCCAGAAGTGCCGCAAGGAGCGCTGCACCCTGAGCCTCAACAGCGCCCTGCGCGCCCCCGACGACGCCCTGGACAGCCGCTACCAGCTGCGCATCGGGCTGCTGCTGGCAGACAGGCCGGAGAGCGCCGAATACAGCCAGATCCTCCAGACCCTGCCGGAGCGCGGTTTCAACCTCCTCTACCTGATGACCAGCCTGCTGCTGGTGCTGCTGGTGAGCGCCGCCGTGCTCAAGGCCCTGCTGCCGCGGCTGCGCCGAAGCTACCGCGCCCGGGTGGCAGGCAGCCTGCTGCTTGGCAACCTCACCTTCGTGCTGCTGCACGGCTTCGTGGTGTTCAAGCTGGGGGAATTCCTGTTCTGGTCGGGCTTTCGGCCAGAGCACTACTACCTCGCCTGGGGCAGCATGGTGCTGGGCTGGAGCCTCTGTGCCCTCGCAGGCTTCAGCCTCTATATGGGGCTGCTCTTCACCGCCCTCTCGGGCATCGGGCTGCTCGCCAACTTCATGAAGATCGCCATCTACGGGGTGCCGCTGGGGGGGGACGATCTGGGCAACCTGCTGGCCCTGCTGCACATCCTGCTCGATCAGCACCCTGTGGTGCCGGTACTCGTCGTGCTGGGGCTCCTTTTTCTGGTGTGGCGCTTCGCCCTCTCCCGCTGGATCCTGCGGGGCTTGCTGCGCACCGCCGCCGCCACCGCCGCCTTCTTTGCCCTCTGCGTGTTCGCCACCCAGACCGGCAACAAGCTGCTCGGGGCCAACATCCGCTATGTGGACAGGGCGGTGAACTACCACAGGGACATCATCCGCGCCGGCCCCGGCCTCTACCTGTTCAACCTGGTGGACGAGATGCTGCAAAGCGGCAACGTGTTTCGCTACCCCTTGCAGATCAACGAGCGCACCCCGGAGCTGAGCCTGCCCGCCCAGCCCAGGGCTCCCCGCTTCGATCTGGTGATCGTGCTGCAATACGAGTCGCTCTGGCTTGACTGGCAGGGCCGTCTCTGCGCCCCCGCCCCCACCTTGAGCCTGCCCGCCAGCGTGGCCCAATGGCGCAAGACCATCCACTCCCCCACCACGGGCGGCATGACGGTACTGGCGGAGTTCGAGATGAACACCGGCCTGCCGGTGGGCCTGCTCAAACAGGGGGTGGTGCCCTACTACTACCTCTCGGACCGGGTGCCCGGCCTTGCGCGCAGCGCAGCCCAAAGCGGCTACCAGACCCTGTTCGCCCACCCCTATGTGGAGAAGTTCTGGGGCCGCGCCAAGGCGATCCCGGCCCTCGGCTATCAGGAGCGCTGGTTCGATACCCGCTTCACCGCCCTCGAGCACAAGGGGCTCTACATCTCCGACGATGCCCTCATCGATCACCTGCTCAAACGCAGCAACCAGGACGATCAGCCCCTGTTCGCCTACGCGGTCACCATGCAGGGGCACGGCCCCTTCGACGGGGATCGCTACCGGGCCCAGCAGCGCAGTGGCGCCTGCCCGGATCAGAGCCCGGCGGATACCCAGTTGCTCAACACCTACTACACCGGGGTGGTGGATGCCATGGCCTCCCTGGAGCGGCTGCTCAAGACCCTGGACAACTCCGGCAAGCGCTACCTGGTGGTGGCCTTCGGGGACCACCAGCCCTTCCTGATGTCGGCGGGCAAGGGTATCCACGGCACCAAACCACCACGGGATGCCAGCTACCAGATCCCCATGATGGCCTTCACCCGGGCCGGGGACGGGCTGGATCTCGCCCGCCAGTTCGACCCGGTGCGCCAGCTCTACCAGATGGGCCAGGCCACAAGGCAGCTGCTGGCGGGGGACCTCACCCCTATCCGGGACCAACCCCTGCTCCACCCGGTGCTCGGGGAGGAGAAAGGCTTCGACCCCTCCCCCCTGGTGCCGCAGATCCGCGCCAGCTTCCGGCCCGATGCATTGCCCTGATCGATTGAGACACGAGGGACACAGATCCTTGCAACACCTTCCGGGCCGATGCCCTGCCCTGATCCGAAGCGAAGTAGCAGACGACAAAGAGGTCGCCCGGGCGGCCTCTTTGTCTATGTGCCGATGCAACTATGGCAGGCAGTGCAGTGACTCACTCCCCAAGCCAGGACTCGCACAGGGTGAGACTCTGGGCATCGAGATCCAGTTCGGCCTCGATGCCAAGGGGCAGGGTCAGCATGGGGTGGGTGTGGGCACAGTCATACTCCGCCAAAATGGGGAAGGTCGGCTCCCCCACGACCTCCAGCAGGATGTCGAGGGGCCGCCTGCAGCTGCCCTCGCTGTCGAACAGCTCGTGTTTGCCGAGCACCAGGGCACCGATGCGCTCAAACACCCCGCACAGCTTGAGGTGGGCAAAGGAGCGCTCCACCGTTTCGGCGGTTTTGAGGCTGTCCTCAAGCAGCAGAATGTCGCCCCGCTCGATGGACGGCATAAAGGGGGAACCCCAGATCCCCGCCAGGGTATTGAGGTTGCCGCCAATGAGCCGACCCCGCACCCGGCCAGTGCCCACCGAGATCAGCCGGTTTGGCCAGCACTGCTTGGCCCGGGTCTGATGCTCCCAGTCGAGCCTCTCCTCGGTCCATTGCGTCGGAGTCGGCAACCGGTGGGGCAGGCTGGCGCCACCGGCCATGCAAACGGACAGGAAGCCCGCCAGGGTCTCGTCCACCAGCGGCGAGAGCTCGCCAAAGGAAGCTACCAGCGCCGGGCCATAGAAGGTGACGAGGCCGGTCTGGGCATGAATGCCGAGCAGCAGGGCCGTTACGTCGGAGTAGCCGATGACTATCTTGGGATCCCGCTTCAGCGCATCAAAATCGAGGTAGGGCAGCAGGGAGTTGGAGTTGCTGCCACCAATCACCGACATGATTGCTCGCACTTGTGGATCGCGAATGAGGGCATTGAGCTCGGCGGCCCGCGCCGCGATGGAGCCGGAGCGCCAGTGATCCTGTTCGCCGGTCAGGCTGCCCGCCTTGAGTTCGAAGCCCTGCGCCGCCAGATAAGCCTTGGCGCGAGCAAAGCGGTTCGGCGCCCAGGCGGTGGCCGCGCTGGAGGGGGAGAAGAAACCTATGGTGTCGCCGGAATTGAGCCCCGGCGGTTTGAGTAAGGTCATGGATGCAGCCCTGCCATATGAGATGAACGCCGCCGGGAAATGCGAGCCCGGCGCCAGACTGCATCCTACTGCGGCCTTTGAACGCCCGGCAAGGGCGAAAAATCGCACTCACAGTGCTCGTTTTTGTTTAGAAAAATCAAATGACTTTCGCTACATGCACACAAAAACTGAACAATAACAGCACAGATCGCGCCCTTTCCCCGGCTTTAAGGTGCCTATCACGCGCTGATACATGGCCGCGAGGTCAGTTCCCGCCTCTCCCGACGACATCCCGCCGCCGTTCCCCAATAAAAAAGCCGATCTCGCGATCGGCTTGGGCATTGGCTTCTAACGGCGTGAGCGCAAGCTCACACCACCACGGCGGTGCCGCTGATACTGACCATCAGCATGCTGCCGTTCTGGCCCACCACCTCGTAGTCGATGTCGATGCCCACCACGGCGTTGGCCCCCAGCGCCTGGGCACGCTCCTTGAGCTCCTCGAAGGCGATCTCCCGGGCCCGGGCCAGCTCTTTTTCGTAGGCGCCGGAGCGACCGCCGATGATGTCGCGGATGCCGGCGAACAGATCCTTGAAGATGTTGGCGCCGAGGATGGCTTCGCCCACGACGATGCCGCGGTACTCGCGAATGGTCTTGCCTTCCAGGGTGGGGGTGGTTGAGAGGATCATGAGGTCTCCTGTGAGTTGGGCTGGGTGCGCGAAGCACCGTTGCCGTCATGGTAGCAAGGCGTTGGCCAAAGCATAAGCCCGGCGTGGCCAGGGGCTTCAAGCACAGCGCCCGCCAGGTTCATCAAGGTGCCATCCATAGGGCCTGTGTCGTGCCACTTTCCCCCGCACAGCGACCTTGGGCACCGGTGCTGGGGAGAGGGTTTCCGGGCCACGATGAAAGCGGGGCCTTGATGATGCAGACACGACGGCAGCTGCACCGGCCCCCTGAACGGCGGCAGGCGCTGCCAGGAGCGCCCCGCGTCGGCCATAAAAAAAGGAGAGGCAAGCCTCTCCTTTTTGATGTTCGCAGCGGCAGCCGCCATGCACTCAGTGCAGCTTCATGCTCGGGCGCAGCACCCGGTTGATGCGGCCCACCAGCATGATGAGGCCGGTCTTGATGTAGCCGTGCAGGGCCACCTGGTGCATCCGGTAGAGGGAGATGTAGACGATGCGGGCGATGTAGCCCTCCACCATCATGGAGCCCCGCATCAGGTTGCCCATCAGGCTGCCCACGGTGGAGAAGCGGCTCAAGGAGACCAGGGAGCCGTGATCGTGGTAACGGTAGGGCTTCATCTCGCCGCCGTTCATCTTGGCCAGGATGTTCTTGAACGCCTGGGTCGCCATCTGGTGGGCGGACTGGGCGCGGGGCGGCACGAACTTGCCGTCCGGCTGCGGGCAGGCGGCGCAGTCGCCGATGACGAAGATGTTCTCGTCCCGGGTGGTCTGCAGGGTCTCGTGGACCACCAGCTGGTTGATGCGGTTGGTCTCGAGGCCCGCGATCTCCTTCATGAAGTCCGGCGCCTTGATGCCCGCGGCCCACACCATGAGGTCTGCTTCAATCAGCTCCCCATCCTTGGTGTGCAGACCCTCGGCGGTCGCTTCGGTGATCATGGTGGCGGTGCGCACGTCCACGCCCAGCTTCACCAGCTCCTGATGGGCGGAGCCGCTGATGCGCTCCGGCAGGGCCGGCAGGATGCGGGGGCCCGCTTCCACCAGGGTCACCTTGAGACTGTCGGTGGTGAGGTTCTTGAAGCCGTAGGCGTAGAGCTGCTCCACCGCGTTGTAGAGCTCGGCAGAGAGTTCGACGCCGGTGGCGCCACCGCCAACGATGGCGATCTTCACCTTGTCACCGGGCTGGTATTCGGTGGCGAACTGCAGGAAGCGGTTCATCATGCTGTTGTAGAAGCGGTGCGCCTGGGAGGGGCTGTCCAGGAAGATGCAGTGATCTTTGATGCCCTTGGTGTTGAAGTCGTTGGAGACGGAGCCGATGGCCATCACCAGGATGTCGTAAGCCACTTCCCGCTCGTTGACCACCAGGGCGCCGCTCTCGTCGTGGATCGGCGCCAGCACGATGCGTTTCTCGTCGCGCTTGATGTCGGTCAGGCTGCCGAGCTGGAATTCGAAGCCGTGGTTCTTGGCGTGGGACTGGTAGCTCAGGGCGTCGATGCCCGCATCCATGGAGCCGGTGGCCACTTCGTGCAGCAGGGGTTTCCACAAGTGGGTGCGATTGCGATCCACCAGGGTGATCCTGGCCTTGTTCTTCTTGCCCAGCTTGCGGCCCAGGCTGGTCGCAAGCTCGAGACCACCGGCGCCACCGCCTACAACGACAATATTCATCATGATGATTTTCCTTGGTTCCTCAAAACGAAAGGGAGCCATTGGCTCCCTAAAACGAAATCGGTTGACGTGATGGCTCAGGCTTCTTTGAAGGCCTTCATCCGTTGCAGATGGTGCGAGATGTTCTTGAACTTATGGGTCTCGCGCTCATCCCATACGATGTCGTAATAGTTCTTCAATTCACGTTCAGTGTCCCGATTATCGCGGATTTCATCCTGAACGGAAAGGATGCACAGGCAGTTTCCTGAATTTTTATTACGAAATTCGGTTACACACTTGGTGCCGATGTCCTCGTACTCTTCCGGCCTGTCGATCTTGCCCTGCATGTTCTCTTCCGGGTGCAGATTGGGGTTGAAGACCACCTGCTTGATGCCGCACAGAAACCCGATCCGCTCGCTCCAGTAGCCACCCAGGCCCACGCCGCAGATGAGGGGTTTGGGATCGGTGCTCATGTCGAGCTGCTTCTTCACTTCCTTGAGCAGATGGCTCATGTCGTGGCGGGGGTGAACCGTGCTGTAGTGCACGAAACGCACATCATCATCGATAAACTGCAACTGCAGCACTTTTTCATGATTGCCGGGGCTGGTGGCATCAAAGCCATGCAGATAGATGATCATGGACAAGACCTCAAAAACTGTGTCGGTTCTATCGAAACTACCCCAGCGACAGGGCCTTGCGCCACCAAAACATCCCACTTTCTTGCTTTGGATCACGCCCCTTCGGGCCACCAAACCGCGCGTCGGGGCGGCTGTGGCAGCGCCATGCCCCGGCGGGACATGGCGCAAACCGGGTCTGGCGAGGTTAACTGCCGCACTGGGCGAAGCGCGCCACCGCCGCTTCCACCAGGGCCAGGCTCCCCTGCCAGAAGGCGGGTTTTCGAATGTCCTGCCCCAAATGCCGTTCGACCAGTTCTTCGGCGCTCATGCGACCTGTGTCTCGCAGCAGGGCGCGGTAGGCCTCGGCCACCCCCGCCTCCCCTGCGGCCTGGCGGCTCATCAGCTGCTGATAGACCCCGAGGCTGAACAGATAGCCAAAGAGGTAGGGGTAGTTGTAAAAACCGAAGCCCGCGATGGAGAAGTGCGCCTTGGCGGCCCAGAACAGGGGGTGATAGCGGTCGAGGCTCTGCTCGTACCAGCGCCCCCAGGCCTCGTCGGTGAGCCCCTTGAGCCGGGCCGACGACACATAGCCCTGCTCGCGCTCGGCCACCAGGGCCCGCTCGAAGTCGAAGCGGGCCGGGATGTTGACCAGGAAGGTGGCGGCGCCATCGGCATCCGCCCAGGCAATGGCCAGACGCTCCTCGGCGCTTCGGGCCTGCTCGTAGAGGGCGCTGCGCACCAGGGTCTCGGCGAAGATGGAGGCGGTTTCCGCCAGGGTCATGGGGTAGCTGCGCTGGCTCATGGGCAAGTCGCGGATGAGCCAGTTGTGCCAGGCGTGACCGAGCTCGTGGGCCAGCGTGATGACGTTGTCCATGGTGCCCGCATAGGTGATGAAGACCCGCGGCTCCACCGGCTCGGCAAACTTGGTGCAATAGGCCCCGGTGCGCCGGTTGGGGGTGGGGGCGGCATCAATCCAGCCGCGCTCGGCCATCATGCGGGCAAAGTCCCCCATCTCGGGGTCAAAGCGCGCGAAGGCCTGGGCGATGATGTCGACCGCCTCCTCGAAGGGGATCTCCCGGCGGCTGGCGGCAGGGGGCGGCGCAAAGAGATCCTCCGGCCCCAGCACCTCGAGGCCGAGGTGACCGGCCATCAACCCCAGGGCCCGCTGGCCCAGATGGCGGGCCTGCCAGGTCTCCGCCATCAGGGTATCCAGGGTCGCCCGCTCGATGTGGCTCTGGTGGCAGGAGAGATCCAGGGCATCGAGGCGCCGATGTTTGCCGCGCTGGCGCGAGAGCTCCAGGCGCCAGCCGTTGAGGGCGTTGAGGATGGCCGCTACCGTCTCCTGCTCCCCTTCCC
This sequence comes from Aeromonas sp. R7-2, assembly GCF_040908105.1. Taxonomy (NCBI): domain Bacteria; kingdom Pseudomonadati; phylum Pseudomonadota; class Gammaproteobacteria; order Aeromonadales; family Aeromonadaceae; genus Aeromonas; species Aeromonas sp. R7-2. Next base: position 119,748 of record NZ_JBFODC010000019.1, on the reverse strand, counting down.
AGCCGGTGCTGATGGCATCGAAGGCCTCTTTGCGCAGGGCACGATCCGGGCTGGAGAGCAGGTTGCTCGCCTCTGCCAGCCCCATCTCGCGACCCGCGATCACCAGCCTTATCTTGCCCACCAGATCGTTGTAGAGGTTGCCCCAGGCGTGCAGGCCGTCGGTGCCAAGGCCGATGACCAGCTGCTCCGCCTCCACCGGCAGCCGCTGATCCTGCAGGCGACGCTCGTGGCGCAGCCGGTACCCCTCCTCCCCGAGCAGGGGGTCGGCCATCAGTTGCTCAAACTCGGGCGCAGGCAGCCCCAGCATCAGATCTTCGATGGGGGCAAGCGTCTTGAACAGATCCGCATTGAGGGCACGGGCCCGGGAGGCAACCTGCTTGGCGAGGGGATCCCGGGCGTCCTGGCTCCCCTTGCAGGCGGCCAGCACAGCGATGTTCCAGCCGATGTCGCGAATGCGCCGGGCCCGCAGGCGTACCTCCCTGAGGAAGTCCTGCAAGGCGCCTGGGGTGCGAGGAACCAGGGCCACTCCCTCGATAAAACCGCTCAGCTCGGCCAGGCTGGCGCGGGCCAGGCTCATGTCCGCCTCGAGGACACAGCTGTCGAGGGAGGGGTAGATGTGATCATTTTGCCACTGCTGTGGATAGACTCGTTGTTGCATCGAACGCTCATCGTCAGGGACGGGCCTGGCCCGTCGTGAAATCCAGGTGGCCAGAGCCACCACCTTCGCGGGCAGGCTTCACACCAGCCGCTCGAGGCGCACCACCGCCTCTTCCACATAGCGCAGGCTCTCCTGCCAGAACCCGGGTTCGCGGATGTCGACCCCCAGGTGCTTCTCCACCAGCGCCTCGGCGCTCATGCGGCCGGTATCTCGCAGCAGGGCGCGATAGGCGGGAACAAACTCGCCCCCGGCCCGCGCATGCTGGGCATAGAGCCCCAGGCTGAAGAGATAGCCAAACAGATAGGGGTAGTTGTAGAACCCGGACTCGGCGATGGAGAAGTGACCCTTGCTGGCCCAGAACAGCTCGTCATACTGGCTGAGGGCGTCACCATAGCACTGCTGCTGCGCCGATTTCATCATCTCCCGCATCTGGCTCGCCCCCACGTAACCCGCCTCCCGCGCCGTCACCAGGGCGCGCTCGAAGGCAAAGCGGGCGGGGATGTCGAGAAGCAGGCTCGCGGCCCGCTCCCCGTCCAGCCAGGCGATGGCCCGGCGCTGCTCCACCTTGTCGGTGGCGGCCAGCAGGGCATCGCGCACCAGGACCTCGGCAAAGAGGGAGGCGGTCTCCGCCAGCGTCTTGGGGTAGCACCGCTGTTCGAAGGGAAGATCCCGCAGCAACCAGCTGTGCCAGGCGTGGCCGAGCTCATGGGCCAGGGTGATGACGTTGTCCATGGTCCCCTCGAAGGTGAGGAAGACCCTTGGCTCGGGCGGATCGGCATACTCGGTGCAATAGGCGCCGCTTCGCCTGTGCTCGCTCGGGGCGGCATCGATCCACCCCTTGTCGGCCATCATGCGGACAAACGCCCCCATCTCGGGATCGAAGGCGGCAAAGGCCTCCATCACCAGATTCAGCGCCTGCTCGAAGCCGAACTTGCCGTGTACGGCCTGGGGCGCCGGGGCAAAGAGATCCCAGGGGGCGAAGTCGGTGATCTGCTGGGCACAGGCCATGGCACGCAAGGCGCGGCGCCCGAGCTCCCTGTGCTCCCCGGCCGCCGCCATCAGGGTCTCCAGGGTCGCGCCCGTGATGTGTTCCTGATGGCAGGTGACCTCGAGGGCATCCAGCCTGCGCCCCTTGCCGCGCTGGCGGCCGAGCTCGTTGCGCCAGCCGTTGATGGCGTTGAGAATGGCGGCCACCGTCTCCTGCTCCGCCTCCCAGGCGCCCTGGATGGCGTGCCAGGCACTGGCGCGCCGTGCCCTGTCCGGGTGGGCGAGCAGGTTGTCCGCCTGGGCAAGCCCCATGGGCACCCCCTCCACCACCGGCAGCAGCCGCCCCACCAGGTTGTCGTAGAGATCCCCCCACCCCTGCAGGCCGTCTACCGCCAACCCCTCGATGAGCTGCTCACTCTCGAGCGAAAGCCACTGATCCTGCAGCGCTCTGTCGTGATGGATCTGGTAGGCCAGCTCGAAGAGCTCGGGGTCTTGCAGCAGGGTGCGCACCAGTGACTCGGGGGCGCGAACCCAGAACAGGTCCACCGGCTTGCTGCGCTGGGCCAGGGTCGCCTCCAGCTGCTGGCCCCGGGAGAGCAGTACCCGGGCCTCCTCGCCGCGCCCGTTCTGGCTCAGCCGGTTGTAACCATAGACCTGGCTGTTCCAGGCCAGGCTCTTCACCCCGTTGGCCTCGCGGCGGATGGCCCGCAGCAGGTGGCGCAGGGCATTGGCATCCGCAACGGGATGGGCGGGATCCGGCAGGTCCGCCAGGAGGGCGTCAAGCCGGGTGAGGGCGCGGGCAGCCTCCTGGAAGGCGGCCTCGATGGCAGGATCGTCAGGAGCGGCATAGATGTGACCATCTCGCCAAACGGGTGGTTTCATGGTTATCCTTGTCTGTTTGCGTCCATATCGGGTCACCCCGCCTCTGCGGGCGGGTGAAACCGGATAGTACGAAGGGGGCTAGGCACTTGCCTAGCCCCCATTCGAGGCAACCAGCAGAAGAGCGCCCCCGGGTGCGACGGCCCCTGTCGGCCCTCCCCCGACAAGCGATCTATTTGGCGGGCTGAAGCTTGCTCACCAGGGTCATGGCCACCACCAGCACCAGCCCTGCCACCACGCCGGCCAGGGCGCTCAGCAGGGTGGGCGTCACCACGGCCAGTACCCCGCCGACCCCGGGCAGGGCGGCCACCGTGTCCGCCGTCCCTTCGATGAGATGATGGAGGAAGGGCCAGCCATGGACCAGAATGCCGCCGCCGACCATGAACATGGCGATGGTGCCCACCAGGGCAAGCAGGTGCATCAGACGGGGCGCCGTCACCAGCAGCCCCTGCCCCACCGCCCGGCGCACGGCGCCCCCATCGGGCTTTTGCAGCAGGTGCAGACCGATGTCGTCGAGCTTGACGATGAGCCCCACCAGGCCATAGACCCCGACGGTCATCAGCAGGGCGATGCCCGCCACCACGGCGATTTGCAGGCCCAGGCTCGACCCCTGCACGGTACCGAGGGCGATGACGATGATCTCCGCCGAGAGGATGAAATCGGTGCGAATGGCCCCCTTCACCTTCTGGCGCTCATAGGCCGCCAGATCCTCGGGCACCGGCGCCGCCTGATGCGCCTCCTCCTCGTGGGGCAGGAACTTGTGGACCAGCTTCTCCGCCCCCTCGAAACAGAGGTAGGCCCCCCCCAGCATCAGGAGCGGGGTGATGAGCCAGGGGATAAGAGCACTGATGGCGATGGCGGCAGGCACCAGGATGAGCTTGTTGCGAAACGACCCCTTGGCCACCGCCCACACCACCGGCAGCTCACGCTCGGCCCGCACCCCGGAGACCTGCTCTGCATTGAGGGCGAGATCGTCCCCCAGCACCCCGGCCGTCTTCTTCGCCGCCACCTTGGTCATCAGGGCGACATCATCGAGCACGCTGGCAATATCATCGAGCAGGGTCAACAAACTGGCTCCGGCCATATCTGGCATTCCTTCTATTGAGTGGGACACATCCGGGCTGCCCCGGTCAGGGTGATGAGGGGGTCAGGGGATCACGGGCCCATCCGGGGATCACCCTTTGGGGCAAAAGATGGCACAGTGTAACGGGAAGCCGCCACGGCGGCAGCCCCCTATGGCAGATCCCCTGCTCCGTTTTCACCTCACGGCCACCGGCCCAAGGAGTTCCCATGCAACCCTGGCAACCTCTGCTCGATTTCTGGTTTGGCGATGACGCAGACGACGCCCCCCGTGCCGCCCGTCAGGCCCCCCTCTGGTGGGGCAAGAGCAGCGAGACCGATGCCCTGCTGGCCTCACGCTTCGGCGAACTGGCGGCCCGTGCCGCAGCAGGCGAGCTCGCCCGTTGGGAGGACGATCCCGCAGGGCGCCTGGCCCTCATCCTGCTGCTGGACCAGCTGCCGCGAAACCTTCACCGCCACACCCCCGCCGCCTTCGCCCAGGACGACAAGGCCAGGGCGCTGTGCCTCAAGGGGCTCACCCTCGGGGTCGACAAGGGGCTCTCGCCGCTGGCCCGGGTCTTCTTCTATCTGCCCCTCGAGCACGCGGAGTCCAGAGAGCAGCAGGCCAGAAGCGTCGCCCTGTTCGAGGCCCTGGCCGACGAGCAGGCCACAGGCCCGGCCCGGGCCACCTTCGAAGGCTTTGCCGACTTTGCCCGGCGCCACCAGGTGATCGTCGATCGCTTTGGCCGCTTCCCCCACCGCAACGCCATCCTGGGCAGGGCGAGCACGGAGGAAGAGGCCGCCTTCCTGCAACAGCCCGGTTCGGGGTTCTGACATAAAAAAATCCCCGCCATGGGCATGGCGGGGAGAGAACAACCGATCCACACATCACTGGATGCGATAGCGGGAGATCTGCTGGTGGATATTCTCCGTGGTCACGTTCAGCTCCTCTGCGGCGGCGGAGGTCTCCTCCGCCGTGCTGCTGGTCTGCTGCACCACCTGGGCTATCTGCTCGACCTGGAGGGCGATGGATTCCGCCGCCGAGGTCTGCTCGCGGATGGCCAAGGAGATCTCGCCGACCTGATCCATGACGCGATGGGAGGCCTGGCGGATCTGGGTGATGATGGCACCGCTTTCCGTCGCCATGGCCACCCCTTGCGCCACCTTCTCCTCCACCAGGACCATTCTGGCCACCGTGGCCTCGGACCCTTGCTGGATTGCCTCCACCGTCCTTGAGATCTCCTGGGTCGACTGGGCCGTCCGCTCCGCCAGCTTGCGCACCTCGTCGGCGACCACCGCAAAGCCGCGTCCCTGCTCACCGGCCCGCGCCGCCTCGATGGCGGCGTTGAGCGCCAGCAGGTTGGTCTGCCCCGCCACATCGTTGATGACGTTCACCACCCCACCGATGCGGGAGATCCCCTCCCCCAGCGCCGTCACATCGCGGGAGGCCTGACGAATGGCGTCGGCGATGTCGTTGATGGCGAGCACAGTGCGATCTATGGTGGCCCCGCCGTCACTGGCGAGCTTGCCGGATTCATTGGTGATGCGGCTGGTCTCCTGGGTGCGCTGGGAGATGTCCGTGATGCTCACGCTCATCTCCTCCACCCCGGCGGCGATAAGGCTGGTGGCGTCATTGGCCTGACTCGCCGACTCCGCCATGTGCTGGGCCGCCTGGGAGAGGGACTCTGCCGTGCTCTTGATCTGCAGGCTGCCCACCGAAAACTCGGTGAAGGTCTGCTGCAAGGTGTCCAGCAGGCGGTTGACCGCCGTCAGCGTCTGGCCGATCTCGTCCTGCTGGCTCACATTGGCCCGCAGGGTGAAGTTCAGGTCGCGCTGGATTTCGGACAGGGTCGTCATGGCCAGACGGAGGGGATTGGCGACCTGCCTGAACAGCCAGAGAAAGAGCACCAGCGTGAGGGCACCCGTGCCCACCGAGATGAACAACAGTGCCTGCATGCTGCTATCGGCATTCTGCTCGCCTCGCAGCTTGACGGCGTCACCTTGCTGGATGTTGAAGTGGACGTGCTTGTCGATGGCCTTGGTAAGCTGCTCATACAAGGGGGCAAGCGCCTTGTCGATCGCCTCTCTGGCCTCCACACTCTTGTTCTCGCGGGACAGGCGCAGGACGTCTTCGGAGGCTTTGTCGTACTGGGCAACCAGGCGCCGATCATCGGCGATGAGCTGCCTGTCCTCCTCATTGGTGATCATCCCGCTTTCATACTGGCTCAGCAGGGCGTCCATATTGGTGTGATAGGAAGCGATGCCCTGCTCTATCTGACTCATCTTGCCGTCGTCGGTGTTGAGCACGTGCGCCTGGATCAATGAGTGCAGGGCGTAGAAGTCCGTTTCTATCTCCTTGATCGTGGAAATGCTGGGGACTGTGTTGTCTGTTACATAGCTGAGATCCGCATGGGCGGAGGAGAGTCTGCTGATACTGAACCAGCTGAGACACCCCAGGGCCAGCATGACCAGCAGGGCAATGAGTTGAAGCCGACGAGCGATATTCATGAGTGCTTACTCCATCCATAGACTCCCTGCCAGTGTAGCCGAAGCGGGCCCCGAAAATAGCGCCTAAAACATGCATTTCATTACACTTTTCAACTTCTGCTCGGCCGCGTCACACCCGCCGCCCCAGCCCGGCCTTCGGGACCGCCGCCCCCTCTGGCAGAATGGAAAAAGGAAGGCATTCGCCTTCCTTTTTTGCCCGGGGCGGCCGCACTGGCCGCCCATGTGCCCCGTGACGGGGCGCTCGGCGGTCACGCCGCCTCGGCCAGCTCCTCCTCTTTTTTCTGGTAGGCCTGGGGGGAGAGCCCCAGCAGCTCCTGCACGGTGGAGGCCACCGTGATGGAGGAGAGCGTCCCCACCAGGATGCCGGCGAACAGGGTGAAGGAGAAGCCGTAGAGGGCGTCGCCGCCGAACAGGAGCAGGGCCCCCACGGTGAAGAGGGTGGTGCCCGAGGTGATCATGGTGCGGCTGAAGGTGGCCTTGATGGCCACGTCCGAGCACTCGTGGATCCCCATGCGGGTACGCGACCCCAGCAAGTCCCGCAACCGGTCCGAAATGACGATGCTGTCGTTGAGGGAGTAGCCTATCACCGCCATCAGGCCCGCGATGACGTTGAGGTCGAACTCGATGTCAAAGAGCGCGAGCAGCCCGATGGCCACCAGACCATCGTGCAGCACCGACACCAGGATGCCGATAGCCTGGCGCCACTCGAAGCGCACCGCCAGGTAGGCGGAGATGGCGAGCGAGGCCACCAGTACCGCCAGCATCCCCTGCTGGAATAGCTCCGCCCCCACCTGGGGCCCGACGATGGTGGTGCGCAAGAGTTCCACCGGCAGGGCGAGTTGCTGCCCCAGCATGGTCGCCAGATCCTCCGCCGCCCAGGGCAGCGCGTGGGGGGGCAGCTTGATGAGCCACTCGCCGGGCACACCGGCGCCGTGCAGCTCCACCACCCCCGCCAGGGGCGCCGTCAGCAGAGCGTTGAGCTCATGGGCCTCTTTCAGGGTCTGGATGCGAAACTCCAGCAGGATCCCGCCGGTGAAATCGAGCCCGAGGGCGAGCCCTTTTGTCGCAAGGACGGCCACGCAGGCCAGGGTCAGCAGCACGGAGGCCCACAGCCCGATATAGCGCCAGCGGGTCAGCCCCATGGCCAGGATCATTCTCAGCATTGTTCTTCCCTCGACGTCAGGTGGTTCAGGCTTCCCGGCAGGAAGTGGTCGGTGCGCAGGTCATGCAGACTCACGGGCGCGGCGTCATGGTGATGAAGTCGGTTCATGATCATACCCTCAGCAGCTTGGCGCGGCTGTTGCCCCACAGGGGGTTGATGATGGCGCGGGTGCCCCAGATGCCGGTCACCATGCTGGAGATGAGCCCCAGGATCAGGGTGATGGAGAAGCCCTGCAGCGGCCCGGAGCCGATGGCATAGAGCACCACGGCGCAGATGAGGGTGGTGATGTTGGCATCGAAGATGGTGCGAAACGCCGAGCGATAGCCAAAGTCGATGGCGTTGGCAAGGCTCCCCCCTTCCCGCAGCCGGTCCTTGATCCGCTCAAAAATCAGCACATGGGTATCCACCGCCATGCCGACGGTGAGCACCAGACCGGCGATCCCCGGCAGGGTCAGCACGGCCCCCGGCAATACCGCCAGCATGCCCACCTGCATCAGCAGGTTGGCGACCAGCGCCGTGATGGCGACCCAGCCGAACTTGCGATACCAGGCCATCATGAACAGCATCATGCCCGCCATGCCGAACGCCAGGGCGGTGAAGCCCGCCTCGATGTTCTGCAGACCCAGGGTCGGGCCTATGCTGCGCTCTTCCAGGATCTTCAGCGGCGCGGTGAGGGCCCCGGCCCGCAGCAGCATGGCGAGCTCCTGGGCCTCGGGCAGGCTGCCAATCCCGGTGATGCGGAACTGGTTGCCAAGGGCGGTCTGGATGGTGGCGACGTTGATCACCTCGCTTCGGGCGCGCAGCTTGCCTTCGGCGTTGGTCTTGTACTCGGTGAAGACGGTGGCCATGGGCTTGCCCACGTGCTGGCGGCTGAACTGGTTCATCTTGCTCCCCCCCAGGGTGTCGAGCACGATGTTGACCTGGGGTTGCCCCATCTCCCCCATATTGGCGCGGGCATCGACGATGTGCTCGCCGCTCAGCACCGGCTGGCGGGCCAGTCCCACCGCCTGGCCGCTGCGATCCGCCATGAAGAAGCGGCTGTCGGCCTTGGCTTCATAGAAGGCCAGGGACGCGGTGGCGCCGATCACCTCTTTCGCCTGCTTGGGGTTGTGCACCCCCGGCAGCTCGATGCGGATGCCGTCCTGCCCCTGACGCACCACCGAGGCCTCGACGATGCCGAGCTCGTTGATCCGCTTTTTCAGGATCGACAGGTTCTGGGTCACGGCGTTGTTCACCAGCAGGGTGCGCTCGGCGTCGCTCAACACCAGGGTCAGTGCATTGCCGGAACGGCTCAGTGTCCACTGATCCTGGCGGGTACCGGCACTCTCCTTGATGATGGAGAGCCAGGCCTCCTGCCCCGCCACGTCGGGCAGGGTGACGGCCACGCTCCCCTGGGCGGTGCGCATCACGCTGGCGCCGCGCAGGTTGGCCTCGCGAAAACGGGTGCGCAGGGTATCCACCAGGTTCTTGGTCTGGTTGTCGATGACGAAATCCACATCCACCCCGATCAGCAGCTGGGAGCCACCGCGCAGGTCCAGCCCGAGCTTGATGGGGTCGGCGCCGAGCCGGCTGATCCAGGCCGGGGCATTGGAGTAGAACTCCAGGGTCAGGGCGGCGCTGTCCAGCCCCTGCTGCTCCAGCAACTGCTTGGCCAGTTGCTGCTCCCCCTGGCTGGCGAACACCAGCGCCATCCGGCCACCCTGGGCGATCTGCTTGAGGGGGTCGATGTGGTTCTCGGCCAGCAGGGTGCGCTGCGCGTCGCTCAGGCGCGACTGGCCGTGCAGACCGAGGGAGGGCTGCTCACCGAAGAAGGTGGGCAGGGAATAGAACGCGAACGTGACCAGCATCAGCAGCAACAGGGCGTACTGCCACAGGCTCATGCGGTTCAACACGGTATGACTCTTTTTTCTCATGAAATCGGCCTCTGTCAGGCGATGGCAAGGGGCGACACCGGGGTCGCACCGTGCAAAAAAATGAAACAAGACAGCCTAGCCGTTCACTAAAAGTGAACAGCAACAGAGAGAAGATGAGGCAACAGGTGGCAAGCTGACCCCATCGGGATCAGGCGAGGAAGCTCTGGGCGAAGCGGTACTGCAGATGCCGGCGCTGCAGGCGGCGCCTGTGAATGCCGGCGAAGTGATCGCGAAAGCTCGTCCCCGGGTAGAAGAGGGCGGCATAGAACAGCAGGCCGCACAGCAGCAGCAGGATCGCCTGCTGGGACCAGCTCATCACCAGCTCGTAGACCACGCTGCCGGGCTGATGATCGCGGCTCAGGGAGTGCTCGAGGCGCAGCAGGTGATTCTGGTGGGAGCCGACGAACTTGACGATGCCATCGTCACTGCCGCTGACGCCGTGGGCCGCCGGGCTTGCGTCGGCAGGCGCCGCCCCCTCCGCCAGCGAGTGGGCCTGCTGGGCCGAGGGCTGGAACGCGGGTACCCTGACCCCCTCCACCGAGAGGGTAGAGAACAACAGTGCGAGGGTGATGAGCAGGGTCATCGCCGCCAGTTTCACGTTGTCGGTCAGGTTCAAAAGTTAATTCCCACACAATAGAAAGGGCAAGCTACCACAGCCTGCCCCACAAGAACAAGGGCGGCAGGCCCGGGGCCCGCCGCCCTTGTGTTGTCTCATCGCGTCCTCAGCGGCTGCGGGTCATGCCCTCGAAGTCCTCGGCATAGTCCTTGAGCAGGGTGTAGAGGTGGGCCCGCTGGGAGAGATCCATGGAGTGGCTGAGATCGCTCAGCCACTGGATGGTGCGCTGGCGGGACTGGTCCGTGTAGCCGGTGAAGCGGCCATCCATCAGGCCGTCCCCCTGCTGGAGCAAGCGGGTCAGCTCCTGGCCGAAATCCGGACTCTGGCGCTGTTTCATCAGCCGATCAAGCTCCTTGGTCCAGGCCTCCTGGAAGTCGAGCCAGGGGGCCATCATCTCGTATTGCCACTCGGCCCACTGCGTGATGAGAGGCTCCTGGGCCGGCTTCACCTTGCCAATCCAGAACACCAGGCGCTCGTTCATCTTCTCCCGAAAGCCCTTGATCATCTCGGCCTTCGACTGGGTGGCAAAATCGTGCTGGCGCTCCTGCTGGCGCTTCACCCGATCGGCCATGAAGCGAGCCACCTGATCGTCGGTCAGGGTCTTGGCGAGGCGCACCGTGCGGGGAATGGCGTTCTCCAGGGTACGGGTCAGGCTCGCCTGGGTTCTGTCCAGATGCAGGGTCACCTGGGCCGGGCTCATGGGGCTGGCCACCGCCTTGGCCAGGGCGTCGAGATCCCGGGCATAGATGGGCAGCTCATGCTGCCGGTGCCAGGCCATCAGCCCCTTCACCTCCTGGTCCAGCAGCTTCTTCTGGCTGCGGTCCAGGGAGAAGTAGTCATCCAGTTGCCAGACGATGGCCGAGTCGAGCCAGTAGTAGATCACCCGGGTGGCGCAACCCGTCAGCAGCAGGCAGAGCAGCAGCAGGCTCCAGCTACGCGGTTGACGCCATGAGAATGTGGTCACCATGCATGCCTCCCATTCATTGAATACACGCGTCGCGCGGGCCGTTGCCGGGCATCACTCCAGGCGCTGGCGGTTGATGTCGATCAGGGCCTGATACTCGGGCCCGGGTTGCTGTTCGGCCATCAGCAGCGCCCACAGCAGGCCGATGTAATCGACCCAGGGCAGAAAGGCATCGGCCTGGAATCCCCGGGGCCCCGGCCCCGTCGCTGCCCCGTCCATGGCTTCAAGATAGCAGCTCTCCAACTGGCACCGCTGCTCTTCACTCCAGCCGTGGGTGCGCTGGATGCTGGCGACCTCGAACCCAGGATGACCGGCGGCGCCGTACTCCCAGTCGATGACCCAGGGTCGCGACCCCAACAAGTTAGCCGGATTGAGATCGTGATGGCAAGGGAGCCAGCAGTCGTCCGGCTCCCGGCTCGCGAGCAGGGCCCGCTCCAGCGCGGGCAGCCAGGGAGGGATATGGGCCAGACGCTGCCGATACCCGCCGCTGTGGGCCCGCACCGCCATCACCACGGTCGGCACCGGCAGGCGGTGCAGCCGCACCAGCACATCCGCCATCAGGCGGGGTTGCGCGGCGAGAGGCGGCGCCTGCTCGGCCCAGTTGGGTTCATCGCACCACGCCAGCAGCATCAGGCCGGTGGCGGGATCGCCGTGATGACAGGGCAACGCCAGCCCCTGCCCCACCGCCCCCTGGTAGAGCTGCCACTCGGTGGCCCGGTCGATGCCAAGGCGCACCGGATCAGGATGACCGCGGCGCAGAAAGGCCTGCTCGCCAGTGGGGAGGCTGAGCCGGTAGTTGCCGTTGGTCAGGCCCTGGCCAAGTGGCTCAAGGCGCCCCTGATCCCAGGGCGCCGGCAGGCTGGCGAGGAGCGCCAGCTCCGCCAGATCCCCCTGCCCCCGCGGGTCCTCACCAGCCAAAGGTGGACTTCTTGGCCTGTTTGCGGATCTCTTTCTGATCGGCCCACAGCAGTTCGCCGTTCTCCACATCCATCAGGTTCATGGTCATCTGGTAGTAGACGTCCTTCACCTTGCCGTTGTCCTTGACGATGCTGGCGAGGTTGCCATAGACCATGTAGCGGGCACCGGTCTGCTTGCCGAGCCGCACCATGGTGGCGGGATCCACCATGCCGCTGCCCTGCTGGTATTCGAGCTGCTGCTTGACCGCCGCCACCTTGCTCATGTCCACGAAGCGGAACTTGCCCGAGCGCAGCAGCTTGGTGCGGATAGTGTCGGTGATGGCCTCGGTGTCGATGTGCTCCGAGGTCTTGTTGCGGATGGAGTCCATGAACATCACCGGGCGGCCCCCGGCGGTGATCTCGCTGGTGGCCGGGGACGCCAGCATGGAATCCGCCATCTTGTCGGCGATGGCCTGCAAGTCGGAGGAGCCGTAATCGACGGTCACCGTCTCGGTCTCGGTGGGATCGCCATAGCTGACGGTGGTGCTGGAGCAGCCGCCCAGCAGCAGGGCGCCGGTCAGGATCAGCAGGGCATGATTCATTTTCATCAGTAGGATTCCTCCATCACTTCGCGAACGTAAATCCGGTAACCCCGTGCAGCCGGGCTCGGCGCCAGGGCGGACAGGGTGCGGGTCTGGTAGCCATGCAGCTTGAGGGGGGTCCAGCCGCGGCCATCGCTGGCCACCTCCTGCCCCGCGTCGTCATACCAGTAGAAGAGATATTGCAGCGTGTTGTCACCACGCTGGGTGCTGGCCGCCGCCACGTTGACCTGCAACAGGCCGTTCTGCTGGCGCCGGCTGAGTTCGGTCAGGGTGACGTTGACGTTTTGATGCTGCTCGGCCACCGCCGCCGCACCGGCCGCGCCATAGAGCGCCACGCCGGAAGTATTGGTGGCACAGCCCGTCAGCAGCAGAACCAGGCCCAGGGCCAACCCTTGTGCTTTCATCTTGTTCTCCTTGCCGGTGGCCGTCGGCCTGACCGGTCATTCATCTGAGTTGCCATATCCGGTTCCCCCTAGAGGGGCATCACCCGGGTCGTGAGCACGCTCCCCAGGCGCTGTACCCACACCAGGGTGGTGCGCCCGGCGTGGACGCTGAGTGGCAGGGTGCGCATGGCGCTGCCCGCCCCCAGGGTCAGGGTGACGTTCCCGGCCGGGACCATCCCCTGCCAGCTCGAGGCCTTGGCGGGCAGCGTCAGCCAGCTGCGGGTATCCGCCCGCTCCGAGAGGGTGTTGAAGATCCCCACCAGGATGTTGCCCACATCCCCCCCCTCCTTGGCGGCAGTGCGCCGCACCTGCTCCTTGGCCACCAGCCGCAGGGCCTGCCGGGTCAGCATGCCAGGCAGCCGCTCCTGCAGATCCTTGGCCGCCAGCGCCTCCAGCCTCACCAGCTCGCTGGTCTGCGCCACCCCCTTGCCCACCGACAGGGTGAGCGGGGCGCCGTCGCTGGCCCGATTGTCGTAATAGGGCACCGCCACGGTAAAGGTACGAAAATCGCCGCTGGAGGTGGAGATGGGCAGCGGCAGGAAGAGCTCCCGGCGCGCCGGGATCAGGCCATCTTCAAACAGCACCACCAGCTGGCCCTGATCCTTGGCCAAGGGCGGCGCCTTGCGGCCCATCCGTTGCTCGGTCTCCTTGAGCTCCTCGGGAGAGCCGCGAAGCCGGGCCAGGCGCAGCAGGGCATCCTGCAGGCTCTGGTTGTCCGGCGCTATCTGGTAGCCGCGCTGGTAATCGACCCAGGCGTCGTTGAGATCCCCGGCCGCCTCGTAGAGCACGCCGGAGAAATAGAAGGTGTAGGCGTTCTGGAAACCGTTTTTCACCTGGCCTATCAGGCGATCAAGCTCGGGGGCGCCGCGCGACATCAGCTGGCGCATCTCCCCGGCTTCGTCCTCCCGATCCCCCTCCTGCGCGGCCTCGCGCACCTCGTCGGCCCGCCGTTTAAGGGCCTGCTCCTGCACCTGATTGGCACGGCGCACCTCTACCAGGGCGCCGTCGGCATCCCCCCGCTGCAAGTAGTTGAGCGCCAGATAGTGGTGCAGCATGGTGCGCTCGTAATCGGGCGCCTGGTAAGCCAGGGTCTGATCGTTGGTGAGCAGGCTGCCCGCCTGGGCCAGTCCCTGGCTCAGGCGGTACTCGGCCTGATTGTCTTCCCACACAAGCCGGCTGTCGGCGGCGGCAAAGGCCTGCTTGCTGGGGCCGTCCTGACCCGCCAGCCAGGCGATGCGCCCCTTCTCCAGCTGGTCGAGCACGAAGGTGTCGTCCCCCGGGGTCGATTCGCGCACCTCGGGCAGGGCCTCGGCGGCATGGCCCAGCAGCAGCTGGTTGCGCAGGGGCACCATCTGATCCGAGTAGGAGACGAACATGTCTTTCCACTGGGAGGCACAGCCCCCCAGCAGCAGACCGGCCAACAGCAGGCCGGTCGACGGAACGAGGCGCATCACAGGCTCAGCAGGGGTCCCAGGGGCTCGCCACCGACCAGGTGCAGGTGGATGTGATAGACCTCCTGCCCGCCGTGGCGGTTGCAGTTCATGATGAGGCGGTAGCCGTCCTCGGCGATGCCCGCGTCGCTGGCGAGCTTGCGGGCCACGGTGAACATCCGGCCCAGCGCCAACTCGTGATCCGGCTCCACGTCGTTGACGGTGGGGATGAGCACGTTGGGAATGATCAGGATATGGGTCTTGGCCTTGGGCTGGATGTCGCGAAACGCGGTCACCAGATCGTCTTGATAAAGGATGTCGGCGGGGATCTCCTTGCGGATGATTTTGCTGAAAATGGTTTCTTGCGCCATGGGTAACTCCTTTATAGGAAAAAGAAAATTCAATACAAAGCTCAAGCGGCTCCCAAACAGGCCGCCGCAACGCGCCAAGTGTGACACAAGCCGACATTTGGCACAGCCGTTGTCCCAATCGCTTCAGTTATTGTGAAGAATACCGATAGCGAGGAGACGTCCCGCGAACCACAACGGCATCCCCTTCGGGGCATGCAGGGTATCAAAGGGACGGGGTACTCAGGCAAGGGACTTTTGCACAGACAGCGGGACAATAATGAAACAAACAATGTCAGACCTCTCGATCCTACAGAGAGTCTATCTGGGCTTTGCCATCCTGGTCGCCGTCATGGTCGCCAGTGCGGTACTGACCTTTCGCGGCCAGAGCGAACTCAGCGGCGCCCTGGATCAGGTGACCCAGGAGTCCATGCCGCTGGTACTCGCCAGCAGCCAGACCCAGATAAGCCTGCTCAGCGCCAACAAATGGCTCACCGACGTGCTGACCGAGCAGGATCTCAAGCAACTGCCGGCGGAAGTGGCCGAGTTGCAACAGGCCAAGGGCCAGGTCGACAAGATGGTCGCCAGCCTCAAACAGCAGGTGGCGGTTCATCCCCAGTTGCAGGCGGACATGACTGCCCTCGTCAAGCTGGTGGATGACTACCTGCAACTGACCCAGACCCTGCCCGGCGAACACGAGGCCCTGCTCACCCGGCTGCACAAGGTCAATCAGGCCAAGGGTCAGTTCCAGGTCAGCCTGCCCCAGTTCAAGAAGAACCTGGGGGACATGATGGTCACCATCGACGACAGCTTCATCAAGATGCTCTCCGAGACCCTGACCACCAAGCTCTCCGCCATCGAGCTCTCCACCATGGATGCCCTCAACCAGAGCATCCCCGCCCCCATCGAGGCGGCGCTCAAGCGCAACAAGATGCAGATCGAGGGCTTCAACAGCACCATCAAGGATCTCCAGGGGGAGCTCAAGGACTTCGACAACAACATGGGCCACTACGTCCATGGCTTCGTGCGCGACACCACGGGCAATGACGGCGTGCTCTCCCAATACCTGGCCCTGATGAAGCAGCAGCAGGCCATGCGCGAGCAGAGCAAGCAGGCTAGCCAGCTCATCCTCAGCATCCAGAACAAGCTGGAGGGGATCACCGCCCAGAGCCAGCAGCTGATGAACGCCAGCATCCAGGCCTCCGATCGGGTGCAGACCCAGAGTACCCTGACCCAGGGGATCAGCATCGCCATCGCCATCTTCGTCGCCATCCTGGTGGCCTTCACCCTGGGCAAGGCCATCCGCCGCCCCCTGAAAGAGCTGCTGCGGGTGCTGACCGAGGTGACCCAGGGCGACATGACCCAGCGCGTCGGCTTCAAGAGCCAGAACGAATTCGGCCAGCTCGCCAGCCAGATCAACCTGCTGATCCACCAGATGGGGGATGTGCTCAAGCAGCTCTCCCAGGCTTCGACCCAGCTCAACAGCGCCGCCCACGACAACCGCCACACCACCGAATCGGTGCGGGCGGATCTGGAGAAACAGCGTCAGGAGACCGCCTCGGTCGCCGCCGCCATGACCCAGATGGAGGCCTCGGTGCGGGAGGTGGCCCAGGCCGCCAACCAGACCCTGGAGCGGGTGCAGGATGTGGAGAAAGCCTCCGAGATGGGGCGCAAGGTGATGGCAGGCAACATCACCACCACCCACCAGCTCGCGGGCAAGCTGCAGCAGACCGGCAAGGTGATTGGCGACGTGAGCGCCATGAGCGGCCAGATTGGCAACATCCTCGACGTCATCCGCGGCATCGCCGAGCAGACCAACCTGCTGGCCCTCAACGCCGCCATCGAGGCGGCCCGCGCCGGCGAGCAGGGACGCGGGTTTGCGGTGGTGGCCGACGAGGTGCGCAACCTGGCTGGCCGCACCGCCCAGTCCACCAGCGAAATCCAGACCATGATCGAGAACCTGCAGCAAGGCGTCGCCCGGGCAGTCAACGTGATGCAGGAGTGCTCCCGCGAGATGGACAGCTGCGTGGATCAGAGCTCCCAGGCCAACAACGCCATGGAAGAGGTACAGGGCATCGTGGTGCTCATCAGCGACATGTCCAGCCAGATAGCCTCCGCCGCCGAGCAGCAGCAGGCCACCAGCGCCGACATCGCCACCAACCTCAACCGCATCTCCGACATCTCGGATCTCAACTATCAGGGCATAGAGCGGGTCGCCGAGACCAGCCAGCAGCTCGACTCCCTTGCCGAGCAGCAGGAGGGGCTGGTCCAGCGCTTCCGCCTCAGTGCCTGATGGCCACGACCCGATACGACAAGGCCCCGCATTGGCGGGGCCTTTTCATGGCAGCGAAGAACCTGGCTCAGGCGTAGGCGATGGCGCCCTTGCCGACCCCTTCATAGGCGACAATCTTGACGAACTTGTCCCCTACCTGCTTCTTCACCTCGCGGGCGATGTAGTGGGCCAGCAGCTCGATGGTAGTGTCGGTGTCGATCATCTCCACCTCCACCGCCGGCATGGCGAGCTGGAACAGCCCCTGGGGCGCCACGTACTTGAAGCCGATGTAGTGAGCGTCCCCTTCTTTCAGTGACGCCTCGGCCCGCTCGCTCAGGGCGAGTTCGCCAAGGGCCACCCTGTCCTCTTCGGTGCCCAGGTAGATGTCGGCCCAGCGCTCGGCCCAGTTGAACTCCAGCTCCTCGTCACGCTCTCCATCCACCAGGATCTCGACGGGAGAGCGGTGGCCGTGGGCGATGCGCTGGCAGTTGCCGTCGTGCTTCTTGAGGCCGTGGCTGTAGTGGTAGAAGGCGCCCTCGATGCGCTCCGAGCGCAACGTCAGGGAGAGATCCTTGATGTTGCCGGGCAGACGCTTGGCCAGTACCCCCAGCAGATAGCGGGTCACCGACTCTTTATCCACCTGGGGGGCGGGAATGAAGGCAAACCCCTGGGTCGGGCAGCGCAGGTGAATGGCGCGACCCGGACGCAGCAGATCCACGGTGCTCTCGTCGTTGTCCAGCGCGTTGACATGGACCAGGGGACATTCCGTCGGCACCAGCAGCTTGTGATCCACCTCTTCGTCGATGATCGACTTGATGAGCTTCTTCACCCGACCGAAGTCCAGCAGCATGCTCATCTCGTTGAGCTCGCCACTCATCTCGATGTCCACCAGCCAGCTCTCGCCCACCATGCCGCGGCGCTCGCATAAATAGCTGGAATCGATCACAGTCAAATCTCTAACAAATAACTTCATTACTCAGGCCTTGCTACAGAGAAAGTGCAGTTTGCGATATTATGACCCCGGATTATCGGCAAAGGAATGATTGATTTCTATCAGGATCCATTGCCAAGCCGCTTGGCATAAGGCTTGAGGCCAGTTTTATTGCCTCGGATGTATCCCATCAAACACCGCATTTCCCCGTATTTTACCCCTCTTTTTGCCCCAAAAATGCCCCAAGCAATTACCTAAGAATCTCGTATCACGCAGGCATAGAAAAGCCCGCTCAATGGCGGGCCAATCCGAATCCTTCCGCATCACGCTGACACGGTGGCTTCATCGCGAAGTTTTTCCAGAATGCGCGCGATCTTGTTCTCCTCCTCAGGCGCCAGGTCCAGCGTCTCAACAAACTCTTCCAGTTCGCTTAGTAGTGATTCCATCCGATCTCCCCCTTGCTCTCCCAGTCTCTCGACTGTGAAATACTGTATACCTATACAGTGCATTTCTTGAATTTATCATTTTCGGACTGATTTGGGTATTAAAAATGGGGCCGCAGCCCCATCAGTATCAGTCAGCTTTGTCAGGCATCATGCGCTGGATCCTGTCAACAAGCGCCCGGCGTTCCTGAGGACAGAGGTCGATAACCTCCAACTCCCCCAGCAGTGCATTCAACTCAACCTGCAGTTGGGCGGCGCTCATTGCACACCGCCTACACTGAACTGCTGAGCCAACTTTGTAAGCCCCTTCGGAGTGATACGAACCTGCTCACAAAGGCGCTCTCCGCCCTCAGCCAGGGGCACCATCGTCACCTTGTGCTCAACCAGCCCCTGCTGCACCTTGTCCTGGTAGCCGAGCCACTGCTTGCCGCCGGCGCGTTTGTAGATCCAGCGCTGGCTGCACAGGTGCTGGTTGAACTTCTTCGGCTGCTGTTGCAGCGCCTTGGCGGCCTCGGTCAGGTTCAGCGAGCCATCGGCAGTGGCGATCAGATCCAGCGCCTCCACCTTGGGCTTGGCCGCTTCCACCTGCAGCTCCAGCTTGTGATTGGCTGCCTCCAAGCGCAACCGTTCCTGCTCTGACTGCATGGCGATCTGCAGGATCTCCATGGTGGTCAGTTGAGGGGTGACCGGGCCCAGCTTGCCGGTACGGTAATCCAGAAACACCTGATTGACCTGGAGCTGGAAGGCGGGACTGATCCAACCGGCATAGGAGATCGCCAGCAATTCGTGGGCGAAAGTGCCGCCGTTGCGGCCTTCAATGGAAACTATGCAAATTTGCACAGTTTGTTTTTCCACCTCAGCGACCAGCTCCTGCGCATGCTTGGTGCGCAACCACTGAGCTGGGGCTTTGCTCGAACCAAGTTGACTGGCCCGGTGAAGGGCGTTCAGGTTGAACCGCCCCGCCTCGTCGGTGGTGATCTCCACCCCGGCGATTACCGGCATGGAATTCAGCGGCTCTGCCAAAACTTTGGTTTGCTGATACTGTTGTTGTATAATCATAAAGTAACTCCAATCATTTGCGTGGTGGGTTTACATCTCTCGGCCTCAACTGTTCCACCAGTTGGGGTCGAACTCTTTCTGGCATCAGACCGACTCTGCTTTCCCACTATCTTGCTCCCTCTCCATCTGCTGCTTCAGGATCATAGTGATCTCACCGTTGAAGCTGCGGCAGTTATCTGCTGCTCGGTTCGTTAACCAATCGCGTATCTCACGCGGTAAGCGCAGGGATGTGTTGCGTACCTTGTCTTCTATCATCACTCCTCCTTCTCACTTAGACTTTACTGTGAAGTCTAAATTAATGATAGTTAGACTTCATAGTGAAGGCAAGTGATTTGATAAAGTCCGAATGAATTCACCTATTGCTTTTGTTAAGCTAATGCTTACTGAACAAACCAAAGTCACACCTCATGAGCAAAGACATACAGAAGACTGCGTTGCGCCTACCAAGGGAGCTACACACTGCCATCCATGAAGCTGCAGCTGCAGCTGGCCGAACGATGAACG
Source organism: Aeromonas sp. R7-2 (assembly GCF_040908105.1). Taxonomy (NCBI): domain Bacteria; kingdom Pseudomonadati; phylum Pseudomonadota; class Gammaproteobacteria; order Aeromonadales; family Aeromonadaceae; genus Aeromonas; species Aeromonas sp. R7-2. The sequence goes on along the minus strand of NZ_JBFODC010000019.1, from coordinate 100,075 downwards.
CAGAGATCGTTCATCGGCTTCAAAGGACTTTTGAAGAAGACGCAGAACTTGTTGAGAGTGGTGTGAAGCTCCTTGATGGTATTCACATCGACCGTGCAGCGCTAATGATGCCACCAGGAACCATTCTCACCCCTCATGAGATCGATAAACACGATCCACGATACAACCCTGATGGCATAACTGAGCAGCTTCGAGAAATGAGAGATATGCTGGAAAACATCACAAAAGAAATGAAAAAACAAAAAAAATAAATATAATGATTCGGGATATTGATTGGGGGTTTTATGAAAATTATATTGGCAATTACTTTTTTTACCATCGCCACATCCTCTCTTGCTGGTGAGCAAGAGGAAATGAATAAATGGTATATGGCAAAAAGTGGTGACTACACAATTAGAGACAGTATAAATGATGGCATCTTTGCCTCGCTTAGTAAAACAGTCAGCGGTGGGCTCAACATTTACATCCAGCGTTACGAACCTGAAAAATGTAAAGAATCTGAACAAACAACTCATTCTCACGAGCCATTGAATATTAATGGTACTTTAGTGAAATATGGTCAAGCATGTAGTGGACAGTGGAAAACGTTCTTTCCTATCACATCAGCAGGCACTGATTATGTGATATCTGAGTTTAAGCGTAAGAAAATTGTTGAGGTGACTACATACGACAATAGTTTTAAACTCCTCTTTTCTGCGAATGGTTTTGTTGAAGCATTTAATTCCACGAACAGTAAAAGAGTCGCAGAAAAAAATGCCATATAGATTTATATAAATGACAACAATTACGTGATGATTATCCTCACAGGAATATCATTGCTGTATAGATAGCAAATCCAATCAGGGTAGACATAAAGCTGAATGCCATAAAGGTCTCCAAGCTCTCCCGGTTGGATTTGCTGAAACACCAACACCCGGCAGCAAAGGGTATCAGCGCCAGGGTGAAGCTAAAGCTGAACGCCTTGAGCGCCACCACCATCATTATCAACGCAAACAGTATCCACATGGTCAGGTCCTCACTGGTCAGGGCCCAGCTTACCCCCTGTTGTCCGGGGCAAGCCAGGGCCGCTATTCCCCCTTACTCCCAGTTCGCCTTGTTCTTGTTTACCGCCTGATACACTAGGTCATTACGGCGGGCCAGCATCTCATCAATGCGCCGGCGCTTCTCCTCTGCGGCCAGTGTGCGATCGCGCTGGATCAGCTCGATCTTGTTGCGCACCACCCGGACCTGCTGCTGAGTGCGGCTCAGGCTGCGGCGCGACTTCAAGATCCCACCCTGCTCCTCCAGCAGCTCGCGGGCCTTATCTGTGAGCCCCTCACTGCGGTACTGGTCAACGGTGCGCTTGAGCTGGTTCACCTCGTTCAGCATCCGGTAGAACTCCTCCATGTGCTGAGTGGACTTTGCAGGGCCAGTGCCGCGGTACACCGCTTTCACCAATGGGATCTCGTCGGCCCTCCAGCTCGCGGACTCACCCGGTCGAGAGGCTCGGATCAGACCGTCAGCGGCAGCCATCACATAGCTGCCCATGGTGCCGGTGTAACCGATAATCAGGTGCTCAAGCTGCTTCGGCGAGAAGCCAGTGAGCTCCCCCAGCTCGCGCATCAGCAGGCTGGTTTGCTCGTTGTAGCGTGCCTCTGCCTGGACGTTCAGGTCCTGTGGGCCGTCGATGGGGCCACCCTTGAAGAAGTCATAGTTTACCGTTGTCTCCACCACCGGCTTTGCGATCTGGGGGATCGGATTGAGGGCGAAGGTGTCACCTATCGCCCTGGCCACCGCCTTACCGAACTGGGCCCCGGTGTCCTTGTCACCCAGGGCCCGGGCCATGCGCTCGGGGATGGTACCGAACAGCACGCCAATCTCGAACGGCTTGGGGATCCGCCAATGGTGATCACCAAGCCAGAAGTGCCAGTTGGCGTCTTTATCCCAGTCCGGCAACCCCTCATAACGCTCATCGTCCCAGTTGTGGGCCAATAGCGCCAGGCTCGCAGCCGTGATCATGCCTGCGCGTTTGGCGATGGCTCGCGGGTTGTCTCGCAGCTCACGGGTCAGCTTGCCAAGGCCCTGCACCCGGGCATTGAAGAACGGCAGCAGTTGGGACATGAGCTGAATTGTGCGAGCCGCACCGAGCATGGAGAAATCCATCAGGTCCTTCGACTCGAACGCCGCCTGGGCGTGGCTCTTCCCGGCCTTGATGGCAGCGTCATAAACAGCTTCACGGTTCCCGTTTTCAACCGCCTCACCCACCCTGCTGTATTTTTCCCATGCGTCTGCCACCACGCCCTTGGCATGCGCCGCATTGCGGATGAAGCTCTTCTCGTAGCGGGCGATTTGCTCCGGGGTCATCCCCTTGCGTCGCAGCGACTTACGCACGGTATCGGCCATCGCCTCTGGGTCATTGCCATTCACGTAACCGCCCAGGAAGGAGGCTCCGCTGAACATTACGTCAATGGTGCTTCCGTCCATGTGCCACGTTTTCCTCACCCCTTTGATGGAATCAATCATCGGCTTGAAGCCATCCTTGCTGATGGCCCAGCTGGAGAGGGAGTCGCGCAGGAAGTTGCGCAGCATGAATTCGGGGGACGCGGTGATGCCTGCCGTTAAGATGCGCTTGGCCTTGGCCGCCACATTGACCATGGCGCCGAACGGCTTGCGGTCGAAGAAGGTCATAGCGCGATAGAGGTCCGGATCCTCAACCCGGATCATGTAGTCCTCCCCCTCCAGCTTGACCATGATCCTGTCTTTGCCATTGGCAAGGGCTTGGTAATCCATCTTGTTTGGCTTCGGGATGACCTCGATGATGCCGGTATCCGCCAGGTTCCAAACCGTCTTCTGGGCCGCCATGTTCTTCATGGACGCGTCGATCAGCTTGGAGGTGGAGGTGAAGATGTTCTCGAGCAGGTCGTTGGTGTTGGCATCGCCCCCCTTGAGCTTCTTGATACCGGCGTTCTGGTTGGCAATGCCCCTCGGCTTGAAGGGAGCGATCACATCGCCATCGTCGGATTCACGGAAGAAGGGGATGTACCACTCGCTTTCGAACTCCGCCCGGGCCTCTTTGGTGAAGAGCCCAGCTTCTTGTGCCAGGTCCAGGGTAGCGGCATTGAGCCGATTCCAGCGCGCTTTGGCGTCAAGAAACTTGGCCTCTTTGCCTTTACCTTGAGCCTTGAGGGCAGCGATGTCCTGGGCGTCGAGAAGGTTCTCACGCCCCTGGGCCAGCAACAGCTCGGCCCGGTGGCCAGCCATCCAACCCAGCCAGTTATGCAGGTCAGCCCCCAGATCAGCAAAGATGCCGAGCAGCGCATCCTTCTCGCCAGTACCCGCCTTGCGCTGGATCACCCCATCCTTCCACTCCGGCAAACCGTAAAGCATGGTCGCCTGCATGGTGGAGGCGGCCCCCGTCGCCATCCGTGCCGCCACATAACCGGAGTCAGCAGCATTGGTAATGCCGGCAGCCTCCTCGGCGTACTTGATGGGGGCCAGCGCGTCGAGCACCTCGGTATTGGCTTTCTTGATGACGCGATCAACCCATGAGCTGACCACGCCACGGTCAACTTGACGGAGCTTGTTCAGGTTGGTTTTGGTCTTGTCGATGATGTCTGGCTTGGGTCCCAGGTTGAGCTTCTCCATGGCCGCATCAGCTGCGGTACTGGCCTGGCTCATCTTGATACCGCCTTTCTGGGCTGGCCGCTCGGCTTCCTGGCTGAACTTCTTGCCGCCATCCGGCCCGCTGTCGTCTGGGCCGCTACGCTGCAACTTCTTGCCCAGCCCCTCGATCAGGGAACGCGTCTCCGCGGCGGTAATGCCATCAGGTACAAAGCCGACCGCACGCAGCGCCCGGGTGACCATGGCCACGACCCGATCCCAGCCACGGCCCCAGGCCCCCTGCTCGACTTCGGCGAGGTGGGCCACCACTTCCTCGGCTTGGGTGCCGATGTCCTCATCGGCGTAATGGGTGTTCACCCAGTCCCACACCGGCCTCATGCTGGGGTCCTTCTGGGACTGGATGAGGCGGCTCATCAGCTTGGTATATTCCCCGTCACCCAGGACATTGGCCAGGCCATAGTGGGCCAGCACCTCATGGCGCAGGATCTCGCGCATCCGCTTGGGGTCGGAAATGGTGTCCGCAGCTACGTGTAGGGTGCCGGCATCGTCGTCAAACGCGGCGCGGCGGATCAATCCCTCCTTGGCATCCAGCCCCAGGGCCCCTTCAAGCTCCCCCTGGGTGGCGTGGATCTGTACCTTGATGCCGCTCGCCCCCCGGTACTGCTTGAACCAACCATGGGAAACCAGCTCAGCCTCTTTACGGGTCAGGTGCTTGGCCGGCTTGTCCCCTTGTGCCATTGCCTGCTTTGAGAAGCGGATTATGCGTTCAGGCTTGTCGTCCTTGGCTGGCTCATCGGCTTGCTTGCCGATCACCTCTTCGCCCGTACGGATGTTCTGGCGGGTGCGCTTTCCGCTGCGAATGCCTTCACCAACAGCCCGGATCAGGCTATCGAGCTCGTGCTCCTTGATGGGGCCCTTTGCCAAACCGGCCTTGCGCAACATGCGGGAGAACTCGGTCTTGATACCGTTCCATGCCTGGATGGTGCGCGACGGCAACTCGTTTTCAGTAAGGTGGGCAAACACCTCTTCCGCCTGGTGCTGCTCACTTTTATCGCCATACATCTCCGGGCGGGAGATTTCTGACCAGGCAGGAGCAAGCCATTTCTCACTTTTGGCATCACTCAGCTTTTGGAGGAGAGCTCGCTTATTTTCAGGCGTAAACGTGTCCAGGCCATAGTGACCCAGGACCTCATGACGTAACGTAGAGACGACTTCCGCTTTTGCTCTTTCAACTCCTCCCATACCCCGTTCATTTCGTGGCGCAGGTCTGTTCTGCTGTAAAAGACGGGGATCTCCAGATACCCCTCTTTCTCCCCCTGCGCCTTCGTGAACACCCTGACGCCCGGCTCTGCGGGTGATGCTGTCTGCGATGAGGTGGACTTGCTGCTTGCCGGGGAGGTATCCCCCATCCCGCCATCCAATTTGCTCGGGGCTGCCTTCTGGTCCATAAAGGTCCTCTTGAGTTTGACCAACAATAAAGTCGAGTGACTGAGCCCCTTTATACTCACGTCTAAAGTCAGAAACAATCTGAGCCACATCGTCAGCGGACAGTCCCTCCCGCTGCTGAGACATGCGGACTTTCTTGGCGACTGGCTTGGTGGTATCCCCCTCCTTCACCCAGCGCTTGAACGATTCCACCGGCATCGCCTTGATGGCACCCAGTCCTTTCCAGCCCGCCTCGTAGTTGCCAAGGTAGCCTTCCCGGGCGGCCTGCTCATCGGAAAAGCCCATCATCACCTTGTGTTCGTCAAACTTGCCGGTTATGGGGTCCACCTGGTCCACCACATAGACCGTCTCGCTATCCGGCTTGTCACCGATGAACACATCGACATGATCTCCGTCCGCCCCCAGGGTGCGTTTAATGTAGCCGTAGTCATGGGTCATGGTTGACTGCCACGCCTTGCCATCCTGAGCGGTACCGGATCTGGTGGAGCCTTTGGGGTTCTCGAGCGCAATATCCAGCCCCTGCAGCTTGATGTGCCCCTTCTTGTAGTTCCCCGCTTCCTTCTGTGCTTCGGTGGGCTCCGGCGCTATCTCGGCGCGGGCCGCTTCAATCTGCCGCACCGGTTCACTGGTGGCAGGCGTGGTGAGCTGTCGCACCTTCGCTACCGAAGTCGTGGACACTACCAGGCCACCCTTGCCCGGGATCGCCTTCACGCCGTTATCCTTCGCCCACGACTTGAGGGCCGCCACTTCCCCTTCCAGGGTGATGGTGCCGTCAGGGTTATCGATCATCCCCGACCAGGGTGTCGGCGCTGCCGCTGGCCCAGCAGTCGCGCGGGCTTGCTCAGGTTGCCCCCATTCAGATACAGCAACCCCGGCAGGTGCCGGGGCTGTCAGTGCATTTTCCTCTCCTGGTTGGGTGACAGGTACAGGTGCAAGAGAAGCGCCATCTGCCGGATCTCCGGGTCCAGCTCGCTCCGCGAGTTCGGCAGGGGTTTGTCCAACACCTGTTGCAACCGGATCGCCTGCGCCAGGCTGATCACCTGGTCGCTCACTGCTGATTGCAGGTATCGGGGTAGGCTGGCCATGGGTCACCTCGGATTGTTCGCTGGAAGGGATAACATCGCGGTAGCCGGTATCGACGGCCGGTGCGAGTTGTTGGGGCTGGCTGGGGGTGGGCTGTTCGGCCCTCACCTGCTTTATCTCGGCAATCTCTGCCACGCCGAAACCACCACCCTTGAGGGGAACCGGGGTTTCCTTGCCCTTGCGGCTGGCCATGGCAGCCTCTTTCTCACTGGCGAACGGCTTGCCTTTGCGGGTTATGCGAAGGGTCCTGAGCGGGCCAAAAATGGAGTCGGGCTCAGCACTGGCGGTCGCATCATCCTTGATATGGGTTGCATCCGGCTGGCGGTTATCGGCGCCGTATATCACATCGCGGTGCGGGAGCTCTGTACCCACCTCGCGGGACTCGCCATCGATCACGGCTCCCGGCAGCTCGCCGGCAGGGTGGGCGGTAGCAGCCTCAGGCGGAAGCAGATCCCCCTCCTGCCCGTTCTGCCAACGGGTGCGCTCACCACCTCGAAACTGCGGGCCAGGGCCTGCCTGTTGGTCATCATGATCCCCTGGGGCTGCCACAGCCTCCCCCACGGGTTTGGCATTCGCATCGCCGGCGAAGATCACATCCTTGAGCGGCAGGGCTGGGCGCTGGTTCTCCATGGCTACCTGCTGGGCGCTCTTGTTTCCTGCGAACGGGTCAACCCCGAGATCCCCAGCCTGGGCGAGTTCATAAAGGCTCTTGCCCTGGTCGCCAGCCTGCATCTGGGCCGTAACCAGATCCTGCACCGACCGCCCGTACTCACCGGCCAAGGCTCGCTGAACGTCGCTATCCTGCGCCATCCCCTTGAAACGATCGGCGGTATCGTCTTGACGCAGATAGGCGGGAACATCACGCAGCTCGTCAAACTGGCTGCCGCTGGGACCGAGCGGGTTCAGATCTCCCTCAGCCTGTGTGGCGGAGGGCGCCTGCTCGCCACCCTCCTGTGGACCGAATGCAGAGACCGGATCCACTGCTAGGTCAGCAGCGTCCTCCGTCACCGGCGCGGAAGGCTCTGCAACCAGATCGGTCCCAACGCCATCTTCCTGGCTGGCATGCTTACCGCCTCGCGCCCCACCGACAGCACCTACCGCACCACCTGTCCCCATCCCTATCAAGCCGCCCTCGATCGCGCTCGACATGACCCCCTTCATCGGGTCGATATCAGCGGCGGCCACTTCATTCAACGATTCGTTGATGGCGTACTGTTGGACACCCTCTTCCAGGGTCTCACCAACCCCCTCACCTACCGCCCCCTTGCCTGCCCCTTTCAGCACACCACCTGCTGCAGCCTTGCCAGCCAGCATCTTGAACAGCATGGCGTCGCCCATCATGGAGCCCATGGCGGCAGCTCCCCACACCTTGGCATCACTCATGGTGGCGCGGCTGGCCAAGTTGGCCGTTTCCTCCCGGGCCAGCCCCAACTTTTCCTCATCAGAGAGATGGGAGGTCTGCTGATCCTGGTCGATGCGAGTAAACGACTGGCGGAAGGTGTCGCTGGCCGCCAGCTCGTCAAAGCTCATGCCCAGCACGGTGTCACGAGTGTTCACCCCCGCACTGCCGACTGACCCGGTCGCACCAGTGGTGACGGCGGCGCCGGTGGCAATTTTGGACACGGCCTTGGCGGCAACCGCTTCGGCTACCTCCTGGGTCACGCCACGCTTGATCATGGATGCGGTGACAGCGCGGCCGATAGAGGCTTTGGCGGCCACCCCAGTCACCCCGCCAGCGGCGAGTGTCGGTAGCAAAGAGCCAACGCCCTGCGCCATTTTCATCGCCCAGACATCGATATCCCCTGCGCCATCCCCCAGGGTCAACCGGCCTTCTGGCGTTTCATCGACCAGTCGGCGTCCCAGTGCCTCCTTGGCGTCAGCACTCATCCCATCATTCAGAGACTCTGCCCCAGATGCGGCCAGATCGCCTGCACCTGCGACCACATCCAGCAACGGGCTCAGCTTATTGGCCATATTGGCACGAGCCTGTTCCAGGTAGTCGCCCCCCTGCTTCCCGGCATTCTCTTTGCCGAAGTTGCTTGCCTGCCGTGCCAGCTCACCAATGCCGCCCACGAGATCCAGTGCGCCAGCGCCCACCGCCTTAGGATAATCACTCCATTCTGTTTCGAGGTCTCGCTTTGGGGCCGCAGCTGCGGGCGGTGATGAAAGCTGACTGTTGATGCCATCCCAGAACTGCTTTCCTCGAGAGTCAGATTGCAGCGGTTGTGGCAGGGATGCGTCACGGAGACTGTGCTTGTCCATTCGAGTGGCCTCGGCTTTATGCAAAAGAAAAGCCCCGAGCGGCGAACCGTTCGGGGCTTTTGAGATGGGGCGATCAGCATGCAGACTGACCGACGATGGAGAGATGCTAACGCTGGGGTAGGTGAAAGGCAACTATCGGCGAGCCTGGGCCAGGCTCATCGCCTGATAGGCCGCCGCACCATCTGGTGCCTTGTTGAGCGTCGGCTGTCCATTAGTAAATGGTGCAATAACCGTATTCACGGCCGCCTCTTCTGCTGCGCGGTAGTTGTGCGGTTTATTTTTACCCCCTTCCATATTGCGCACCTTCTCAGCAGACACCGCCGCTTGCTTGGCTGCCTCCTCTTTCGCAACAGCTTGGCGCCATAACTCAAAGGCACCGTCCATTTTTTCCGGGCTTTCAAGATAGCTGCCAAGCCACCCCCCCTGCTCAGCCTCCCTCATAAACTGCTGGCGTTCAGGGTTGCTCTGGCTCCACTGCTCAGGATTGACACCAGAGGGTGCCGCACCAGGTGTCCCGCCAGTATTCACCCCGTAGACAGACGGCAAGCTTTCTCTGGCCTCATCAAATGCCGCTTTGACCGTGGCCGGATCCCCGCCATCGGCCAGCGCCTTGGCTTCTTGCTTGTGGAGATCAGCCAGGGCAGCCTTCAGCCCTTTATAGTCAGCCGGTGGATTAACACCGATCTGTACAAGAAAGTTCTCCCATTGTTCTGGGTTTTGCTGGATCTGCTGGCTGACCTGGCGCGCCTTGCCGAAGTATTGAATCAACCTCTGGGGGGTGAGCTCCTTGACGGGGTCGCTCGGGTCACCAGTTCGGCCCTCGGTTATAGGGGCATCTTTGACAGTTTCTTCACCAGTCTTTGGGTTGATGTAGGTCACAGGGGCCTGAAGGAAGAATGTCCCGCGGCCTGTTGGAACAACCTCCACCTCTCCATATGACTTAATTACTCCTGTGGGGGTGACGGTCCCAATACCTTTTTCGAGATTGCCCTTGACCATATAGGTCAGAGCTTGCGTCATCTCGGGAGTATTAATTGCCTCACGCATTTTCCCCATATCCCAGACCCTGGCGTCCGGGTTGTTAATGATTGCTTTCATCCCTTGATAAACAGTGTCAGAACTCCGGTGCCATTGCGGGTCACCAAACACGCGGTATGGATTTCGCCCGGCGGCATATTCATGGTTCAACAAAGCATCTTGCTCTGGTGTAATTTGCTCTCCTCGCCCCAGCGCTGCTGTCGCCATATTGAACGGCACCTCATTGTCGAGCCACCACTGGTCCCGATTGTTCTTTGCCACGGCCAGTGCGTGAGACTCTTGGGCCCTTTTATTTTGCTCCACGTTAAGGCTCAGCATCGCGTTGGCGCGCTTATTATCCAACTCCAGTTGTTTTTGCCGTCCTGCGTATTCTAAGTTCCATCTGTCGTCGTCAACCTTATGGCGACCTCGGTTATATTTGGTTTCGTCCTCATACCGAGCGTCATCCTTTTTCTGCCGCTCCTGCTCGTTCTGCCACATGGCATCACGCAGGCCCATTGACCTCTCCATCCGCTCATCTTCTTTCTGGCCCCGCTGGTAGCGGTCCATGGTGTTGAAGCCAGCCAGAAAACCTTCCGCCAATCCCGATACGCTCATCATGCCCCCTTAAAACAAGCTGTCTGCCAGAAACCCAACCCCAGCACCTGCCAGTGCGCCCAGAGGGCCACCGAGTGAACCCGCCATGCCCAACACGGCGCCCATCGATGCGCCAGTACCGATTGTGCTCAGGGTTTGCCCCTTGCGAGCGGTCTTGAGACTCTTGTTGGCAGCCTCCATCTCCGACTCTCGGTTGGCAGCATCGCGCAAGCCCGCCAGACCTTGCTGGCGAGTCTGACCGCCGATATCCAAAATGCCGTACCCCATCACACACCCCCTCCGGCTTTAATTGCCTCACGCAGCCCCGCATCCGCGCCGGTCAGGATCCCCATTTGTCGGGTCTGCTCCTGTTCACGAAGGCCGTTCTCGGTACCCGCCGTCATCAGCGCCATGCGCAGCCCTTGGCTGTTATCGTTGGCATTGCTACTGGTACCCAGCCCCATTCGTGCATTGCGGTTGGCCGTGGCCTGCTGAGCAGAGCGGAGCGCGTTGGCGTTGTTCTCATCCACCCGTCCAAGTTGCTCCCGCAAAAGCTGGCCGTTGGTGGCCAACTCCATCAGCTCCTGCTGCTTGGGGTAGAAGCGCGTCTTCCAGTCCTGGTACTGCTCTCGGGTGATTTTGGCGTAAGTGTCTGCGGCGTAACCCATGGAACCCCCTTAGTAACCCTTGCCCTGCAGCACGGATGCAGTCGGGCTGATTTTCTTGATCTCCGTTGCCGCCGGTGCTTTCAGGCTGGCCAGCCCATACGAGGTGGCGGCTCCTGCCAGAGTCCCCACCAAGCCAGCTGTCGCCTGCTGGCTTTGGTAAGAGCTCTGTGCATCACTGGTTGCCTTGCGCAAGCTGGTTGTGGCCACATCGCCCATACCAGCCAACGAATCAGCCTTCTGCCCTGCGCCAATGCTCACCACATCCTTGAGCCCAGCAACATACTTGTCCTGCTGGCTGGACTGTGCGCGGTTAGTGGTATCGGTCTGACTCAGGGCTTGGTCCGTTGCCAGTCCTTCCATCGCCTCCTGGTACCTGCCGCTGGTTGGATCTACTCCACTGGCAGCCATGGAGTCAGCCAGCCCTGCGCGCGATTCACCAAAGGATTGAGCAGTGCCAAGCGCTGCCGTGCCTGCCAGTTTGTCGAACTCCCCCTCACTGTTGAGGTCATCCACCTTCTCGATGAAATAGTCCTCGTACTTCTGCAGGTCGTTCTTGTAGAGATCCCACTGCTCCATGGCCACACCGGCTGCAGCCTTCTGAGCCTCGGTCTCCTGAATTTCGTTCGAGCCACCCTTCCCCATCACCTACACCTCATAGGTTGATCTGAAACACATAGAGCCCATCAGCATCATCCGGCTGACGGGCCCATCCCATTCTTGGCGCAACCTTGAGCCACCCCTTACGCGCCGAGTGGAAGCGCAGCCAGCGTGCCCCAATCAGGCGTGCCAGGCGTTTCACTTCCGGCAGGTGCCGCTCAGGTGCCCCGCCATCCCCCCACCCCACCCAGACCAGGACACCGATCACGCCATCTTCTGCCTGTGGCTTGAGCACAAACCCGTCATCACCACGCAAGAACAAAAACGCCATCCGGTTTCGGATGGCGTCTTGCAGTTTGAGAGGGAGATTAGGATTCCCGGTATCCCTGACTATGCGGTTCAAAGCAGCCCTCACCATAGACCCATCAGCCATAGGCTCTCCCCGATAAGGCGCTGGTTCTGGATAGATGACCCAGGATAGGCCACCACTTCGAAGGTGATGTTGACGGTCGCAGTCCCAGCGGGGATCACGAAAGCATCTTGGAAGGTCACACTCATTGGCGCTCTATTCGTACCCACAGGGAACGAGGCTGTGGACGTAGCCCTAGCTACTTCAGTGCCGTTGAGCTTGCACAACAATATGAGCCCTATCGTGCCGGCTCCGGAAACCTCTGCTAGACCTGTGAGTGGTTTGATGCAGACCATGTTTCTGGCTCGCTTGTAACCTGCCAAAGAGAAGTTACCTGACGCCCTGATCATCCTTGTGATATCACCCACAATCCGATCCGCTTCCAACGTCCCCAGGACCACGCAATCGGCAGCAATCGTGCAGTTGTTCATGGTCATGTTCTTCACATAACCGCCTTCTGCACGAAGTCGATTGGTATAGATGCTGCCGTCCGCATAGATCATCGTGTACCAGCCGAATCCCCAACTGGCATAAGGCCCGCCTTTACCGAACCCTGCAGCCCCACCAGACAGGAAGGCATTGCCCATATCGATGGAACCGCCCGAGATCGCAGGCGCCGACATGCTGACCCCTGCTTTGATGTAGTCCGCCGTGATTTTCTCGGACGTCAGGATCTGGATAGTGGCCTTGCGGATGATGGCCTCTGCAATGACCGCCTGGCCATTGTCGATGGCAAACAGCGGCGCCATGGGCGTTGAGCTATTCGGGTTGAATACGAACACCTGGGAAGCAGAGATAGCCACCTGACTCGTGCCGTCAGAGTTTGCAATCAACCCTATCCCGGCAGTGATCTGGCCCGCGCTGGCTTTCGCCGTCCACATGGCCTGGGCGCCATTTTGCAAGTCGGCAATAGCTTGGCTCTGGAGTTGAACGGCGGCGGCATTGGCTGCAATCCTCGGGTCGTCAGTGGCAACCCAAGCAGTACCACTGTAACGATACGGCCTGTTGTTGTTGGCTGTGTCAAACCACAGATCACCGGTGCCCATCGCTGACCCTGGGGCAGTGGCTTGGAAGAACGTTTTATTCTTGCTACCTGCAACAGCAGACACCGTATCAATCTGGCTGCCGAGGGCTTGCATCGCATCGGCACGGGCGACTGACTCTGCCGTGATCTGGCCTTGGAGTTGCTGATCTCCCTGCTGATAGTTTGCCGTTACCTGCTGGATCTGCTGTGCCATGGCCGAATCTGCATCAGCCCGCGCCTTCACTTCGTCATTGATGGCAGCAGTATTTCTCGCAACACCCTGTGCGGCTTGATCAGCGCTTGCCTGAGCTGCGGCGGCGGCTTGAGCTGCATCGATCGCGACCTTGTCTGTTACTGCAACCCAGGCTGACCCACTCCACCGCTTCGGAGTGTTGGTGCCGCTGGTCGTATCAATCCAGAGATTCTGAGCAAGCCGATCTGCTACTGCTGGAGCTGCTGACTGAATGAGCACCTTGCCCTTTCCATTGGCTATCCCCGCAGCAGCCGCTGCATCCTCTTTTGCCTGGTTTGCACTACTCTGGGCTCCTGCCGCAGCGGTGCCCGCCGATTCTGCTGTGGCCTTCACCTGACTCAATTGCTCAGAAAGGGACTGGTTTGCTTCAGCACTAACACGGGACACTTCATCGATGCTGGCCGCCAGGGCCTGCTCCGCCCCCTTGAACTCTGCATCCAAGGTGGACAACTGTTCAGCCAGCGCGCTATCAGCATCGCTCCGCGCCCGCACTTCAGCTGCAACAGCAGCATTCGTCGCGGCGTCCGCCGCTTTGAACTCGCTATCAACAACACTGATCCGCTGTGACAGCGCCTCATCAGCCGTCGCCCTAACCAACTGCTCATTGGTGATCTGCGCCCTGATCTCCCCATTCTCAGCATCAAACTCAGCGGTCAGTTGCTCAACAGTCCTGGCTTGCGCCTCCTGTTGATTCGCCAGCGTGCTCTGCTGTTGGAGAATGACGCCGCGAGCCTTTCGGTTCTCTCGGTCACGTTCATCCCCGGCCAAGGCACCTTCAACCTGGCTGACGGCACCGACAACAATCTCCGACTCCATCTTGTCCTGGCGTTGGCTGAGCGAGGCCTCATTGCTCACCACGGCCTGCTGGAGTTCTGTGATGCTGGCTGAGTTCTCTCCAACCGTCACATCAAGGGTACTGATCCGCTCACCAAGCGCTCGGTCGGAATCTGCCAGGGCCTTGCTCGACTCGGAGAGGGAGGCAGACAGCGCCGTATCGGCGGCCTTGAACGCAGCATCTACAGTGCTGATCTGCTGGGCAAGCGCCTCATCTTTTGTTGCCCGAGCCAGCTCCTCGGCCGCAACCCTCGCATTCGTATCCGCGAGGTCGCTGCTGAACTGCGCCTCCACTTCGGCCACCCGCATTGAGATAACCTCATCGGCGGTGACCCTGGCTGATTCCTCCTGGGTGATGTTTGCCGCAAGCTCTGCCGTCGCACTCGATAACGTCGCAGCCAACTGGTCCTGGCGCAAGGACAGGGCCTCGTCTGCGGCGGCGCTCGACTGCGCCAGCGACCTGATATCGGCATTGGCCTGAGCATCAGCCGCCTTGAACTCCGTTGTGACGTTATCAATGCGCTGTGCCAGCGCCGAGTCTGCATCAGAGGCCACCTTCTCAACCGACGAAATCCTGGCCTGAGTGGCGGCATCCTTCGCTTCAAACTTCACTTCCATGTCTGCTGTGCGCTGAGCCTGGGCCTGCTGCTCCGTCAGGATTACCCTCTGCTCTGTACGGATGGCCCCGAACGCCTTCCGCGTCTCCCGATCCCGCTCATCCACGGCCAGGGCACCATCGATCGCAGCAGATGCGTTGTCGTCATCATTCCCACGCTGCAGCTCGAGTTCTGCCGTGATGGCGTCGAATCGGCCAGCAGTAATACCACCGTCATCCGCGAAGATTTCCTCGAGCGCCTGGATCTTGGCCTCTGATGTCCCCGCCCTCACTTCGAGCCCGCTGACGCGCTGCGCGGTCACCTGCTCGCTTTCCGCCGAAACTCGCGCCAGCTCAGTGATACTGGCCCGAAGAGTCTCGTCGCCCTGGGTGATCTGGGCCGCCAGCCCATCAAGACGCTGCGCCTGGGAACTCAGCTCGTCGGTATGCACCGTCAGTTTGCTTTCTGCGTTGGCAAGTCGCACGCCTTGGGCATCCACTTCCTGCTTGGTCGCCTTCTGGGCCAGCACCCCTTTTGTCGCATCAAGCTCTTGACCGATCTGGGTGACCCGCTGCTGTTCGCCTGTGAACTCCCCCCGGGTGACGGTTTGGCTCAGGCTGGCGTCCAAGCCGTTGATGCGCTGCTCTGCCTCAGTAATCCGCGACCCCTGACTGTCAACGGTGACATTGTCTGCCTTGCTGGTGATCTGGCCACTGACGGCATCAAGCTCCTGCTGAACTTCAGTAATGGAAGTGTGAAGCTCCTCTCGCACCGCATTGACCGCATCCATCGTGATGCTGCCGTTTTCTGGATCCACGACAAACACCGCATCGCGGAACGAGTCGAAATCACCCTTGTACTTATCGAGCTTCGCATTCAAGCGATCCTGCACTAGGCCGATCTCAATGCTCGACATCCCCAGTTGCTGCTGGGCATCATCCAGCAGCTCTTGAGCTACCTTCTGGCGCTCATCCAGCCCGGCCAACTCCTGCTCAATACTGGGGATCTTGTCCTCGATGGCAGCGACCTTGGGACGAATGACCTCGATTTCATCGACCTTTGGCTTCAGGATCGTAATATCCAACTGCAGTTGGGGGACTTGCTCTATTGGCCGCAGCAGTGCCTGGGCCAGGTGGCTCTCCTCTATCTTCCCCTGCAGTTCGTCGAGAATGTCCTGCACATCCCGGCTGGTTTCAGCCTCGACTCCCTGCATACCCTGGAAGGGGCCCTTGTCATCCTTGCCGTTGACAAAGCGCACCCAGTAGTAAAATTTGGCGCTCTTGCCAATGGCGTCAGAGAAGAGATTGGCCGAAGAGGTCCCCACCAGGGTGGCCTCGGCTTGGTTGTCACTCTCAGCTCGCCATATCTCGGCGTGAGCATGCCCCCGGTACTGCGGCGGATCCCACTCAACAAGGACCGTGTGAAATGCGCCATTGGCGATCACATTGACCGGAGCGTGGGGGAACTCCATCTGGCCCGGCGGGAAAAGGTCTGGGTTCTTGCCCGGGACATAAACACCGCCAGCACCAGGACGCAACGTAGACAGCCCCAATGCCGCCAGCTCCCGGAAAGTGACTGCCTTATCAAGGCGATCGCCACGCTGCCCGGTGAGCAGCTCCACGTTCTCGGCTGTTGCGGCCTGGTCACGGCCGGCGCGATAAGCGGGTTTCTTGGCCATCAGTTCACCATCTCCGCCATGCTGCTCGCGAGGGTGATGCGGCTCACCACCGAGGTGCCAAAGACCTCTATCTGCCAGAACCGGCCCCGCACTGGCGGCAACCTGAACGCCCCGGGCACCAGGTTGCCAGGGGACAACTCCATCACCTGCTCCCCGTCAACGAACAACTTGATACCGACCAGGCCAACATCCTGAGCCAACACCCGGCAGCAGCTGAAAGATGAACCCTCTGGCTCCATAAATGGCTTGGACCGCCAGACGAACTGACCATTGCTGGAGCTCCCGCCGCGCCAAATCTGCAAGCTGCGCCCCTTGGCAATGTAGAGGGAATCGCTCTCCATATCGGATACAGCCGCATCCCACCGGTTCGTCAGCTCACGCAAGTCGCCACTTTTCGGGTCAAAGATGAATGCGTGGGTGTCGGTCATGGCCACATATTTCCCCTCGTGGTGCCATGCCCGCATGCTCTCTGGCTTCATTGCCCGCCACTGGCTTCGGGTGATGATCCCCTCGGTGACCACCTGACCACCGTTGGCACCGATGCCGACCAACCCGTCCGGGGAGGCATAGAGCACAACGCCATCCATAGCCACCATAGAGCGACCACTGACACAGGACTGCGGCAGTTGGCTGAGCTTCTGGGTGGTCACCGATGCCGGGCTCACACCCTGGGCAAGATAGGGGTACCCCTTGGTCCCAATCACCAAGGTGGTGTCGATGGCAGCGATCGCCACGATGTCGTGCTCAGTGGTCAGCCGGTACTTCTCCGGCCAGGCGTAGGGAAGGTAAGGCTCGCACAGGTAGAGGGAGTTGCCAGCAAACCCCGCACACATGCCATTCGCCATTTGACACAAGCCACGCATGCCATCCGGCGGCATGGTGTAGTCGTAGGTCTCCAGCACAGCGCCCAGCTCCCCATCCTCCCGGATATCGACAAACGATGCTTGGGCAATGGGCAGCTCGGCGACCAGCAGGTAATCAGCCAAGCCGCCACCGGACACTGACCGGTATATCCGGCGTTTGGTGATGTTACTGTTCTGGGTTGTCGGTGGGCTCAGCATCAAGGTGACGGATGACCCTGGGATCCCGATATTCACCTTTCCGCTGACAGGGCCCGGGGGCCCCTCCTCACCCATCGTAGTAACGAAGGTATCCACGTAGAAGCGAGTTTCGTCATCTGTCAGGTCATCATCCACACCACCAACAGGTGGGGTGATGGTGCCAACCCCGACCGGAACACCTGGGGCTGGAATGCCTAATCGATACCACGCCGTCGGCTTGTTGCTGCCGCCTGTGGCTATCTGGGCATGAGTCACCTTGGGATACTCACCATCCGTGTAGTAAACCCGGCCATAAGGGTCCTGAGCGATTGGGGAACGAATAACCTCCACCACCTTGTTCCAGGCGAACCAGTGCTGGCCATAGTGAAAAAGGGTGGCAGGCACGATGGACAATTCCACACCAGCACTGGCGTCATCCTCCAGCGGGGAGATAACGCCATGGTCAAAATGGCAGTCACGCGCAATCACCGCGGCTTCATCAGACAAAAGGTGGGGCTCCACGCGCGGCATAGTCCCTCGCATGGTGACGATATCGAGTATGGGCATGGGGATCTCAGAGAGGCAGAAACGAAAAAGCCCCGCTCGAGAGAGCAGGGCCATGATGGGTAAATCCTAACGCCGGGAGCGCCAGGAGGCAAGGCTCACATACTGGCGGGATCTGATGCCCAGACATATTGGGGAGTTTCGACAACCACGGTCACCGGCGCCAGGGCTGCGGCCATTGCAGGGTCTTGGGTTCTGACGTTGGCGTGATAGCCGGGCACGGGCTCACGCACCTCCAGCTCGATGCCATCGACGGTCTGCACCGTGCCAGTGGGGCGGGTGACCATGCCAGGCGGCAGCAGTTGCAGCGAGGTGGTAGGGTGATAGAGGGTGCCGGTTTCGCTGTCTTTGACGAAGCCAGCGGCCTGCAGGGCCTTGGTCATGGCGGCCTTGTCGGCCGCCTTGAGGTTGAGGTCGATGAAGTCGGTCATTTGATGGCCTTTAGCTGATCAACGGTGAAAAACTTGTGCCAGATTTTGAAGTCCCTGACACTACCGAACCCAGTGCGCGTATTTGTCCCGCTGCGGCACAGCAGCCCGATATTCCCTGCCGAGCGCGAAATGCCCTTTGGCACGACAACGGTTCCCGTAACAACCTTATCGCCAACTCGCATTGCCACCGCGCCAGTTGCGCCATTAAACGACAACGCCACCACCTGCTCTTTCGTCATGTCAGGCGTGATGCCAGGATTCCACTGCACATCAAAAATTCGGATATCTATCTGACCACTGACAGACAAAAACACCCCTACATTTGGCGTAATGTCAATTGCATCAATGAGGGCGGTCGGCTCTCCTGGCCGCGGATTTGCCTTGATAACGGCGCTCATCGTCATCTGCATATCAGACAATGGGACACCATTCCCGGCATACGGGATTTGGATTGCATCCGCAGCGCGAGTTACAGCGGCACCAGCAGTCTGAATGTCGGAGCTGGCAAAGGGCAGCTGCTCGAGCTGGCCATTAAAGTACACAACCTCAGCACTCAACAGGGCATCATCCTGTAGGCACGCAAAATAGACCGTACCATCGGCTGGATCGCCGTGATTAGCTGGCCTAGTCAATGAATATCGTTTCCATTCGGATGTGACTGATATGTCTACCGACACCCCTGCAATTCGCATTCGTAGAGATACCGGCGCACCACTGGGCGACCTAAGCCAAATTGATATTGTGTTAACTACAGTCCTATCAAAAACGGCTGATGGATATCCGCCAGAGCCTATAAATGAGCGATTTGATCCGCCTGCAGTTGTCCGTGACAACAAGACTTTAACTGCAGAAGTACCGCCCATTGGGTCTGATTGACCAGGCGTCAAAACCGGAGTGATGCCAGAGCCTAGCTGCCCAACAGGCAGCGATAGTGATCCAGTTATGAGATTTGCGCTCTGCCCGTCAGATAGCGCCCCACCGCTTCCGAATGCAGGCTCATTAATGGCAGCCGACTTTAGCAACCCCGTCTTGGTAGGATATAACTTCGTGGTACTGCGGCTGAAATTCACCATCCGTGCCACCACATCCTCACCCACTTTGACCTCGCGGCCATAGCCGGTGATAAGGCGCAGGCTGTCAGAGAGCGGCGCCCACACATCAGGCAGCGGCAGGGCCGACGCTGCGACAATATCGCCAGCCAGGGCCGCGCTTGCTGCTGCCTTGTCCGCCTCCGTCTTGGCGCGAGCCGCCTGCCCCTCCCCCTCGCTGGTCACACGCCTCCACGGGATCAGTGTTTGCTTGGTACCATCCGGTGCAGTCACCTCAACAGTGGCGGCAGTGCTCGTCAGCAGCGCCTGAAAAGCATCGCTCTGCTGCTGATAGGCACTCAGTGTGGCGGTCAGGCGGCGGGCGAACTCAGGGACGGAATCCGAGAAAGTCGTGATGATCTCGTAGGCTTTGCCCGTGGCAGTAACACCACGGTAGGCCTGCACCAGATACAGCTCCGTGTTGGACACCACGTAGTCCACCTCGTAGAAATCCACCGAGGTGCCACTGGTGATACAAAAAAGGTGGCCCTTGGCCACCCCGTTCTTGGTGTCTGCGAAGGTTGTCCCGGTACCGGTCACCTTCTTGTTGCCATTGGTGACGGCCACCGTACCGTCACGCTTCCACACTCCAGCCATGCTGCCCCCTTACTGCCCGGTCACGCGGGAGAATCCTTCGGTCTTGCGCTGCTCCAGGCTGGCATCAACCTGGGTCTTTTCACCCAACTGCTGCAGGTAGGCGTTGTAGTGGCCGACAGCCCGATTGGAGTTGGCGCTGTATTCGGAGTCCTTCGAGAAGGCCCGGTACATGATGAAGTCGATAAGCGGGTTGATGTAGATGTCATCCAGATCGGCCAGCGCCGGCGTGCCCATGTTTTCCACGTCCGCCAGCACCTTAGATTGCGGCGCTACGGAGTAGATCACATCCACCTTCACTGCGGCGGCGGGGCCCGGGTAGAGATAGAAGTTCTTGGGGTCCCGATCGTCATAGGTGTAGGCGGCCACGCTGGTGCCATCCTTGCCAGCATGCCAGTCCGGGTAACTGTCATCGAGGGCGCGCCGCGGCACGAAGCGGATCACTTTGCCGTCAGCATTGCGCAGCACCTCGATCAGCCGCAGGGCATCTGCAGGCAAAGTCTGCTTGGTACCAGCGGCGCAGTTGAACTGAACGTTCTTGGTGTGGGCGTCAGGACGCATCAACACGATCGCCTTTGCGGCATCGTTGTAGTAGTCCAACAGCTCCTGCTTGGGCCAGCGAACCCAGGTGCGATCATTGAGCAGGGTATTTACCCGCTTCAAGATAGAGTCAACGGTAACGGTTGCCATGTGTGGAGTCCTTTAGAAAAAAGTGTGTTTGCGGGGCGGGTTGTGGAATTCGACCTGGGTCGGGGCGCTGTGCTCTTTGCGGAACCGGCCAGCGCGACGCCAACCTTCGACAAACTCAGTCCGGTGGTATCCTGCCCGCTTAGGGTCAGACCAAGGGCGGTCTGGCTGGGCATAGAGCAAGGCTGCGACGCCATGGGCAATGGCATCGGCGTGATCGTGGTAGAGCTGGGCTGGGAGCTCGGTGGCGTTCTTGACCGGGGCAGCCACATACCAGATCCGCACATTGCAGAGATCTGTCAGGATGCTCAGCTCATTGGCCGACATGGCGAAGAAGTCTTGCCCGCTGACAAATGGCGCGCCCCCTTCTCCGGTCAGGTGCAGCACATTGCACGATGTCATCCCGCTGATGTTGCAGACCTCCACCAGGCTGCCGGCTGACGCGCTGGGCAGCAGTCGGTCAAGGGTCAGCAAGGCCGACTCCCGGCAGAACGTGATGGCCGCCTCTGTGACGGCCTCACTCAGCATGACTTCGAGCGGGCCGGTGATGTGCAGCCTGACAGTGGGCAGGAACTGTTCACGCGACACCATCTGCATGCTATTCCCCCTGCTCTGCCAGCTTGGCCTTCAGGGCATCACGCACGCGCACCCGGTATTCGGGCACCTTCTCTTGCGGGCCCTGTGGCTCGATATCCAGATCTTCCCCTTCCACCAGGGTGGCCAGTTGGGCAGAGGTCATCTTGGCCAGATCGCGCTCACCGACCACCATGCTCTGCTCTTCCGCCAGGCGGGCAGCTTCAGCGGCGAGGCGCGCCTGCTCCAGGGCTTCCATCTCGGCGGCAGTCTCCTGACGCGCCAGCTCGCCAGCCAGTGCCTCATGGCGGATCCAGACGGTCGGGAACTCCAGCAGTTGCATGGCGATGTGACTTTCCACATCCACCGCGGTATGGCGCGGGAACACCAGGCGGCTGCCGGTGACGGTATCCTTCTTGCTCGGCTTGTCGCCGATGTAAACCACGGCAATCTTGTCGCTCATGGCGATGACTCCTATTCAGAAACGAAAAAGCCCGGCACAGGGCCGGGCGGACAGTGATCGGCAGCCTTACAGGTTGCCGACTACCTCGTAATGCAGCTTGAGCTTGACGGTGCCCGTCGCAGCGCCGCCGCCAACCGTGAGGGTGAGTTCCTGATCGGGTTCGGTCATCAGGTCATCGACCGGGTAATACTTTGCCACCGCCCCCACCGTACTCTCGGCGTTGATGATGGTGGTCGTGCCGATCTTGGCTGTGATGGTGGTACTCGCGCCCAGCGCAGTGCTGAACATCGTCACCCCCACCACTTTCAGGTTGGGCTCCACATTGTCGCCGTATGCGACAACATCGCCAGCGGGTACCGCAGCCAGCTTGGCCACCAGGGTCGGGGAGATAGAGAGGTTGCCGAATGCGCCGACAAACCAGCGGTACGCTCGGGCGAGCAGGGTAATCTTGGCCATGATATGGCTCCTTGTCTGGTCAGATAGTGGTGGGATGGGGCCGTGAAGCCCCATGGGTCAGCGGCTTAGCGAGCGATGGCACTCACCGCGGTATCCAGCACCATGCAACCATGGTCCTGAATGTTGCCGTTGCGCTGCTTGAAGCGGATCTTTTGCAGGCCGGAGACCCAACGGATCGAGATCTCGGTGCTGTTGCCGTGGTCAGTTGGCTCTTGGTGCATGCCAAAGGAGCCCCCCTGCTCGCCAGAGCCAAAGGCATTGGCCAGCGCCTGGCCGCCCAGCAGCACGGCGCGGTCGATCAGGGTGCCCGCAACCTTGTCCACTTCCGCACCGGTCGTAGAGTTGGCCGCACACACCTTGACGATGCTGCCCTGGTTGAAGCGGATCGGCATGCCCTTGTAGGGCTTGACCAGAATGCCGCGCCACATCGCCCCTTCCCCACGGAAGATGGGGTGGTTCCAACCTTTGGCTCGCTCCGCCACCGCCGCCAGCATGGCGTTCCAGTCCTTGCCGGAGCTGGAGGTGTAGAAGTCGTGCCACTGGCGCGGGGTCACGTAGAGCACGTAGAGCGGCTCACCACCGGACGGGTCAGCCACCATGCGGATCGGCTGGATAGGGTTGGCCATCTCGGACAGATAGAGCGCCATGTTGTCCACGCAGCCGAGGTTGAAGCGATCCGCTGCATCGAGGGCTTCGAAACTGGTCGCATCACCACCGAAGAAGTGGCGCTCGTAGGTCGGTGCGGTCAGCTCGTTGATCATGATGTCGGCAAACTCGGGGTCATCCGCCAGCGGCAGGATGATATCGGTGGCAGAGTAATCCCCGCGAGCACCGGCCAGCTGAGCAAAGCCTCGCTGATCTACCAGACGACCATAGTAGCCGTCTGCCAGCAGGGCCCGAGCGGTCTTGATCAGGTCATGCTTGGTGCGCTTCTGGCTCATCTTGCCGCCAGCATCCACGCCGTGGCGAGTCTGGTTGATCTTGAGAGAGAAGTCCGCGAAGGACATGTTCTCGAGGCGCCCTGCCAGCTTCTTGTCGCCCATAGTCGGACGGCCAGACAGTTGGTGGAACAGCTGCATATCCACTTCATCGCCCGCCCCCTTGGCGAGATCAGTAATGCGGACAACGGGGGCGCCATGATGGGTCTGCTTACCGTCATTAATTTTCACGCCCTTCGGCGCCTCTTCGGTCAGCATGTTCACCAGCGATTGGGAACGGTTGGCAGACGTAAACAGTGCGGCCTGCAAAATCTTGTTGGCTTGCGCCGAGGTGACTTGGGTCATGGTCCTCTCCTACATGAAAACAAAAACCCCGACACAGTGGTCGGGGTTGGCTTATTGAAATGGGTGGTGGGTTAGAACCCGGCCTGCTCCAGCAGCGCCTCCATTTGGGCGTCTGTCATGGCGCCCATCTCGCCGATAAGCTCGGTCTGAGACATGGCGCCAAAGCGCTCCACTCCAGTGGGGGCAGCATGATGGGTCTGGCCGAGTGCCGAGGGGCTGGACGGGATGAAATCGGCAGGCTTATCCGCCTCCTTGCCGGGTGCCTTGGTGGGAGGGGTAACCTCGTCACCAAAGGCCAGCTTGGTGCGGCGTGCCGCCTCTGCGAATCGCTCATCCAGCGACTTGCCTTGCCATGCGGGATCAACCTGGAGCTTCTCATCGACGATGATGGCGAAGTCGAAGCGGTCCTGGTCCTTCTCCCGCCAGTTCATCAGGTCAGGTACCGCCTGCAGTGCGGCCTGAACCGGATTGGTGGCGGGGGTAACCGGCTGCGGTGCTGCCTGCTGCTCCAGCCTTTGGAGCTTGCTGGCTATGGCTGCGATGGACTTGCCAAGATCCGGGTAGTCCTGTGCCAGTTGTGCCAGCTCCTCCTGGCTGATGTCGTCAGGGTCAACATCGGGGTTGATCTCGTGCTTCTCCATCAGCGCCTGCAGCTTGTCCCGCTCGGCCTGGGCTTGCTGCGATGCGGCCAACTGCTCACGCAGCACCTTGACCTCATTGCGCGACTGCTCCAGCACTTCATACGGGATGGTGTGTTGACCGCTCTTGGCCAGGATCACCTTCTCAGGCTCCGCGGCCCCTTCACCGCCCTGCTCGGTGCTGCCCTGTTCGTTACCGGCTGCCACCTCGCCCGCCGACGGCGCGGGTTGTACGTCCGTTTGCTCGGTGCCAGTGCCATCATCCAGCTCGCTATCGGGCTCACGCTCGATCGCTTCCAGCATGGCTTCCAGTTCGTCCAGGCTCTCAGTGCCGTTCAGGTCGTCGATGTTCATATCCATGGTTGTCCTCGTGGGTTTTCAGTGGGTGGTATCGCTGCCCAAGCGGGGGAAGGCTCTCGGTGAAAGCCATCTCCGGCTGGAGCTGGGCACAAAAAAACCAGCTCGAGGCTGGTCCATAAAAAAAGCCCGCGGGAGGGCGGGCTTAAAACAAGTACGGGAGTCATTAGACTCACCACAAATCATACTCAAAGGGAGTCAGTTACGCTACTGATTGACAACTCAACCAAAGAAAAGGCCCAATCTCGATAGACTGGGCCATGTTGGGGAAATCGTAACGCTGGCAGGTCAGGAAAGCAACTATCAGAGCGCGATGGCGTCGATCTGCTGCTGGATGGTGTCCAACAGCTGAGCCTGCAGCACGGCCTGCTCCCCCTGGATGCTCTGCTGCTCAGCGGCAAGCCGCTCCATCTCCTGCAATGTCTTGCCTGTCTGGGCCTGCTTGAGGGCATCCTCGAACCGGATGGAATCGGTCAGCTTGGCGATGCGCTGGGCCTCTGCCTGCCACTTGGCGGCCTTGCCCTCCAGCTCGGCCAGCTTGGCCTGCATCTCGCGCATGGCAAGCTCCTGCTGCATCTGGGCCTGCTGAGCCTGCTGCTCGGCAGCAGCGCGCTCCTCGTCGCTCATCTCGTCCGGGTCTTTCGGGATGTTCAGGGCATTGCGGATCCGCTCCACAAACTCGGCCTTGCGCGGTACATCCATCAGCTCGACCAGCAGGTCAAAGCAAGCACCTGCCGCCGCGGGCGGAAGTTGCGACATGGCCTGGGTCATCCGCTCGGCCAGTTGCTGCTTGTAGGCGGCAGTCTGCTGGATCGGCGCCAGTGCGATATGGGCCCGCAGCCGGGTCACATCATTGGTGAGTTTGCCATCCTCCTGCTCCACGTTGACCACCACGGCTTTACGGCGGCGGGGGTCATCCCGGTTCACAGTCACCTTGTAGTTGCGCTTGTTGGCCATGTCTTCCAGCAGGTACGCCAGAGCCAACTGCCCCACTTGCTGGCAGCCCATCCGGTAGTTGTCGTTGATCTCGGAAAGCGTGGTTGCCCCCTGCTCCACTAGGTTACTGATGGCCACGCCAGATTGTCCGGTGGAGCCCTGGCCCAGGAAGGCGGCATACACCCCCATGGTGTCCTGGATCAGCTTCACCGAATCCTGCATTACCTGGAACTGCTGGGCCGCCACGTTGAAGTCCTGCTCCACCTTGAAGGCATCGCTCACGCTGGTCTTGTTGGCGCGGTCCGGGTTGAGCTCGATATAGCCATCCGGGCGCTCTACCTGCTCCAGCACCTGATCCCGGCTCATGTTGGTGGCGTCTTTATCCATGATGACGCGCTTGGCCTGCAGCAGGAACGTCAGCTTGATGCGCCGCAGGTTCACCTCGTCCTGTGCAGGCATGGCGCGGGCGATGAGGCCGTAGGGCTCTCCGCTGCGGTCTTTGCGGTACCCCCAGAACGGCACCAGCGGATACATGTTGTGGGGCGCAGAGCAGGGTCGATCAACCAGGTGATGGGGGCCGACAAACCAGGATTCCCGGATCACGGCCACTGGGCAGCGCTCCAGCTTGGCGCGCCCCATGGCCACAGCAGCTAGGTGCAGTTGATTGGTCTTGTCGTACTCCAGTGCCCGACCGGAGTCCAGCATCAGCACCTGACGCATGGTGTAGGTGCGGTAGTAGACCACCTGCAGAAGCACCCGATCCCGCTCCCGGCTGCACCACTCGATCTCCTTGCCGCTGAATTGGCTCCACTCGTCATAGGCGCTGACCAGATTGGGGTCCAGCCCCTCGATGGAGGTCAGGCTCACGACCCCCTCCCAGTCGTTGACGCCCCACTGCAGCGCCTGTGCCTTGCTCGGGAACATGGTCTTGGCCTCATCCAGATCAACCCAGCGGCGTCGCATCAGCCAGCGGCAGTCGCTCAGGTCCGGCTCCCTGCTGTGCCAGTCCCAATAAACCTCGTCACGGTGGACGTTGCTGAACTTGTAACGTGGGCCGAACGGGTCATCGCGGCGACACACCTCAACCCAGCCCAGGCCGGTCTTGATTTGGCCGCTGTAGGCCTCGCCCCGGGCTCGGTCCAGTCCGCCAAGGCGGCACATATCGGCGTATTCGGCGTTGACGGCCTCGGCCAGTTGCTCCAGCTCATCGTCGTGGTCATCGGCGATCACCATCAGATCGGTGCGGCTCTTGGCTTCCATCCCCAGCACGCCGTCAATGGTCGGCGCGATCAGGTTGTGAATGGTGATGGGCTGGCCCCGCGCCTTGAGCACACTCACCACCTCGGGCGGCAGTTGATCGCCGTCGTAGTAGGCGCACGCCCGATTGGCGATAGAGCGCCAGTCCGGCTGGCCATTGATATCGCTCATCAGTTTGAGCAGGCGCGGGGTATCGAGGCCGCCTTTTTCAGGGGCCTTGGGTTGGGCGTTGATCATCAGTTGGCCATCCAGTGCTTGGGTTTGCGGAAGGATTCAGGTTTGACGATGCGGGCCGGCATCCGGGCACGCATCTCTTGGGCAATCATGTAGCTCATGAGCTGGTCGTCGTAGCAGCCGTCCTGGGCGTTCATGCTGCCGCTCTTGTCGTAGACGTAGGTGGTGGCTTCGGAAATGGTACCGATCCAGCGGATCCCGGACTGCCCGGCACGCAGCAGGGCCTTGAGGCCATCAACCAGGATCGGCTTGGACTGCCGAGTGGTGAGCCAGCCGAGGCGCGGGGTCTCGTCGTCGCGGTCCCGGTCGATGTGCTCCTGGGTGTAGATGCGTCGGGTCGGGTAAATTTCACGGAGCTTGAGCAGCACGGCGTGGCCGTGGTTGTTGCGCTCTGGGCCGATGTAGGCCGGGCCATGCTCTGCGGTGCCGTAGAACCTGCCAACGTGAGCCAGCAGTTGGGCAAATAGCCCTGGGTCGAGATGCCCGAACCAGTGGGCCACCTGACGGCCGTCGCTCTTGGCCGTGACATCCAGGCTTGAACGATCGCCGTGCTCTAGCCCTTCCGCCACGTCGGCGCCGATGGCGTAATCCTCGTCAGGGTCTGGCAGCTCCCAGACCAGCAGCATGTTCTCGAGGGAGCGCTGGCCACGCTCGTCCAGCTTCTCAGGCTTGCGAGCCTTCTCGCGCCTGCCGGTCACAGGGTCGATGTCGTAGACGATGAGCGGGGCCATGCAATCGCCCTCGGCATCCATGGTATGGATGGGGTCGAACACCCGGCGCCCGGAGGTGAGGAAGGCTTCCAGCGGCGTGCTGGGGAACTCCTGCTTCATCTCGGCGCCCAAGGTGGACTCTTTCAGCACGTACCATTGCCGCTGTTCGTCGGTAATGGTGCAACCCATCGACTTCTCGACCGCGGCGAAATACTCCGCCTGGGTCTTGCTCATCACTACGCCGGATGCCGGCACGTCGGCGCGATACTTGGGATCCTGCCACCAGGCGAAGAAGTGGAACTTCCAATCAAGCTGGCTGAGCTCACCGGATGCCCTGGCCAGCTCGAGGGACTTCATGCTCATAGCGTGGAAGTCGCCCCCTACCCCTTCGGCTGTGCTCTCGATGAAGGCCACGGCGCCCGGGTGGATCGCCTGCAGCGTCCCGGTTCGCACCTCCTTGGCCTTCTCCGGGTACTTGGCGCAGATCTTCCCGTGCTCGGAGACATGCAGGCGCTGGACGGTACCGGAGCGGAACGAGGTGGCCACCTGGATGCTGGAGCCGTGCCGGAACAGGATGTGGCCGCCATTCGCCCCACCGCGCCGGGTCACCACCTTGAACTGGGCCTTGAGCCAGCCGGGCAGGTTATCGAACGGGACTTCAATCTTGGTGCGGTAAATCTCACCTGCGGCCGTCAGGTCCTGGGCGATGATCCCGCACTTGAGATTCTTGTTGAACAGCGCCTCGTCCAGCAGATAGATGTCGATGGCCGTGGAGAACCCGAGCTGGCGCGCCTTGAGGATGATGTTCAGGTACCACATGGTCCGGAACAGCAGCTCCTGCGCTGGGCGCAGACGGAAGCGCACCAGCTGGCCCTGCTCGTTCTCGATCATGTAGAGGTTGTTCATCCGCCACCACTTATCGCTGAGCTTCGAACGGATGTAGGTCATCTGCTCCTGCTCAGTCATGGCGTAGGTATCGAGTTCGGTCATTGGTGGATCTCAGGCAATAAAAAACCCGCCGAAGCGGGTAATTAAAAAATGTGGATTTTGGAGTTGAGGATTATCTGCACAAAATAAGGCTATTGGCTCAGATAACTCAATCAGCCTGCTTCAGCTTCAGGCGCCGATTCAGACTCAGCCACGGCGGCACCTAATTCATTTAGCATCTGATATAGTTTCACACGACGCTCCTTCAATTGAGCGTCATCTTTATTGCTCTGCAACTGCAATTTCAGCTCAACCTCATTGATCTCTCGTTTCAGAGCATCGGCCTTTCTTGCTTTTGGATTTCCATCGCCCTCAATGAGGGCATATCGCAAGCCTTCCATGAAAGAGCATTTACTATGAAATGTTGTAACATCAAACATAGCTTGAGCAACACTGTACTCCTCAACTGTCTTATCCATCCTCTTGAATATATCGATAGCGGCCTCGGTTCTTTTTGTTACAATTTTATTGTCTATCGCTGAAACCAACATCTCCTTGTATATTGACTCGTTTATGAGTGACCTTTCCGCATTTGAAAACAGTGCCAATGCAGAAAATATACTTTTAGATGTTGCGGGTGATATAACTGTCGAGACACCAGTAAATAAATTTGTAAACGAGCCTAGAATTAAATTTGAACCTGCCTCATTCCCATACATATTCCGCCTATGAATCAAGCAGATTTCTTCAGACGTCAACATAATGGTTGATATAGCTATATTACGTTCCTGTTTACACTCACCATCATTACTGGTTACAGAAAAACATTTTTTACTTACTATTCCCTCACTACCATCATCTGATTTCATCACCACGTTCAACAGACTTGGTTTCAGTACCTCTTTATTATCTTTTACATCGTACAGCGGTTTTGACATGTACATGCGAAACGCATTGTCTGCAAAGTAATCAGCAGTTGCCCCGCATCCGGTGAGAACTATCGCAACAGGCAATACCAATATGCTTCCTTTCATAAACACGCTCCACTCCATGCACCTCATTTGAGACGCGCCCATCCAAGGTTAGCCGGGCTAGAATTTAACGCCACTCATCAGCCCGCCAGTCCCCATCCCCTGCAGCTCGGAAACCATCTCGCTGACTGGGGTGGACTCGCTGCCGCCATCCTTCTCGATCCGATCGGCTTCGGCGGTCAGCTTGCGGGCCGCAGCCCGGATCCGGCGAGTGTCCTCCTCAATCTTGGGCACACTCACCTCGTCGATGCGAAGGGCGCTCAGGGTCCGCTCGATGGATTCGATGCGCTGGATGTTGCGGTCGAGGGCCTGCTCTGCTTTCAGGATCTTGTCGTAGAGCGCAATGCGGTCAGTCATCTCGCTGGCCGTGACCAGGTCCTGCTGCAGCCCCTTGAGCAGCTTGGTGACGGAGATGACGCGAGCCCGGGTGAAGTCCAGCTCGTCGCGCAGTTGCAGCTCGCGGGCCTGGTCGAACAGCTCCTCGGCATCGAGGAACTTGGCATAGCCGCCGTGGGTCAGCGCCGGGCGGTCGCCGGGCTTCCACTTCGTGACCGGGTTGGGGTTGCCAGGGTTGCCCTCGGTGAAGCGGCCGCTGCTGTCCCGGCCGTTTGTTTTCGGGTTCTGGGCTGAGTCTGCCGGAGTGCGAGTGGATGCGGAGGACTTCTCCCCTCTTCGCTCTCCCCCTTTGGCCTTGGCCTCATTCCACTTGGTTTGCGCACTTTGCGCAGATTGCGCAGATTGCGCAGTTTTGCGCACTTCGGAATGCGCAGATTGCGCAGCTACGCGAGATTTGTCAGGTTGCGCAGGGGATTGCCCCCGAGATTTCAAATAGCGACGCGCCGAGTTGTAGTTCAGGCCGCGGCTGTCACACCAGTCTTTCGCACTGATGCCTGTCGCTTCATGCTCCTGCAGGAACTCTGCATTGAGCTGTGCCCAGTCGGTCTTTGCCATTTAGAGAGATAACTCGCCTTCGACGATTGCATCACCAGGTACAGGCTCATGGGTAGCCGGTACTACGACGGAGACGCCAGTATTCAGGGTGACCAGGGCCTGACTCCCGTCATACTCCCTCACCTGAGTAACAACCCCGGTCACGGTAATGCCATTAACCACCGCATCGCTCCAGTGCATCGAGATAGTCCAGTAGGTCGGCTGTGGATTCCCCAGAAAGACAAACCCCGCCATTAGCGGCGGGGTTCCATGTCAGCCTGGGTGTGGGTGGCGGGCAGTTCGCTGTGTGGCTTGGAGCTGTCTGACAACTGGCCAGAAGCAGCACCGAAACGCTCAGCAAAACGCCCCTGTGGGTCCGCATGATTCTTGTCATGGCTTTCCTGCACCTCCCTTGCCCTCTCCCGCTTAAGCCAACGGCCCAGAAGGGCCGTTAGAATGTCGAACAGTTGGAGCAAGCTGTTCATGTTATTGCTTCCTGGCTTTCTCAGCCGGCAGGTTCATAGCCAGCTTGTCCAGCACCTTGGTCAGGCCAACCAAGAAGGCCTGCACCTTCCCGATCACCTCATCGTCCCGGGTGGACGGGGTGACGGCCGCGATCTTGGCCAGCCCCTGCACCACCATGGACGCGCCGCCCACTACAGCCATCAGGATGACAATCCAGTTGATGACCACCTCAACGATGTGTTCCATCGCACTCTCCTCTGCTGTTACCGGTTATCCGGCGATATTGGCAAGGCTTGCGCCTATGCCTCGGACTTCGAGAACCCTGCCGCAGCCATCACAGGCAATTCCCCCACAGGCTTCGGCTCACCGGCGGGCCAGCGGTATGCGGTTACCCGGGAGCGAGGGAACGCCTTCACGTTCACCGCATCAGCTTGGTTGCCGCCCAATACCAGCAGATTGCCAGCCTTGTCCTGCCCCACTACGAACCCAACGTGTCCGCCACCATCCCTGGAGAACACCACTACGCAGCCTGCCACCGGCTTTTCCAGCTTCTCCCCCCAGGAGGCATAGGAACGCGCCCCCTCGAACCGGGTGGACTGAATACCGACCCGCTCCAGGCACGCTCCAACAAAGGCTGCACACCACGGGGTTTCATCATCACGGATGCCACCCCGCTTGATGGCCTTCCACATCGCCACGATCTCGGGGTTGTGTTGGGGCCCCTTAATCTCCGTCAACCCGATATGCCTACGGGCTTCATCTACCCAGCGCATTTTCACCATCACTCCTTCCCTCCCATCCAGCCGGTTGCCCGGCGTTCGTACAGCTCCAGTGCTTTCGACCCCATCAAGCCAGCCAGGCCAGCCATGAAGCCGCACAACGGGAGCGGGGCTGCGATGTACCAGCTCAGCAGCATGGTCAACATCCCGGCGAACCCTGACACCACCACCTGCAGCAGCGCCTCGGCCCATCGGAACTGCCTTCCCTCGCGTTTCACCGTCTGTATGTAGGTCACAAGCCCTCCCCATACGCTCAGCCCGCCGAATGCCAGATAGGCGAGCACGCTGTAGTTCTGTGGATCCTTGTCAGGCGTCATCGCCCCTCCAGAAACGACAAAGCCCGCACGAGGCGGGCCAGAAATGAAAAAGGCCAGGGTCACGGGGACTCTGGCCATCTTTGAGCAATACTAACGCTGGGGCGGCGGGGATTCAACCAGCAGGGTTACCAAGTAATTCTCGGCAATACATCTACGAGGTGGTCTATTGAATGCCAGCCAGAAATAACCTCCTCGGATATGTAGAAATGTCCCTCATGGAAATATCCTGACGCCATTGCGTCATTGCCCTTGCGCGTAATGAAGTCAATCACAAACATGTCATCCTGATCAGGAGTGATTCTGATGTAGTGGACGGCAGGTGCCAGCGTGCTTGCTGATGGCGTGACCATCACACCACCTCGGCTGAATTTTGGCTCAACTTGAAACACACGCCGAAGGATCGCCAGTTGAATCGCATCGAGGGGCATTACTTCACCTTCCGGTACCGCTCGACCTGCTGCAGGAAGTAGGTCTGCATCTCCCCCTTGTAGTTCCCGGCCTCGCTCTCGGCTGGGATCTTGATCTCGGGGTTCCTTTCCTTCCACACCGCATAGGCAGCGGCCTTCTCTACCTCGACCTTCTCCTGCTCTTCTTTCGGCAGGGAGCACAGATTGAATGACATTGGCGACTCCACGCATAGGGCACCTGCCGATATTACCTGAATCCGGAGTCAATCGCTCCACAGTGATCTTCACCACGGGTATCGCTATACTGTATTTATATACAGCATTGAGAGCCAAAAACCATGTTTGCAGTTCCCGACCTCGACGCCCCGGCGTTGGAAATCCCGTTGTTCCTCTCTCCTGCCGCCTGTGGCTTCCCGTCGCCCGCCCAGGACTATGTGGAACAGACCATCGACCTGAACCAGCTATGCATAGCGCACCCGGCCGCGACTTATTACGTTCGGGCAGCCGGGGACAGCATGGTAGAGCACGGGATCCACGATGGTGACATGCTGGTCGTAGACCGCAGCAGCAAGCCAGTGCATGGCAGTGTGGTTGTTGCGGCCGTAGATGGCGAGTTCACTGTGAAGCAGCTCCAGCTCAGCCCCTCAGTCTGCCTCTTACCAGGGAACCCGGCCTATCGCCCCATCCACTTCAGTGACGGGCAGCACTTGGAGATCTTCGGTGTGGTTACCTTCGTCATCCACAAGATGCCCGCGCCATGAACAAGAGCTGCGCCGTGGCTCTGGTCGATGTGAACAACTTCTACGCCTCCTGCGAGCGGCTGTTCCGGCCTGATTTGAAGGGGCGGCCCATCGTCGTGCTCTCCAACAACGACGGCTGCGTGGTGGCCCGTTCGGCGGAGGCCAAGGCGCTCGGCATCAAGATGGGCGTGCCCTACTTCCAGATCCGCCAGTTCTTCGAGGCCATGGGCGGGGTATGGTTCAGCTCCAACTACGCCCTCTATGGCGACATGTCGAACCGGGTGATGACCATTCTGGAGGGGATGGCCCCGGCGGTGGAGGTCTACAGCATCGACGAGGCTTTCATCGAACTGAGCGAGTCCTGGGCGGGCGACCTGGTGACCTATGGCCGCCAGATTCGCGAGCGGGTGCAGCAGTGGACCGGGCTGACCGTAGGGGTCGGCATTGGCCCCACCAAGACGCTCGCGAAATTGGCGAACTACGCCGCCAAGAAATGGCCGGCCACCGGCGGGGTGGTGGATCTGCGGGATGAAGCGCGGCGCGCCCGGCTTATGGCGATCACCCCGGTGGACGAGATATGGGGCATTGGCAGGCGGCTCACCGCCAAGCTGGAGGCCCAGGGCATCAAGACGGTGGCCGACCTGGTTGCCGCTGACCCGAAGAGCCTCCGCCGCCGGTATGGCGTAGTCGTAGAGCGCACTGTGCAGGAGTTGCGGGGGATCCCCTGCGCCGAGCTGGAACAGGAGGCGCAGGCCAAGCAGCAGATCATCTGCAGCCGGAGCTTCGGAGAGCGCATCACCCAGATCGGCCCCATGCACCAGGCGCTGGCCGGCTACATGGAGCGGGCCGCCGAGAAGCTCCGGGCAGAAGGGATGTGCTGCCGCCATGTGACGCTGTTCATTCGTACCAGCCCGTTCAGCGACCGGGAGCCCTATTACGGCAACCAGGTGAGCACCAAGCTGGCGATGCCCACCAATGACACCCGGGCACTGCTGGCCCTGATCCCCCAACTACTCTCCCGCATCTGGCGCGACGAACAGCGGTACCAGAAGGGCGGCGTCATGCTGGCCGGCTTCACCCCGGTCGGCATGCAGCAGGGCGACCTGTTCGCAGCGGAGCAGCAATCACCCCGCAGCGAGGCGCTGATGCAGGTGATTGACAGGATTAATCAGGGGCGAATGGGGAAGGTCTTCTTCGCGGCCCGAGGCCGGGATACCCGGGAGTGGATGATGAAACGGGAGCAGCTCAGCCCCCGCTATACAACAAGTTTCTGCGAACTTCTCGCAGTTAAAACATAACTCATGGCCGGATAGTGAAAGCGCTTAATGCTACTTGCATAAATCCATCTTCTGGGCATAAGATTCCATCACGCACAATGTGCCGCACAATGTGCGCGGCAGGGGCAATTTTACAGAGGCATGGGAAAATGAACCAAAATGAAGAATTAATGAGGCAGCAACGACTTTCTTCACTGATCCACTGCTACTTCGGCAATGACAATGATTTCGTTGTTGATGCAATTACTGAAATGACTGGCCAAAAAGTAACTGTTCGAAGCATACAAGCATGGCTAATTTCACCAAGCAAGGTGAGCTATCGCCGAGTACCGGATTGGGCTTTAAATGGACTTGAAGAGTACGTTCAGCAACCAGGAAAAGCCGAAGAGCTGAAGGAGTAC
Organism: Aeromonas sp. R7-2; assembly: GCF_040908105.1. Lineage (NCBI taxonomy): Bacteria > Pseudomonadati > Pseudomonadota > Gammaproteobacteria > Aeromonadales > Aeromonadaceae > Aeromonas > Aeromonas sp. R7-2. The sequence continues at coordinate 65,426 of NZ_JBFODC010000019.1, read as the reverse complement.
AAAGAACGGTTGCACGCTCGAAGATTACAGAAATATGACCCAGTTACCGAAATGAGAATGAACAAAGCCGTTGATTGTGCAACTCGTGAAATTGAGTTAACTGCACATGAACAGCAGAAATGGATTGATTCATTTGGCAAATCACACGGGATCATGCTATATGAGCGATTCAACAAACTGGAAAAAGACTTTTCGTCTCTATCAGTAGCATTCGGCTCGGTTCTACGAGCCATTGATCAAAGCGATGATATGAGTCAGCTGAAGGCGCTAATAGATGAATCGTTCAGATCGGCTGCCCTCTCAAATTCATTCGTCAGAGAGGCACGAGAAGATATCGAGCGAGGCGTCAAAGAATTCAGCAATACCGAGGGTCTGCCAACCTGAGCCTTAAATCCCAAGGGTTGATAACGTTAGTTTAGGATTATAGAGAAGGGGGCAATAAAGCCCCCTTTAGTCACGCTGCCCGCATCTCCCGCACCTGCCGGTCCATGACCTTGGCCAGATCTGACGCCTGGTGGATCACCTCATCAACCAACCGTTCGACACTCTGGCGCATCTCCTGGCCGAACCGGCGCGACACCAACTCAGCATCGGGCACTACTCGCCCGGTGCCATGGCACTTCGGGCACTCGTCCCCCCGGCGTGGCCGCAATCCGGTTCCCCTGCAGTGAGGGCAGCGCCCTGACTGCATCATCTCGGCCACACAGTGGTCATTGGCCAGAGACAGGATCCCGTTTCGCTCATCCAGAAGGCGCTGGTATTCGTGATCATTCCCCGCGCGGTGCGCCCGCTTGGCCTTTTCCATCACCACGGCCGCCCGGCGGCGCTCCTTGTCATAATGCGGGTGGGACAGCACCAGGCGCTCCAACTGCTCAGGCAAAGGGCGGCGCAGCAGGATAGCCATGGCCATACCGCCGGCATCGCTGCTGCCAAGAGTGGTGCAGAAGTGGGCCAGCAGCCCCTGAATCGCCCCCTTATCACTTAGGTGATCGGCCATCAGGAACTGGAGCCCCTGGGGGTTGTTCTTTGCAGCAACCTGCAGGGCGCCGATAAACTCGTCCCGGCCCAGAGCATTGAACTGCCTGCCGGCGGCGGGCTCATGGAGCGCCCCCTTCGGCGAGAATAGGCGCAGAGCCATTTCGATAGCATGGGTCATGGTTTGGTCCTCTGGTCTGGGTCCTGATTGAAGGCGGCGAGCAGCCAAGCGCGCAACTGGCCGGATTTGATGTGTTCCGGGGTAACTTCCAGCACGGTCCACCCGAGCAAGGTGGCCTCGTTCATCTTGGCCCGGTCCTCTACGAACCCCCTCCCCCGGGTGTGCCGGCCACCGGAGTGGATCCCGCCGTGGACCTCAAGGGCGACCATGCGGGTGGGCCAGGCGTAGTCGAAGCGCCATTTGCGCTTGGGGTGAAACAACAGCTCGGTGGCGGGGTCAGGAAGGCCGACCAGCTGGGTCAGCACCTTGTCGTGCAGGGACATGATCTGCTGGGCCTTGCGCACCTGGTTGGCTGCGGTCCTGACCTTCGGGCTGCTACCCAGTAACCGGGCCGCATCGAGGGCGGTGAGGTGGATCATGCAGCCCTCCCGATGGTGTTCTTGCGCAGTTCGGTGACTTCACTGGCCACCTGCTCCAGCAGGGTCTCCTCGCTACCGTGCTCTTGTTGCCAGGAACGCGGGGCGGCGTGGAACCCTGTGGGATAGCAGGCGCGGTGGTGCCGGGGGCAAAGCGGTAGCACCCGGGTGTGCTCGGCGCGCTGGGCCATGCCAGACCCAGAGCGTACATGGTGAATTTCCGCGAGACTTGGCCCCAGGCCTGCATTCCGGCAGGCAATGCAGCCAAGCGAGCTCACATCGTCCAACCACTGCTTATCAGCCTTGGTCTTGCTCATGCTGCTGCCCTCCCGTAGGCCGCCACCCAGTCGAAGCCGCGGCGGGATTCATCCCCGAACTTCACGCCCTGTTCAGCGCCAAAAGCCTGGGCCAGCTCGATGAGGTCGCGCATCTCGCGCACGGTCATCTTGGAGGTAGACTTGCCCAGCACTACGAAGCCGTTGCCGTCGATATTCGGCACAACGTCCTGCTGGTACAGTGCAGCGCTGAGCACATGCTTCCAGTCCTCCTTGGCGAGCTTGCGGCCGTGCCAGACAACCTGCTCGGCGATGTCGGTGAGGCATGCCCAGAGCATTGAGTTCTGGGCCAGGGAGCGGGTCATCTCTTTGATTTCGATGACCAGCGGCTTGTCCTGGTCAACCGGCAGGTCAGCGACCAACTGGCAAGCACGGGACCGGATTTCAGGGCTACGGAGGAAATATTTGGGATAGGAGCTCATGCCGCATCTGTCCCTGTCAGTACAAGGGACAGCTGTGCTCGCGCCTTGAGCTGGGCTTGTTCTATACCCAGTGCTCGTTTCTCGATACGTCGCTGGGCAAGCCCTTGTCCATGGAAAGAACCTTTGGAGACAGATAGAGCCTCCCGCCGAGCAAAGTCGTGCAGGAGATGCTGCAGATCTCGATTCTCGTGGAGTTGTTCCATCATCCAGTTGAACGCACGGATGTAGAGCAGTTTGAACTGGGCAGCCTTTTTGCCAGTAAATCCCATGACCAAGAACACCATGCCGTCTTTCGAGATCAGGTACTCGGGTCTGGAATCGCCATTTTTATCAATGAAATCAGTCAGCTCATAATTGAGCGCAGTAAATTCCTCGTCACATTCGAGCAAACGGATAGCTCGCAGTACGTTGCGATGCTCCTTCTCAAACAGTTCAGCAATTTGACGAGAGGTAGTGAACACCTCCCCTTCCTGGGCGCTCACCAATTTCTGGAACAGTTCGATCTGCTCGGGAGTGTACTGAGGGGCGATAGGCTTGATGCTGCGGATACTGCCGCAGCCGCGAGGGCATGCCGCAGATAGATCTCGGGTATGTGCTCTGGTCATGGTCTGGGTCCTTTGGTTACTCTGAGCCGGGTGGTCTAGGTCCAGCATTGGCAATGGTACCCACTGTTGAGAATTTCTGTCACGTACCAGAAACGATCGGTGGCTCAACAGACTTAACAGTACAAAATATGTACCCCCCAAAAGAAATTGTGACAATCTCCTGAATAATCACAAATTCATCTCCACAATGGGTACCATATGAGTTATGTTTTTAACATTTAACACGCGAGGGAGCATCATCAAAAGATATTCATTCATTGTTAATAGCGACGACTTGATGAAATAAGAAAACCACTCGTATTGAATAGTGATGAAAGATGTTTATTTAAAGGGGGCTATGTGGCCAAGAAAGCTAGATTTTATGAGCTGTCGTGTAAAACCGCTTATGAGAATTTCGTTCTGTTGATACCTGCACCAAATAGTGAAGCAGCCAATAGTTTTGTTAGGTCAGAAACAGTAAATGTTATCAACGTTAAACATTTGGGCTGGTATGACATATGGATAGCTCCAGGAGAATACTCGAGCAATCCCGATAGTCCATGCAATGACTTAGCAATATTTGGAGTTAACATTAATGGATGCGAGTATACTTATACTTCAAATGACAATTGCTGGGTGTATCTGAACGCCCAATTCCAGAGTCGCGTAAGCAATTTCATTAATGACTTTTATGATAATAGTGATTACTAATCAAGGAAAAATGAAGTGACACATGTGAATTATTTCCCTGAAGAGGAATATTGGTGCACTGATTGTGACAATAAATATGAACGCGAAGAAATTAAAATAACGTGGAGCTGTCCAGCCTGCAACCAAAGCATTCATATTCATGCCAGAGAAACAATTGATGGCAATGAAGGGGTTTTTATAAGAAAAAAAGCCTCTGACATAATTGTCGGTGATAAAGTCAGACCCGACCACATGCTTATTGACGAATGTTATTATGTCCTGGGTATAACGCAATTAACCGGTAAAAAGAGTGGCAAGCTAGGTATTGGGTTAAAGAGTTATACGAGAATCGATGTTGAGCCAAGTAAATGGATTTCGTGCCGGATAGATGAGTAGATTTTTTATATGAGCGATGGAAGGGCCCTCAAGGCCTTTTCCATCAATGAATCAAGTAGATTGAACCAACCTGCCGAATCACTGGCGTCACCAACAAGTCCCTGCTGATTGCCAGCCACATCAGGCCCTGGAGTGAGAGCAATAACGCTGAACGCCTGGATGGCCACAACGGCTTACTGCTCTCCCCTCACATCGACAAGCTGTTCGACCGTGGCTGGATAACCTTCACTGACGCCGGCGACCTGCTGTGTGCTGAGCCCAGCATCGAGCAGGCGCTGCAGCAGTGGGGCGTTGAGCTACCCCTGAACGTCGCCCCCTTTGAACCCAAGCAAGCCCGATACCTCGCCTATCACCGTGACGAGATTTTCAGGGCTGAGCCGGTTCTTTCCGCTTAACACGACCCTCAGGAGCAGGGCTCCATCCCTGCTCTGCTAACTTCCTCAGCAGCCCCCCTCCACGAATCTGTGGTCCCCTCTCAAATCCCCCTTCTTTTCGCTCAACAATCGGCATCGTTTGAGATACGATTTCCGCACGGTGCCCAAGCTCCATGCAAGGCCTACCCATTACAAGGAACGGTCATCAGATCACAGGTCAAAAACAGCAATCTGGGAGCTGGAACTTAGGGGCGGTAGCATAGTTCTTTATATGATGTTCGAATTTTTAGAGCATTCGAAAGGGCAAACACCCTAACAGTCACATGAGATTTGTTTAGACCATATTAAATCTCATTATTTACCTTGTGAGGATATTTCACATCCTTAATAATCGAGTTAAATTACCTTCATTGTTTAGTACATATTTATTTAACCTTATAGATAGTAGCTGGAAAATAAAATGAGCACCAAAGAATACACTATCAATATAGACCCAAGGATACTTGAGCTACTCGGCCCCAACTTATACACAAACATTTATTATGTTTTAGCTGAGTTAATAGCTAATGCTTATGATGCAAATGCAAAAAACGTATATATAATTTCCGATAGTTCCTCAATCATTGTCGAAGATGATGGCAATGGTATGTCTTATGATGTTGGTGTAAAAAACTTTCTTAGTGTAGCCCAAGAAAGCAGAACCAATGAAGAAAACTCTTATGTCACTGGCAGTAATAAAACAAGAAAAAAAATGGGAAGAAAAGGCGTGGGTAAACTAGCCGCCTTATCTGTTTCAGAAAATGTAAAGATTAAAACAATTAAAGATGGCGATAAGTCAGGATTTATTCTATCCAGATATGTAGGTGCAGATCACAAACTCGAACCGATTCAAGAAAGTGATATAAATTTTTACAATATAAAAGATCATGGAACATCTATCGTAATGGATGCACCGCAGTATAAGTTCCATAAAACCTTGAAGGCGGCAAAGAATAATCTACTGAAAATATTTCCACTCATAAATGAAAACTTCAAAATACATATTCAGATTGGTAAAAACAAAACGGTCATTGATTCATTTGAAAAAGAAATTATCCAAGAGTTGGGTGCTTTAATTACTCTCGGTGATAATTTTTCATACCTTCATGATTTTTTAGATATTCAATTGAACATTGACAATAAAGAAGAGTATGAAAATAAACTTAAGATAAAAAAACCTTCATACATTGAACGCATAAAACTAGAAGATAAACTAGGAAAGATACGAGATTATAACCTTGAGATAAAGGGCTGGATCGGCGCCTATAGATCATCAAGAGGGAAGAAAAAAGATAAAACTGATTTTCCTGACAATTTCATATCTATAATATCCAATGGTAAACTGGGTGAATTTAACATTCTTCCTCTAGTCGGTAAAAATGCGCTTAATGAAGTTTATGTGGTTGGACAACTTCACATAGATCTTTTTGAGGAAACATCTCTTCCAGATATGGCACTTAGTAACAGGCAGGGTTACAAAAGTGACGATTTGAGATATGACAAAGCGACTAAATATATAAGGGATGAGTTACTACCTGCCATTATTTCGTTACGGGCAAGATATGCGTCATATAAAAAGAGCATAGCAGAGGAAGAAAAGAACAGAAAAAATAAAGAACGAGAAGCTATATTTAAAGAGAAAATAGAGGGATTCAAATCAAAGGCCTCAGAAGAAGCTGCCCAAGAAATATCCGATACAATTGGCGGGGACAGTCAGCAAATACAGCACCTTGTGAAAACAGCAATTAACAAGACTCTTCCTGATCTTGGAATTAAAAGGACCATAGATGAACACAAAAAGAAATTACTCTTAAGTCACAGTTCTAAAAACAAACCAATATGCGACCTTATTTATGATTTGCTTATTTACACTGGGATACCCGCAGAAGTCATAATATATACATCATCAGATAATGAAGACTCAAGAATACCTCAGAAACAACCAATTTATGACTATTTAAGAGACTTCTTCGTGAACAGTTATTCTGATGAGAAAATGTATGTCATTTATGTTACGAGCCAAGAAATGTCACAAAGTTGGGCCGCAGTCTCGGAAGTAGGGGCTGGCTGGATAACCCAAAACCAACACGATATATTTAACATCAGTGGTTTCACCCCGTCTAGGCCTTTAGATGTCGAATCAGCCTGGGCAAACATAAACCTAGATGATGGTGATGTAGTTCTTAGCAAGATGGAGGCCGATATAATTGCAGGAAAGCTAATTTATGCTTGCCGCAGATTATCATATAAGCCCAAAAATAAAGCAGATATATTAAGGGAGATGGATAGAAGATTAACTATTGAATAATTTGGTATCTATTGGGCCAAATTTATTTGGCCCTAAAAAACCTATTTTGAAATAATCCCCAATGATTGAGCATGCAGGATTATTGACTTCCCTATGATTTCACCCAATCTTACTGGCACTGCATTTCCTATCATCTTTGCAAGTGGTGCCAAGTCGTGCTTTGCATCTTTAGGCAGAAACTCATAACTTTCAGGAAAAGACTGAAGCAGCGCAGCCTCCCTTAGGCTTATACCTCGATTTTGTTCTGGATGTCCAAAGCGGCCATTGCCGAAGCCAGTACATTGAGTGGTCATTGTAGGGCTAACTTTATCCCACTCCATTCTACCATACACAGAAATATACGTTTTCCCGGATACCTTTTTATGGCAATCAGCTCTTAGGTTCTCTGGCCAATCTAACCATGTGCCACCGGGCTTTGAACTTTTTATCCGAAGATGATTTATATCAGATAAGCCTGAAGCTTTGTGTAGCGGGTCATTATCATGCTGCTCACCAGCAATTATTGGTGGGAGAAACGCAATTGCATCCCTCACTGTAATATAATTTCCTTTAGTGTGCGTTGGGGCGATTAGTCTTATTGGCCCCAATCGTGAGGCGACAAGCACTAGTCGCTTTCTTGACTGGGCCATGCCATAATCTGGGCAGAAAACCACTTTATAGTCAATATAATAACCAGCATCACTTAATATCTTAATGAAATCATGGAAAATACTCTTAGCTTTCATGCCGGGAACATTTTCCATTGTCACGTAATCAGGTAAAACCTGTCTTACCAGTTCCCCAAAATGACCAAGAAGTTCTGAACGCTCATCGTCTTGAGGGTTTTTCTTTCTAGAATATGTAGAAAATGGTTGGCACGGAGCACAGCCTGCGAGCAGAGATATATCAGCTCCAGCAAAGTGAGCTGCAAGTTCACTGGCCGTCAATTCGGTCACACTCTTATTAATGAAGTTAGCATGATTGTTATATTCATAGGCATGTCGGCAAAATTCAACAATGTCATACCCAGCAACAACATCAATACCTGCACGCTGCAAGCCATGCGTGAGACCTCCAGCGCCACAGAATAGGTCAACAGCTTTAATCAACTCAAAGTTCTCCAATTTTATACGGAGCCATTATACCAGCATCTTTCATGATATTGATGTCTTTTTAGAGTGGAGTTCCATCTATAGATCACAACACTGTCACACCTTGTCGGGCTTTCTCAGCCAACACCTTCCGCAGCTCAGCCTTGACTTCCTCTGCCGGCACACTGCGATCCCGCAGGTACACCCTCACTTCCGCCTCCATCTCACATACTCGCAGAGACACCTGGCGGCCAACTGGTGCGGCGCAGGGGGCGGGATTATTCCGCAAAATGGTGCCCCTCACCTCTGCCGGCCGCGGCGCGAACTGCCGATCAGCATCTTCCCCAAGCTGCAGCACTGCCTCGCGGATCTGCTGCGCATTGAATCCCCTGAGCATGCTCCCCCAGGCCAGCGCCACGCCGCGGGCATTGCTGTCCAACTGGTTGGCACTGGCTGGCCAAAGTCCAGCCATTAGCGGCAGCAACTCCTCGGCGAGGAATACCGACATGCGGGCGCTTACCTGCAGCACCTCCCCTGTTGCGCTCAGGGCCGTCGCCTCGTCAGAGCGGAGTGCTGTCGTCATAGCCCCCCCTCCCCGACTCCCTGAGTGCCTTAGCGGCCTGCTGGGCCGCCTGTAGGTTTTCCAGTGGCTTGCGCTGCGCAGTGGTACGGAACGAGCTGGCAGCCCGGCGTATCCAGTTGCGCCAGGTCTTCTCCCAGTCCAACTTGACCGCCTTGGCGCCGGGCAGCGCCTGCCAGTAATCCGCGAACGTGGCTGCCTCCAGCAGGATCCGCTCCCTGGGGAGCCCTGTCTCCTGGAGAGCCCACCTCCCCCACTCGCCAGGCAGCACCCAGTCACTCGGCAAACGGGTACCTCGTCGTGGCGGCCCACTGTCTGGGCGTTTGTCCCCCTGGGGGGATACAGGGGGGATCTTTGGTTCAATGACTGGATCTAAAGAGTGACTGATTCTATGTGCAGCTCCTGCACCACCCCCTAGTGCAGCTCCTGCACTACCCTGGTGAATCTCCTGCACCTCTGGATGTGCAGCTCCTGCACTATCCAATGTCAGCACATAGACGTTCGATCTCTTCCCTTGAGGCCCTACCCGAGATTCCTTAGTCAGGAGCCCCGCGTCACATAGCGCATCGATATGATTAATCACTGAGCGCCGGGAGATCTCACACTGATCTGCAATGTGTTGGTACGACGGCCAGCATTCGCCAGTATCGCTGGCGTTGTCCGCCAGCTTGATCAGCACCAACTTCCGAAGTGGATTACCCACCTTGATGCTCATGGCCTTGGCCATCAGTAACATACTCATGCCGCCACCTCCTGTGCATCTGCGCACATCTCTGGCAGGTTGGCGCGAACCAGGGAGGCAGCCAGTGGCGGGCACACGGCATTGCCGCAGCGGGCCACCTGTGCTGTTTTGGTGAACTTCTTGCCGGTGGCGTCGTGGTCGATCACGTAGTCGGCCGGGAACCCCTGGGCGGCGAACAGCTCATGGGGTTCGAGCATCCGCATGCCGATATCGACGATCTGGTAATCCTCGCCACGCACGGTGACCAGACCGAAGCGGTCCCTGGTGGTGACGGTATGCAGTGGCTCGGAGCAGGGGATGGCCGAATCTGTCCCGTAATACTTGAGCAGGAAGGCCCGAACCTCACCGATATGCAGCCCGCCGGCGGTAACGGTGGGCATGGGTTCGGTTACTGGCTGGCCGTGCTGGCAGGTGCCGCGCAGTTTTACCAGGTGGCTGGTCACCAGAGCATTGTGGTCAACGGTGGTAGCGGTCGGTAGCGGCTGGGTCAGCTCGGCACCCACGACGCCTGTGTAATGCTTGGCTAGGAAGGCGGTGACCAACTGGCTCTTGTCGGCCTTGGCCATGACAGTCCCCAAGGGGTCTTCCACTGACTGGCCGACAGAGTTGCCGAACTGGCGAGCGATAAATTGAGCAGATAAATTGCCGTTATAGCTCCAGCTATCGTCCGGGCAAGCAGACTCTACCTGGGTTAAAGTTGCCGGCTTCCTGTTGATGCCCTCCCCACAGTCACAGCCAAGTTCATGTTTGTCCTGATATATGTTGTGGCAAACGCCACACTCAAACCACGTATCTGCAAATTGTTGCAACTCCAGCGATACCAGGGCGAAGTGCCCTCCTTTAACCTCGGCGCAGATGGTACGCAGCGGCTCATCCGCAGGCATGTTGCGCTGATGACTGGCGTTGGCATGCTCAGTGATGAAGGGGGCAAGTTGTGGTTGCACCAGAGCAAACCCTGGGGCAGCGGTGACTGTCTGTAGAGGCTCATGGAGCCCTTGACCACGGAAAGCATCGTAGACAGTGCGGTTGCTGGTGTGATTGCACTTCACGATGAACGGCTCGGCGGCGTCGATGACGAACCGCTCCACCCCCTTGGCAATCCGGCGCATCGTAGCCTCGGCCAGTGGCCGCTTAACGTTGAGCCCCTGGGCTTTGGCTTCTTCCTTGGTGAGGAAGATGCTGGGGCAAGGAATTGACCAATCGATGATGTAAGCAGCGGTCCGCCACGGCAGCAGCTTCCCGGACTTCACCTCAGCACTGGCGGGGTCGCCATGGGTCGGTTTGGGCCACACGATGGGGGCGCCATCACGGCGTGCAATCAGAAACAGGCGCTTGCGGATGGTGGGGGTGCCGTAGTCGCAGGCACGCAGCTCCCGCCACTCCACCTTGTAGCCCTGGCGGCGCAGGGCGTTGATGAAGCTGTTGAAGGTGCGGCCCTTTTTTGCAGGGTCAGGGCGAGCGTTGCCCTCCGAGTCGATCAGCAGCGGGCCCCAGGTCTGAAACTCCTCGACGTTCTCCAGCATGATCACCCGGGGGCGTACTGTGGCGGCCCAGCGCAGAGTGACCCACGCCAAGCCCCGGATCTTCTTGCTGACCGGGGTCGAGCCCTTGGCCTTGGAGAAGTGCTTGCAGTCAGGTGACAGCCAGACCAGCCCCACAGGGCGACCAGCAACGACATCGCGCGGCACGATATCCCACACCGACTCGCAATAGTGCTCGGTGTCAGGGTGGTTGACGGTGTGCATAGAGATTGCATCCGGGTCGTGGTTGATGGCGATCTCCGGGCTACGGCCCAGCGCCATTTCGATCCCAGTAGATGCCCCGCCGCCACCCGCGAAGTTGTCCACGACGATTTCGTCGAACAGGTTGAAGGTGTGGCGGCAGATTGAGGCGACTTGTGACTTACGCATGAAGCACCTCCTGCTCGGTGTAGGCACAGGCCGGGCACTCAAATACGTGGTCATCGGTACTGGATCGCAGTTCACTGCCGCATCGCGGGCAGTGGTCGAGATCATGAGGCAATGGGTGGCCCCCATGGGCCATGGTTGAATTGGTCATTGGCTGGGTCCTGGTTTGTAAAGCCCGGTGGTGAGGCGGGCCAGGGAAATTAGGCGCTAGGCTGGTTCTCGGCGCGTTCAAGGGTGCGAGCCTCAAGCTCGCGGGCCAGGCGCAGGGCCTGCCGGTCGGTACCGGCGGCATGGGCAGTCGAAATCAGCGGCTCATCGAGGGCCAGGGCCAGCTCATGCATGACCGATTTCAAGATGATGTTGTCCCGATCGCTGACATGCTGGGAAGCCGGGCGCGGCGGGCGGAGTTGCGTGGTCATGGGTTACCTCCCGAGGACGAAGTTGATGAGTTTTTGCAGGGGGCGAAGGGGGCGCTCCTCGTTGTAGGCGGCCTCGTCATCCGGGCTGAACTGGAGCAAGCCGCGCTCGGGAAGGCCGGAGCCGTCCAGGATCTCCTCGACGGTCACGGGCGGATATCCCTGGTCGAGCAGGCTCCGATTGGCCCGTTTCACGGCCCTCGCCAGGATTTGTGGCTCATGTTGAGATATGGCCTTGAGCAGGATCAGCAACGAGGTGCGGGCAAATGCGGTTTCGGTCATGCGCAGTTCTGCACCGACTTCCTGCCACACCTGACGCTGGCCCGGGGTGCCACGCACCTTCAGCGGTGACAGCGTGTCGAGTTTTTCATGATCGGGGAGCGATATTCTTCCCATGGAGTTGGTCCTCTGTGTTGGGTGGAAAAACAGGCCGGTGGTTAGGCGGCCTGCTGGGAGTCCTGTTGAACAGGACGGTAATCTTCCAAGCCGAAATCCAGCTTTCCGCCTGACTTGAAGTGGATGCGGGTTGCAAACTGCTCTGGGATGACTTCAGGCCATTCGGACACAGTGCTTTTGCCTGCACCAAGCGCCCGGGCAAGAGCGTTATTGCCGCCAAAGAAATTGATGGCGTCCTGTTTTTTCATTGGTCAGGGTCCTTTGTTGCTCCCTTGAGTGGAGGCGTCATTTTGGTTCGCTTTTGCGAACAAGTCAACCATCGACATTCCGGACATGTAATAGGTGAAAATACATCTGTGTTTTAATTAGCGAACGGGAACGACATGACCTCTTTTAGAGATCGACTGGAATACATGATGAAGGAGCGTGGCTACAAGCAGGCTGACCTGGTTCGCAAATCAGGGATCAGCAAGGCCGTGATCTCCGTCCTGCTGTCGGACCCGTTAAAAGACTTGCGAGTGAGTAGCCTTCTCTCTATTGCCAAAGCCCTTGGCTGTGACCCGCTTTGGCTCTACACCGGCAAAGAAAGTGGTACCTACGTGACCGACACCAACCTCGGGAAAGTACCTGTATGGGAGATGTCAGAACTGGGGAAGCATCCGTCTGATGCGCTCTCTACCCTGGATAGCGGGCGCCATATATTTAGCGAGTTGGACGGGCAACTCATTGGAGTGGTTGCCAACGATGACAATCTCGCTGGCTCCGGCATTAAGACTGGTGATATCTGCGTAATTGACTTGGCAGACAGAACCCCCAGTCATGAAGACATACTTTTGGTCCAGTTGGGTGACAACAAGCAGCGCAGGCTTCTCAAAGCCCTTGATGGCCTATCAGGCATTAGCCTCGTAACAGATGATCAGCGTCTCGGCACTGTGCCAATCAAAGATGCAATTGTTTATGGTCGGATGGTTGAACTACGTCGTGACGTAAAGGAGTAGCCTGCCCCTCCCCCCATCAAGCCCGCTTCACGCGGGCTTTTTTGTGCCTGTCATTTAGGGGCGACGGCACCGCTCTCAAAAAAAGTTCGCTTTAACGAACATTTTTCATTGACGCTTACGTTCTCGAAGATTAACCTTCACCTTGTTCGGTAAAACAATCGAACCGCTCATAGCTTGAGCACAAACAGAACCAAACAGAGGACCAACTCATGAAAGTGAATGACCAAGTGCAATACACCAACCCCCGTACCCGCGTCTCCGTGCCGGCCGTGATCACCGACATCACCGACCTCGGCAAACGCCGCGGGGGTGGCCTGTTCTACACCGTCAAGACCGAGGCGGGTAAGGAACACCGGGCCCGGGCAGCCAGCTTGCAAGCGGCTGCGTAACGAGTCGCTCCCGCCAAGAGCGGGAGCACTCAACCGCATGAGCATTGGCTCAGTGTTCAACCGGTTGAGAAGCATCATCGACAACCAGCAACAGGACCCGGCCCCTGACCAGGGCAGAAGTGAGGCGCCTCACCAGCGCGTAAGAACGACAAAGCCCGCACGAGGCGGGCTTTGAAGGACTGGGGTACCACCCCAATCGGATGTTGCTAGGGGACCAACCCTAGCAACAGGACCCAGCATGACGAATCACGTGGGAATTAGCGAGGACCAACTCGCCAACAGGAGTGAATGTACCATGACCAAGCGCATTTTTTCCAGGGCCGCGAAACGCGCAGACCAGATTGTAACTGCCATCGCTGACCGCCTGAACGGCAATACCGCTCGCCGCCGAGCCATCAAACAGCGCCTGCATCTGGCCATGATGGCCACCGAGCAACACCACATCGTCGCCGCACGTGCTGCCCAGAAGCGCACCGCCGGCATCACCAAGCAGAGCGCCCTCCTCCACTGGCGGGCCGAGTTCCACCGCAACGCCATCTGACCCGGGTCTGGCGCTTCCCTCATAGCGCCGTAGCCAAAGCCTCTTTCTCAAGCACCGCAAGGATGCTTTGGCTTCGCTCACGCCAAATTCGGCTGGGCCTGCTCTTTAACAACATGGAACCGGCTCACAACCACGAATCCCGATGCCGGTAGGGATGCGCCGATACCCCGTTCAATCCGGAAGGCGGTGCGTGAACGTGAACGGTGGCCACTGGCAACAGTGGCCAGCCTGGAGCCCCTTGCATCAGGGGGTTGCAGGCTGATTTATCTTACTCCGGAGGGGACTAACCAGCTCACAAAATGAACCTGCTAGGGGCACAAAACATTGCTTTTATGGTATTAAAAAAAGATACTGATAGTGTCAATGTAACCTCAAGTTACCCGTTGACTGGAGAATATATGAACAATTTACGTAACATCCTGTCTGGATTTTCGAGCCTTTTTACTGGCTTCCAGCCTCGTTCCTATGCCCATTCAAATGGGTTTAAAGAAGATGCCGAGAACCTAAGTAAAGACGTGAAGATTCTCGGTCGGGACTTCACCAAGAGTGCCAATACCGTCTATGGCAAAGCAACATCAGATGCGAGCAAAGAGCGCTAACGGCAGCGAAGTGGCCGTCAGCTCGCACGATTCAGATTCACCTATTTTACCAGTGGCTCAACTTGAGCAACTGCATACCTTCCGACCTGACCTTGTCGATTTTGTTGTGGAACAGACCAAGCTCGAAGCTGAGCACCGTCGAGCCAGAAGTAGACGAGTTGACCGATACATATTGAGCGAACGACTATTCGGCATGTTATGCGCCGTTGCCGTTTGCATGATCGGCGTAGTTGGCGGTGGGTATGTCGGCCTTCACGGCCAACCTTGGCTAGGTGGCACCATAGCCACGGCAGCACTCGGTACTCTGGCTGTTGCATTTATTAAACGCCAACCGTAATTAAATTGTCTTACCGAAAGCCCAGCACCCGCTGGGCTTTTTATTGCCTTATTCAACCATCCCAGTTCACCACCCCCCCCGGCCCTCGAGCCGGTTTTTTTGTTTGCACCACCACAGGACCCAGACCATGAAAAAGCGTACCGACCAAAGCAACCTGACCATCCCTCCGCTCAATGATGCTTGCCGCAAGCGCCTGCGCCAGTTGCGTGAACGCCTCGGCTTCAGCCGGCCGGAGTTCGCCGACAAGTTGGGCATCCCGGCAACCACGCTCAAGAACTACGAGCTGAACTACCGGGACATCAGCGGCGGCACCCTGCTGTTGATAGCACAGCACCCCGAGCTTTCGGCCCACTTCGCCTGGCTGACGACCGGCCAAGGTGAAGGACCCGTGACGCAAGGCTAAACCCGCAAGAGGAGCTCGCAATGCCACTTCAGACGGATAGAGACGAACCACTGCTTATCTTCCAGCTCACAAGTCGTGACGGGAGAGTCATCAACATCTACAGCAATGGCTTCATCGATGGCGATGGGGCTGCGGAGTTCAACTTCGTCAGGAACTACTTCACCCCTCGGTTCGATGCAATCAGAGGGTTACTCGCTCGAGTGAAGGACAGAGGGATCCCCGATGACGAGCTTAAGCGAATTTTCGCTGGCTTTTGAGGGCATCTCGCAAGGCACCGCCTTAAGCGCCAACGCTATCGGTTCAAACTCATCAGACAGAAAGTATGTCACCTGCTTATGGTCGTCACTGAGAACCGAGAACACCTTGTGCCCAACAGTGCCCTGAGCAATTAACACACTGTCCCACTCAGAAATTCGCTTGTATTGAGCACTGCTAGTGCTGTCCGTAACCACCTTAAACCACGCCATAACTCCCCCAGCAAATGAAGCGTCAAATGATTCCAAGTTAACGTTTCTTGCTGGCGATTACCACCAGGACCCAGACCATGAAGCCACTGACCGAAGCCCAGATGATGGGATTTCGCGGCTCAATGCCGCCCCGCACCCAGCATCACTACAGCGTGACCGTCGAACCCGGCGCAGCAGAGCGCCAGCTTGCCCACCAACGCACTGCAACCCGCCGCGCCATCGAGGAGTATCACGAACGGCGCACCCTGCGACTGGAAATGGAGATGTAGCTATGACCAACGAAACAGCTCTTCTCACCCTGCTGGAAAGCCGCGAGGCCGAGGCCAGCGCCAGGGCTGAGTGGATTGCCGAGTGGAGCGAAGAGAACCTGCCACTGTTGCTGGCCGGCCAGCTCGATACCGACCTGTCCACCCTGCTGGCCGAGGTGAACCACGACCAGGGCCTGCAGCTCAACCAGGCGATGTTCCTGCTGATGACCGAGGGCGATCCTGCCCCGCTGATGCAGCTCACCAAGCAGTTGATGGACGCCGCCCTGGCCGCCCTGGCCCAGGCCGCCTGGCGCAGTCACCTCGCCGCCCTGCACGACGCCATGAGCGAGGAGCAATGGGAGCAGTACCAGCACAGGAGCGCAGCATGAACGCCATCGCCGACACCTCCGCCGCGCACCCGCTTGGTCGGGTGTTCGGCCTCTCCAACGAGGAGTACCACGCTGGCCCCGGGGTCAGCAAAAGCCAGCTCGACCAAATAGCCGAGAGCCCGGCTACCTACATCTGGGCCAAGAACGCCCCGCTCGACCAGGAGAAGCTCAAAGCCTTCGACATGGGCAGCGCCATCCACTGCCTACTGCTCGAACCGGACGAGTTCGAAAGCCGCTTCATCATCGCCCCACCGTTCAACCGCCGCACCAACGCCGGCAAGGCTGAAGAGGCCGAGTTCCTGGCAGGCTGCGCAGAGCTGGGCAAGACGGTGATGGATACCGAGGAGGGACGCAAGCTCTACCTGATGCGCGACAGCGTGATGGCCCACCCGGACGCCCGCTGGCTGCTGGAGCAGGAAGGGCACAGCGAGGTCTCCTTCTACTGGATTGACCCCCAGACCCAGGAGCTGTGCCGGATCCGACCAGACCGCCACCTGAGCAATCACCCCATCATGATCGACGTGAAGTCGGTGGACGATATGGGGCGCTTCGAGCGCCATGTCGAGGACTTCCGCTACCACGTGCAGGATGCCATGTACTCCGAAGGCTTCCACCGGGTGATGGGCGAGGAGCCGGAATTCGTCTTTCTGGCGGTCAGCACCAGTGTGAACTGTGGCCGCTACCCGGTGCGGGTGCGCCCCCTGACGGATGACTGGAAGGATGCGGGCAAGGACCTGTTCCGCCGCGACCTCCATCGCTTCCACGACTGCCGGGTCAACAACGACTGGCACGACTTCAAACCCCTCCAGCGCCCAGCCTGGGCGACAAGGAAAGCAGCATGAGCAACATCACCAGCATCAAACAGCAGGCGGTCGAGAACTTCGCCGCCCAGTTCCCCATCCTCGTCCAGCGTGGCATCGACGAGCCGACCTGGAACGCCCTGTGCAACACCATTTACCCGGGAGCCAACCCCGATTCGGTGGTCATGGCCATCGACTACTGCAGGGCCCGCGGCCTGGATATTCTGCTCAAGCCGGTCCACCTTGTCCCCATGCAGGTCACCGATGCCCGCACCAAAGAGAAGGTCTGGCGGGATGTGCCGATGCCCGGGATCGGCATGTACCGGATCCAGGCTGATCGCTCCGGCAACTACGCCGGTGCCGACGAACCCGTGTTCGGGCCGGATGTGACCGAAGAGTTCCAAGACCCCTACAACCAGAGCGCCAAGATCAAGGTCACCTACCCGCAGTGGTGCAAGTACACCGTCTATAAGATGGTCAACGGCCAGCGGGTTGCCTTCCACGCCCTGGAGCGCTGGAAGGAGAACTACGCCACCCAGAGCGGCAAGACCGAGTGCCCCAACGCCATGTGGCGCAAGCGGCCCTATGCCCAGCTCGCCAAATGCACCGAGGCGCAGGCGCTACGCAAGGCCTGGCCGGAGATCGGTAGCGAGCCCACCGCCGAGGAGATGGAGGGCAAGGAGATCATCATCAACGAGATCCCAGGTAGCCAACCGCAGCATGGCGCACCGGCAAAGAGCCGCACCCTGGATGCCATCCGCGGCCAGAGCATCGAATCGGTCACCCTGGAGCATGAGCAGATGGCCGAACCCGCCCAGGCGGACCACGCCAACGCCTACGCCGACCACTGCGCCGCCATCGAGGGGGCATGTGATACCACCGAATGGCAGCAGACCTACACCACCGCCTGGACCTGGGCCAACGAAACCGGCGACCAGAATATCATCGCAGGTATCAAGCAGATCGCCGGCGAGCGCAAGAAGCAGCTCAGTACCGGGCACAGCGCCCAGCAATAACCAACAAGGCCCGCTCACTGCGGGCCTTTTCAATCCTAAGGACCCGCCATGACCGAACAAGCCAAAACAGAGACAACCCAGGCCCAACTGGTTGTCATCGAACCCACCTCCGCCGTCGCCCTGTTCACTGAGGGCCAGGGGATTGCTGAACTGCTGGCTGACATTCGCCAGAAGGCAACCAGCCTGGTGCCCGACATCACCACCGCCAAGGGCCGCAAGGAGGTCGCCAGCATCGCCCATGCCGTCGCCCGCACCAAGACCTACCTGGACGGGCTCGGCAAAGAGCAAACGGACAAGTTCAAGGAGATCCCCAAGCGCATCGACGCCAATCGCAAGCAGATCCGCGACACCCTGGACGCCCTGAAAGACGAGGTGCGCGCCCCGCTCACCCAGTACGAAGCGGCAGAGGAAGCCCGAGTGGCAGCACTGCAATCCCGACTGGCCCGCCTCAATGAACTGGGATCCTCTGCCAGCATCGAGATCGCCGCCGCTGACCTGCAGGTCATGCTGCAGGAGGTCGAGCAGAACGCCCTGGACGACTCCTGGAAAGAGCTGCTGCCCCAGGCGACCGTCGCCAAGGAGCTCGCAACCAAGCGCCTCGGCGAGGCCCTGGCAGCCCGCCAGAAGTACGAAGCCGAGCAGGCAGAGCTGGAGCAACTGCGCCAGAAGCAGGCCGAACAGGATCGCATCGACCGCGAGCGCCTGATAGCCGAGCAGGCGGCGGAGCAAGCCCGCCGGGAGGAAGAGAATCGCCAGCGCCTGGAGCGTGAAGCCGCCCAGCACCGCGAGCAAGAGGCCCAACGCCAAGCCCAGGTGGCACAGCAGGCTGCAGAGCAGGCCCGGCGTGATTCCGAAGCCGCCGAGCTGGCCCGCCAGCAGGCCGAAGCAAACGCTGCACGCCAGGCGGAAGAGGCCGCCGCTCGCGCTGCTGAGCAAGAGCGTCAGCGCATCGCCGACGAGCAGCGCCAGAAAGCCTCAGAGGATGCTGCACGCGCCGCCGATATGGAGCACCGCCGCACCATCAACAACGCCATCCTGATGGACCTGATGGGCCTGGGAATTGAGGAAGAAAAAGCCATCAACCTTATCAAGCACATCGCTGGCAACAAGATCGACCACCTGACAATCAACTACTGATGACACGGTTCCAAAAGGAGAGGTTCCAATATGGCAGACTACCGTGGCTCCACTACCCCCACCGGCACCCGGGACATGACCCAGACACCGCTCTGGCTGTTCCGGGCGCTGGATCTGGAATTCAACTTCGCCCTTGATGCCGCCGCACTGCCGGAAACTGCGCTCTGCGAGAAGTACCTGACACCGGATATCGACGCCCTGAGCGTGGACTGGGGCGACTTTATCAGCCCGTCAGTGCGCTCGCCTTGGACATGGCTCAATCCGCCCTACTCCGATATCGGACCGTGGGTGGAAAAAGCCATCGAGCAGCAGGGGCGCGGCATCGGCACCGTCATGCTGGTCCCCCAGGACACCAGTACGGAATGGTACCCCTGTGAGCGCGCCAGCGAGGTCCGCCACATCACTGGTTACCACGATGAGAACGGCAAGTGGCGCAACGGCCGGGTGAGCTTCATCAACAAGGCAACCGGCGAGGAGATGAAGGGAAACCCCAAGGGCTCCATGTTCCTCATCTTCGCCCCAAACTGGCGCGGTGAATGCCGGATCCGCGATGTCAGCAAGCTCACCCTGCTGCTTGCCGGAGCGGAGCCCATCCGCGCTGCCGCCTGATACCCCCAACCCATCCACCGCCAGCCACACAGAAACGGTGGATAAGTCGAGGACCCCCATGAAAGCCACGGAAAACCCCTACTGCGGTGCAGTAGTCATCGGGTTGGGCGTCGTCATGCCCGATCCCAAGCAGCCCGGCAAGTTCATCCTGCCCGGCGGCATCACCTGCGACCGGCAAACCGCCGAGGCCGCAGCCAAGAAGATCCACGACCTGCAGGCCAAGAAAGCCCGCAACTAACCGACCAAAGGACCCAGACCATGTGGTTTAATAACCTTCAAGTTTACCGTTTCACCCGCCAGTTCGAGTTGACCGCCGAACAACTGGAAACCCAACTGGAGGCGTGCGCCTTCACCCCCTGCGGCAGCCAGGATATTTCCCGCTTTGGCTGGACCCGACCCTTCGGCAAGCTCGGCCACACCCTGACCCATGCCGCCAACGGCCAGATCCTGCTGTGCGCCCGCCGCGAGGACAAGATCCTGCCGACCGCCGTCATCAAGGAAGCGCTGGCAGAGAAGGTGGAGGCCATCGAGTACGAGCAGGGCCGCGCCCTCAAGAAGAAAGAAAAGGATGCGCTCAAGGAGGAGCTGCTGCACACCCTGCTGCCCCGGGCGTTCAGCCGTACCGCCAACACCTTCGCCTGGATCAACCCGGCCGACGGCCTGCTGATGGTCGATGCCTCCTCCGCCAAGAAGGCGGACGATGTGCTGGCTCTGCTTCGCAAGTCCATTGGCAGCCTGCCGGTGGTGCCGGTGGCGCTCAAGAACCCACCCGAGATCACCATGACCGCATGGCTGCAAGAGGGAAATCTGCCAGCAGCTTTCACCCTGGAGGATGAATCCGAGCTGCGCAGCGCCATGGAGCACGGCGGGATCGCCCGCTTCAAACAGCAAGACCTGATGACCGACGAGGTAAAAAACCACCTCGCCAACGACAAGCTGGTCACCAAGTTGGCCCTGAACTGGGGTGAGCGCCTCAGCTTCGTGCTGGGTGATGACCTCTCCATCAAGCGCCTCAAGTTCAGCGAGGACATGCGCGAGCAGAACGACGACATTACCAGCGAAGATCCGGCCGCCCGCCTGGACGCCGACTTCGCCCTGGTGACCGCCGAGCTGGCCCAGTTCATTCCTACACTATTTTCTGCTCTAGGTGGTGAGGTGATGTTGATTGAGTCTTAGCGAGGGCTTTGCTCTAATGAGCCAGAAGCCCATCTGCAACCAGCTGTACTTATAAACAGAAAGGTACTCAAATTATGTCAAGGAAAGGCCAGCATCAAATCCAACAAAATCAGTCGGACAAGACTGGGATATTAATGCAAAAGAAAATACTTATCGGAGGGGCGCTCTCGATCGCAGCCGTGTTCTGGGTACCAACCGCTTTTGCTTGGGATAATGGTTTTAAAAGCTTGGGATGGGATGATACGACCGCTACAGTTCTTAAGCAGGTGACGGATGTAAAACCGGTAATGGGTTATCCCATGGGGGATGCCAATTCCATCAGAGCTACACCAAATCCTAGCATCGGATTCCTCGACATACACGCCATCAAACCAACCCGATATGACTTCTTTAAAGATCGATTGGTTAAGGTCTCCTTCCATGTAGCCAGCTATCGTGACGATTCCCCTGCTACGGTCGAGAAGGCGAAAGCCGACTATGAGCGTATTAAACAGAAGATTGCCACGGGCCTTGGTGTGACCGCAAAAGACACCTACATCACTGATCCCAAACAGCCATTTTTCGCCTGCATCTCATCCGAAGATTGTGGAAGGTGGGCATCAACATTTAAAACCAAAGACTCCACCGTGAATATGGTGCTAGAACAAGTTGGAGAAGAAGATACCCCGCTTACCGTGTCAATCACCCGGAAATACGAAGACTAATCCATACCGCTGTTTATCCATGGTTTAATTTTGGCTTAATCTGATTCGGCGGCAGGCATGCATTGCCGCCGAGCCAGTCTTGCTCCCTTGGATCTGGGGAGTAAGAAATAACGGCCCTTCCTTCAACTCAACCGGCGCCCCATCCTCTGGGACAGGAGGGCCACGCCATGCAGCAACTTCAACTGACCATCGACCAGGACAGCCAGCTTCTCAATGAGCTGGTCAGCGCCGTGCGCTCCCCCACCCTTTCCCGATCGGCCAAGCTCGCCGAGATCGGCCGCATCCTGGCGCACTTCGATCTGCCCATCGAAGCGCCCCGAGTTGCTGGCCAGCTCTGGAGCGCCACCGACCTGGGCAAGGAGCTGGGGGTCAGTGCCCAGGCCATTGGACGGCTGGCCAACCAGCACCAACTCAAACGCCCGGCGTTCGGGGAGTACCGCCTTGACCAGGCGGTCAGCAGCAGGAAGCAGGTTGAATGCTTCCTCTACAACCGAGCAGGCCGGGATGAAATAACCAGACTAATGAGGACCAACAGATGCAGCAATTCGTCTACCCATGTGCCAGGTGGGTGAGGCCGAAATTATTCGCCGAACTGACAGGCATGACAGAAAAAGCCGCCGAGGGACGGCGCTTAAAAGGAGAGTGGCCGGAAGGGCGGGTATGGTGCCGAGCCCCGGATAACCAGATTCGTTACAACGTTGCGGAGTATGACAAGTGGGTCGAGTCAAACATGATGATCTAGTGGCTGGAGTCACTGGATTGGAGGTTCATGGCAAAAAGCTGCGCATTACCTTCACCTATAAACGGGCGCGCTGCCGGGAGGTCCTCGACCTCCCCATCACCAAAGCGAACGTGAAGTTTGCCACCAACAAGCTGGCGACCATCAAGCATGAGATTGCGATCGGCACCTTCAGCTACGCACATCATTTCCCTGACAGCCCTGCACTGACTCGATTTGGAGGAAGCCGGCGAAACGTCACCATCTGGGAGGCCTATCAGGATTTCTGGCGGCTTCACAAACCTATGCTGAAGCCTACCTCTCGTCATGGCTACCCGTTCGCCATTGAGGCGTGCATCAATGTCCTGGGTAAGGACCGACAGGTATCAACGCTGATGCCCAAGGACATTGAGCTGATCCGCAATGAGCTGCACATCTCACTCAAACCAAACTCCATCGTCACCTACCTTGGGCGATTCAGGCAGTTGCTTCGCTGGTGTGAGAAGAACAACTTACTTGCGGATGCAGCAAGACTCACAGGAGGTGTGAGGCCCGTCACCACCAGAAAAACCTCACCGGCAGACCCTTTCGAATTTGATGAATACACCCGGCTGCTGGAAGCATGCTCCCACGAGCAGCAACGAAACATGATCACCCTTGCCATCTATACTGGCCTTAGAACAGGCGAGTTGAGGGCTCTTGCTTGGGAGGACATCGACCTCGAAAAAGGGGTCATGGTCATCAGCAGGAACATCAGTAACGAATCGGACTATTTCAAACTGCCCAAGACCAACGAGCCCCGGGAGGTTGATCTGCAACCGCCCGTGATCGCAGCTCTCAGGTCACAGATGGCATTGTCGTTCATGCGTGCTGTGGTGTCGGTAGATGTGGACATGAACGGTCGCATCGAGCGCCAGAGCATCAGGCCGGTATTCACGCCTAAGGTGACGGGCCCCCATGTTCCACACGCCAAGGAGTTCTTCACCGCCGCCGGGGTGTCTCATGCCTGGAGCAACATCATGAGGAGAGCCGGAGTAAGATATCGGCGCTTCTATCAACTTAGGCATACGTTTGCTAGTTGGAACCTGACGTCGCATGGAAATCTCGCGTATATTGCAGCGCAAATGGGTCACGCTGACCTTGAAATGTTACAATCCGTCTACGGAAAGTGGATCGCCTCGGCGAGCAAATCTGAGGCGGTCAGGATCTGGGAGCAGATGCAATCAAAAGGCCTTTTTGCCCCAATGACGCCCCAAGAAAAAAAGATCCAACAGTAAGCGATTGATTTATTAGATAAATAGTCAACCCCCACAATTCCCGGCAAAGGAACTGGAACCCCCCATGAACAAATTGCTTATCAAGAATGCCACCCTGGTCAACGAAGGCCGCATCTATGCCTCCGACGTCCTGATCGAGGGTGAGCGGATCGCCCGCGTCGCCCCGGACATCAGTGCCCCCGATGCCGTGGTGATCGATGCAACGGGCCGTCATCTCATCCCCGGGATGATCGATGATCAGGTCCACTTCCGGGAGCCCGGCCTGACCCACAAGGGAACCATCGCCAGTGAATCCCGGGCCGCCGTGGCCGGTGGCACCACCAGCTTCATGGAAATGCCCAACGTCAATCCCCAGACCACCACCATCGACGCCCTCGAAGCCAAATACCAGATAGCCGCCAACTCCGCCGCCGCCAACTACAGCTTCTACCTGGGTGCCACCAACGACAACCTGGAAGAGATCAAGAAACTCGATCCCAAGCAGTCCTGTGGCATCAAGATCTTCATGGGGGCCTCCACCGGCAACATGCTGGTGGACAACCAGGAGACCCTGGCAGCCATCTTCCGCGAAAGCCCGGTGATGATCGTCACCCACTGCGAGGACACCCCGTCCATCAAGGTGCTGGAAGACGAAGCTCGCGCCAAGTGGGGCGAAGACGTGCCCATGCGCGAGCACGGCCGCATCCGCAGCGCGGACGCCTGCTACAAATCCTCCAGCATGGCGGTCTCCCTGGCCAAGCAGTACGGCGCCAAGCTGCACGTGCTGCACCTGACCACGGCGAAAGAGCTCTCACTCTTTACCGCCACCCCGGATCTGAAGGATCTCAAGGACAAGAACATCACCGCCGAAGTGTGCGTCCACCACCTCTTCTTCAACGAGGCGGACTACGACACCCTGGGCAGCCAGATCAAGTGCAACCCGGCGGTGAAGAGCGCTGCCGACCAGCACGCCCTGCTGGATGCGGTACGCAACGACGTGCTCGACATCATCGCCACCGACCACGCTCCCCACACCTGGGAAGAGAAACAGAACAGCTACTTCAAGGCGCCGTCCGGCGTGCCCCTGGTGCAGCACTCCCTGCAGGCGCTGCTGGAGCTCTACCACAACGGGGTCTTCAGCCTGGAAACCATCGTCAAGAAGACCTCCCATGCGGTGGCCGAGCGCTTCCAGGTGCAGGATCGCGGCTACATCCGGGAAGGCTACTTCGCCGACCTGGTGCTGCTGGATCTCGGCAAGCCCTACGTGGTCACCGACAGCAACCTGCTCTACCTGTGCGGCTGGTCCCCGTTCAACGGCTACCGCTTCCAGAGCACCATCGAGATGACCCTGGTGAACGGCCAGATTGCCTGGCAGAACGGTCAGGTCACCGACAAGGTATTGGGCAAGCGTCTCACCTTCAACCGCTGATCTGGATGATGACTGCTTCCAGCGCGCCCTGCTTGAGATGACCCTGGTCAACGGGCAAATAGCCTGGCAGCACGGTCAGGTCACCGGCAAGGTATTGGGCAAGCGCTTGACCTTCAACCGCTGATCTCGGCTTGAGAGCATCACGCCAAACGGCCACCTCCGGGTGGCCGTTTTTCCTGCAAGACAGCGGTGAGGTGCCGACAAAATGCACCACTGGTCGCACTTTGATCCGAAGTTGCTCGCAAAGCAGGCAAACGATCTCGAACCTGAATTTCCCCTGTTGACAGGGTCGGGGCATCTCCATAAACTCCCTCCCCGTCAGCCGAGCTGACTCCGTCGGTGTGTAGCGCAGCCAGGTAGCGCATCTGCATGGGGTGTAGAGGGTCGGAGGTTCGAATCCTCTCACACCGACCAAATTCCCCGAGAAAGGCCTTGTCAGACGACAAGGCCTTTTCTTTTATGGTCTTCCGCCGCGATTGTCTCTCCAACCCCTTTATGCTGTAGTAAAACCCCCTTTGCCAAGCGGCCCGCATCATGTTGCCTTCCCTTCGTACTTTCTGCACCCTTGCCCTCAGCGCCCTGCTGGTCGGCCAGCTCGCGGGCTGCGCCACCGCCTATGACAGTGAAAAATCGTTCTGGAATGGCCAGACCGGTTTTTCACAGACCCAGCTTGGCCCGGCCCGCTGGCAACTGGAGTTTGTGGGCAACGATCTGGTGGACAGGGAAACGGCGCGCAAATACGTGCTCAAGCGGGCCGGTGAGGTGGCACTGGCAAAGGGATACCCCTGGATTCAGGTCGAGACGCTGACCCTGTCGCGGGATGCCGTCAGGGTCACCCCGACCCGCCCCCAATTCGGGTTCGACGAGTACGAGCCAGACACCTTCATGGACGACATGCAGGTGGAACACCGCACCTCGGCCCTGCTCGTCTTCACCCTGGAGGCCAGCCCCCGGGACGCGCAGAGCATGGAAGCCGTTTATCTCGCGAAAATTAAAATAAACAGCGATTAATACAAATAAATCACAAGATGCATATCAAATACAGCTAACAACAGCACAAAACTCCGAAACAAGTCACTGGATTTCCCCTTCGCGATTAGGCATGCTCCAGCACACCGGCTGTCTGGATTCCACCGCCCGGATCACAAAAAAGGACTGAGGCGGCCCCTCGCCGCCTGCACAGGCATTGCACCTATCGAAACCGGAACTCCCCCATGAAAATGAACAAGTTGACCGTTGCCATCCTCATTGCGATGTTGCTTGGCATCGTGACCGGGCAGGGTTATCGCCTGCTCGCTCCCGCACAGGCCGCAGGCTTTGCCGATGACATCACCCTGCTGACCGACATCTTTCTGCGCCTCATCAAGATGATCATCGCCCCCCTGGTGTTCACCACGCTCGTGGTCGGTATCGCCAAGATGGGCGACACCCGCACCGTGGGCCGCATCGGCGTCAAGACCCTGGGCTGGTTCATGCTCGCCTCCCTGATGTCCCTGACCCTGGGGCTGGTCATGGTCCACCTGATGCAACCCGGGGTGGGGCTCTCCCTCTCCCTGCCCGATGACGGCACCAGCTCAGGCGTGGTTGCCACCGCCATCTCCCTCAAGGATTTCGTGACCCACGCCATCCCGAAAAGCGTGGTCGAGGCGATGGCCACCAACGAGATCCTGCAGATCGTGGTCTTCTCCCTCTTCTTCGGGCTGGCCGCCGCCGCCTTGGGGGACGACGCCAAGCCCGTGGTCAAGCTGATGGCCAGCGGCGCCGAGATCATGCTCAAGGTGACCGGCTACGTGATGAACTTCGCCCCGTTCGCGGTGTTTGGCGCCATCGCCGCCATGGTCGCCAAGGAGGGGCTCGGCATCCTCGCCACCTATGGCACCTTCATGGCCCAGTTCTATCTGGCGCTCGGCTGCCTCTGGCTGCTGCTCATCGCCATGGGCAGCCTCTTCATCCGCCGCCGCATCCTGACCCTGCTCGCCCTCATCCGCGAGCCCATCCTGCTGGCCTTCTCCACCGCCAGCTCCGAGGCGGCCTACCCCAAGACCCTGGACAGGCTGGAGAAATTTGGCTGTGACAAGCGCATCGCCAGCTTCGTGCTCCCCATGGGCTATTCCTTCAACCTGGACGGCTCCATGATGTACTGCACCTTCGCGGTGATGTTCATCGCCCAGGCCTATGGCATCGAGCTCTCCACGGCCCAGCAGATCACCATGCTGCTGCTGCTGATGGTTACTTCCAAGGGAATGGCCGGGGTGCCCCGCGCCTCCCTGGTGGTGATTGCCGCCACCCTCAACCAGTTCCACATCCCGGAAGCGGGCATCCTGCTGCTGCTCGGTATCGACCACTTCCTCGACATGGGGCGCTCCGCCACCAACGTGCTGGGCAACGCCATCGCCGCGAGCGTGGTAGCCAAGAGCGAAGACAGCCTGGGTGAGACCGCCCCCCTCGGCGAGGTGGACACCGCCAAGGCGTGATCCCCCCTGACCCCCATGACAACGGCCCGCCTCTGCGGGCCGTTGTCATATGCCTGATGGGGCACACCGCGCCTCAGCACCAGCGCCTGACCTGTCGGCAATAGTCGTCATAGGCATCGCCGAATTGTCGCCGCAGCGCCTGCTCCTCCGCCAGGATCTGGAAGCGGGTAAGCCAGCCCCAGAGCAGCAGCGGCCCGAGCCACACTGCCATGCCCTCCAGATAGCAAGCCAGCGCCAGGGTCCAGCAGAGCAGCCCCAGGTACATGGGATTGCGGCTGATGCGATAGACGCCCCGGGTCACCAGCACCCGGCTGTTCTCCAGCCGCAGGGGGTGCACAGTGGTGCGCTGCTGCCAGAAATGCAGAAGCGCACCGCCCCCCAGCAGGGCTCCCGCCAGCCACAGCGTGGCGACCAGCACCAGCCACAGGGGCGCTGCCCTCCCCTCGCCCCGCCCCAGCCACATGGCGAGCACGATGACGACGAACAGCAGCAGCGGTGGAATCCGCAACGTCAGCTTCATATTTTCTTCCTGCAACACGTGCCACGATTGACGCCGTTGAGATACACTCCCAGAGTCGGCATCTGGATAAAAAGTGAAATATATCATTAGCATAGCAACATGCCATGACCAGACCTGCCGCAGCTCGCCTCAGCGATGAGCCCAGCCTCAACTCAAGACAATAAGAAAGGACTTGCCCCATGCACAAGAAAACACTGCTCGCGACCCTGATCTTTGGCCTGCTGGCCGGCCAGGCGGTCGCCGCCCCCTATCTGCCGCTCGCCGACGACCACCGCAACGGTCAGGAACAGACCGCCGCCAACGCCTGGCTGGAAGTGGATCTCGGTGCCTTCGAGCACAACATCCAGACCCTGAAGAATCGCCTGGGTGACAAGGGCCCGCAGATCTGCGCCATCATGAAGGCGGACGCCTACGGTCACGGCATCGAGCTGCTGGTCCCTTCCGTGGTCAAGGCAGGCATCCCCTGCATCGGCATCGCCAGCAACGAAGAAGCACGTGTTGCCCGCGAGAAGGGCTTCGAAGGTCGCCTGATGCGGGTGCGTGCCGCCACCCCGGATGAAGTGGAGCAGGCCCTGCCCTACAAGCTGGAGGAGCTCATCGGCAGCCTGGAGAGCGCCAAGGGGATCGCCGACATCGCCCAGCGCCATGACACCAACATCCCGGTGCACATCGGCCTGAACTCCGCCGGCATGAGCCGCAACGGCATCGATCTGCGCCAGGACGATGCCAAGGCCGATGCCCTGGCCATGCTCAAGCTCAAGGGGATCACCCCGGTCGGCATCATGACCCACTTCCCGGTGGAGGAGAAAGAGGACGTCAAGCTGGGGCTGGCCCAGTTCAAGCTGGACTACCAGTGGCTCATCGACGCCGGCAAGCTGGATCGCAGCAAGCTCACCATCCACGCCGCCAACTCCTTCGCCACCCTGGAAGTGCCGGAAGCCTACTTTGACATGGTGCGCCCGGGCGGCATCATCTATGGCGACACCATTCCCTCCTACACCGAGTACAAGAAGGTGATGGCGTTCAAGACCCAGGTCGCCTCCGTCAACCACTACCCAGCGGGCAACACCGTCGGCTATGACCGCACCTTCACCCTCAAGCGCGACTCCCTGCTGGCCAACCTGCCGATGGGCTACTCCGACGGCTACCGCCGCGCCATGAGCAACAAGGCCTATGTGCTGATCCATGGCCAGAAGGCCCCCGTCGTGGGCAAGACCTCCATGAACACCACCATGGTGGACGTCACCGACATCAAGGGGATCAAACCCGGTGACGAGGTGGTCCTGTTCGGACGCCAGGGTGATGCCGAAGTGAAACAATCCGATCTGGAGGAGTACAACGGTGCCCTCTTGGCGGACATGTACACCGTCTGGGGCTACACCAACCCCAAGAAGATCAAGCGCTAAGCAAATTGCTGACATGAAAAAGGGCTCCCGAGGGAGCCCTTTTTATTGCACCGTTCACGCCGCCTTTTTGCGGGTCATCAGCAGACTCAGCCCCATGGAGGCCAGCAGGATCAGCGCCACCACGCCAAGGGCGATGCCGGTCGGTATCTTGAAGATATCGAGCAGCAACATCTTGACCCCGATGAACATCAGGATCAGCGCCAGGCCGTATTTGAGCAGGGCGAAGCGATCGGCCACCCCGGCCAGCAGGAAGTACATGGCGCGCAGCCCCATGATGGCGAAGATGTTGGAGGTGAGCACGATGAAGGGATCCGTGGTCACCGCGAAGATGGCCGGGATACTGTCCACCGCGAAGATGAGGTCGCTCACCTCCACCAGCACCAGGATGAGCAGCAGCGGGGTCGCGTAGCGCACACCGTCACGCCAGACGAAGAACTTCTCCCCCTCCAGCGTCTCGGTCACCTTGAAGCGACGACGCATCCAGCCGAGCAGGGCATTGTTCTCGAGATCCGGCTCCTTGTCGGCCGCCCACAGCATCTTGGCACCGGTCAGCAGCAGGAAGGCCCCGAACAGGTAGAGGATCCAGTGGAACTGCTCGATGAGCCAGCTGCCCGCGAACACCATGCCGGCGCGCATCACGATGGCCCCTAGCACCCCGTAGAGCAGGACCCGGCGCTGCAGCTCCGCCGGGATGGCGAAGTAGCCGAACAGCATCAGCCAGACGAAGACGTTGTCCACCGCCAGTGCCTTTTCGATGAGGTAGCCGGTGAGAAACTCCAGCCCCTTCTGGTTCGCGATTTCGCGCCCGGCACTGTGATCCAGCCAGAGCCAGATGGCCAGGTTGAACAGGAGCGCCACGCTGACCCAGATGAGAGACCAGATGCCCGCCTCTTTCAGCGACACCTTGTGCGCCTTGCCGCCACCGACAAAGCGGATATCAATCCACAACAGGACCAGCACTATGCTGAAGAAACCGGTCCACATCCACCATTCACCCATTTTCACTTCTCCCAAAACGACAAAACCCACGGCCGGGAGGCAGTGGGTTCGCGTTTGGAGCAGATACACCTTGCCTCTCGGCAAGGTCTCACTTACAGCCGATTGACATCGACTGCCCGGCTGCCGGGTGCACTGCAGGATATGGGTGCACCGTAATGACGACAAACCGGCGAGAAGTTACTCCCCTTGTTGCGCGGATAGTAACAGCCTCGAAAGGTGACGCCAAGGGGCATCTTCACCGTCCCATGAAAAAGGGGCGCCACCTGGGCGCCCCTCGCAATATGGCTCTCCTTAGAACCTGTCGACGAGCTGTCACGAGAGGTCGTCAACAAGGTAAAGAGCAGCGCAGGAACCGGAATGTATATGAATACATGAGCACTCTTTGTTACAAACAAGCGAGCAGCGCATGAGCCTTGATCACGGCCTCGCAGCAAGATCGTTAACAGGTTCTCAGAGCGGGTCCACCTTGAGGCAGGAGACCGCGTGGTCGAAGTTGCCCTCGAGCTGGGGCCGGGTCTTGGCGCACTCCGGACCTGCCACCGGGCAGCGGGTACGGAACACGCAACCGGAGGGCGGATTCATGGGGGATGGCAAGTCCCCTTCCAGGATCTGGATGACCTTGCTGCGCTCCAGATCCGGATCCGGGATGGGGACCGCCGACATCAGCGCCTTGGTATAGGGGTGCAGGGGATTGGCGAAGATCTCCTTGCCGGTCCCCAGCTCCACCGCGTTGCCCAGGTACATCACCAGCACCCGATCGGAGATGTGTTTGACCACGGAGAGGTCGTGGGCGATGAAGATGAGGGAGAGCCCCATCTCCTTTTGCAGGGATTTGAGCAGGTTCACCACCTGAGCCTGGATGGAGACATCCAGCGCCGAGACCGGCTCGTCACAGATGATCATCTTGGGCTCGAGGATGAGCGCCCGGGCGATGCCGATGCGCTGGCACTGGCCGCCGGAGAACTCATGGGGGTAACGGTTCACCAGGTTCGGCAACAGACCCACCTTGGTCATCATGGCGCGC
Organism: Aeromonas sp. R7-2; assembly: GCF_040908105.1. Lineage (NCBI taxonomy): Bacteria > Pseudomonadati > Pseudomonadota > Gammaproteobacteria > Aeromonadales > Aeromonadaceae > Aeromonas > Aeromonas sp. R7-2. The sequence continues at coordinate 33,956 of NZ_JBFODC010000019.1, read as the reverse complement.
ACCTTCTCCTTCACCTCTTCCCTTGGCAGGGTCGGGTAGAAGGTGATGAGGGGCTCGGCGATGATGTCGCCTATGGTCATGCGGGGGTTCAGGGAGGCCAGCGGGTCCTGGAAGATCATCTGGATCTCCTTGCGCTTCTCCCGCAGGGCGTTCTGCTCGAGCTTGGTCAAGTCCTGCCCAAGCCACACCACCTTGCCGTCGGTGGCCGGTACCAGGCCGATGAGGGCACGGGCGAAGGTGGATTTGCCGCAACCGGACTCCCCCACGACGCCCAGGGTCTCCCCTTCGTAGAGGCGCAGGGTCACCCCGTCCACCGCCTTCAGGGCGGAGGGCTTGGCCCAGGGCCAGGCCTTGTCACTCTTGATGCTGAAGTGAACCTTGAGGTCGGACACTTCCAGCAGCAGTTTCTTGTCAGTACCCATTTAGTTCACTCCCTTGATCATGGCATCCGATACCCAGTGGCACGCCCGCTCCCGGCCGTCGTTGAACGGTGTCAGGATCGGCGATTGCTGGCCACAAATCTCGCTCACCCGGTGGCAACGCTCCTGGAAGGGGCAGCCGGTGGGCAAACGCAGCAGGTTGGGCGGATTGCCCGGAATGGTGGGCAGCTCTTCCCCTTCGGTGTCGAGGCGGGGAATGGCGCGCAGCAAGCCTTCGGTATAGGGGTGGCTCGGGCGATAGAAGATATCGTTGACCCGGCCGTACTCCATGGTCCGGCCTGCATACATCACCAGCACCTTGTCGCAGATGCCGGCCACGACGCCAAGATCGTGGGTGATCATGATGATGGCGGTGTTGAACTCGCGCTTGAGCTCGTTCATCAGGGTCATGATCTGGGCCTGTACCGTCACGTCCAGCGCCGTGGTCGGCTCGTCAGCGATGAGCAGCTGCGGCCGGCACAGGAGCGCCATGGCGATCATCACCCGCTGGCGCATGCCGCCGGAGAACTCGTGGGGATACATGTTCATCCGCTTGCGCGACTCGGGGATCTTCACCGCATCCAGCATGCGCACCGACTCCTCGAAGGCGGCAGCCTTGGTCATCCCCTTGTGCAGCATCAGCACTTCCATCAGCTGATCCTTGACCTTCATGTAGGGGTTGAGCGACGTCATGGGGTCCTGGAAGATCATGGCGATCTTCTCGGAGCGGATCTTGTTGAGCTTGTGCTCCGGCAGATTCAGGATCTCGTCGCCCTGAAATTTGGCCGAGCCGGTGATGACACCGTTCTTGGCGAGCAGCCCCATGATGGCAAAGGCCGTCTGGGACTTGCCTGAGCCTGACTCCCCGACGATCCCCAGGGTTTCGCCAGCAGAAAGAGAAAAGTTGAGGTCGTTGACGGCCACCACATTGCCGTCCGGGGTCTTGAACTCGACCCGCAGATCTTTCACATCCAGTAATTTCATCTCAGTACTCCTTATCGCGCTGTCGTGATGGGGGCCTGCCCGTGGTGAACGCGGTGCGTTCCCTGAACGGGTCTGATGGCCCCTTGGCGTCTTGCCGGTCCCTGGGTATCAGCGATCCTTGGGATCCAGGGCATCACGCAGACCATCCCCGAGGAAGTTGAAGCAGAACAGGGTCACCACCATGAAACCGGCGGGGAACAGGAGTTGCCAGATGGCCACTTCCATCGACTTGGAGCCTTCATCCAGCAGGGCGCCCCAGCTGGTCATGGGCTCTTGCACGCCCAGACCCAGGAAGCTCAGGAAGGATTCGAACATGATCATCCCCGGCACCAGCAGGGTGGCGTAAACCGCCACTATGCCGAGCACGTTGGGCACGATATGACGGGTGATGATCTTCCACTTGGAGACGCCGCAGACGTGGGCCGCCTCGATGAACTCCTTGCTCTTGAGACTCAGGGTCTGGCCGCGCACGATCCGCGCCATGTCGAGCCAGCTCACCGCGCCGATGGCGAGGAAGATGAGGGCCAGATTGCGACCGAAGAAGGTCACCAGCATGATCACGAAGAACATGAAGGGGAAGGCGTTGAGGATCTCAAGCACGCGCATCATCAGGCTGTCGACGCGACCGCCGATGAAGCCGGACGCGGCGCCGTAGAGGGTGCCGATGATGACGGCCACCAGGGCCCCCATGATGCCGACCATCAGGGAGATGCGTCCGCCGAGCAGGGTACGCACGAACAGGTCGCGCCCCAGGCTGTCGGTGCCGAACCAGTGGCCGGTCTCCATGTCCGGGGCACTCTGCATGGCCCCCCAGTCCGGGTCATCGAACGTGTACTGGGACAGGTGGGGCCCCACGATCACCGCCAGACCGATGATGGTCAGGATGATGAGGCTGGTCAGGGCCGCCTTGTTGCGCAGGAAACGGCGACGGGCATCCTTCCACAGGGAGCGTCCTTCCACCACTTCCACTTTCTGGGCGAACGCCTCGACGGCTTCGCGCTTTTCAGTTGTGACTACCATGATGAACTCCCGGCTTAGTAACGGATCTTGGGATCGATGACGGCATAGAGAATATCGACCACGGCGTTAAAGGTGATGGTGAGGGCACCGACCAGAATGGTCAGACCGAGCACCATGGAGTAATCACGGTTGAGGGCACCGTTGACGAACAGCTGGCCGATCCCCGGCAGGCCGAAGATGGTCTCGATGACCACGGAGCCGGTGATGATGCCCACGAAGGCCGGTCCCAGGTAGGAGACCACCGGCAGCATGGCCGGGCGCAGCGCGTGCTTGAGGATGATGTGACGCAGGGGCAGCCCCTTGGCGCGAGCGGTACGGATGAAGTTGGAGTTCATGGTCTCGATCATGCTGCCGCGCATGATGCGGGAGATGGCCGAGATGTAGTACATCATCATGCCGAACACCGGCAGTACCATGAACTGGGCGCCGCCCCCCTGCCAGCCCCCCGCCGGGAACCAGCCCAGATAGATACTGAAGAAGAGCACCAGCAGCGGTGCCAGCACGAAGCCGGGTATCACCACCCCTGCCATGGCCGACGACATCAACAGGTAGTCGATGAGGGTGTTCTGTTTCAGGGCCGCAATGGTGCCAAAGGTGACCCCCAGGGTCACTGCCAGCAGGAAGGCGACCGAGCCTATCTTGGCGGAGACAGGCAGGGCCTGGCTCACCAGATCATTGACGGTGAAGTCCTTGTATTTGAAGGAGGGCCCCAGATCCCCCTGGACCAGGTTGCCGAGGTAAGTGAGGTATTGCATGCCGATGGGCTTGTCCAGGCCATATTTGGCTTCGATGTTGGCCAGGACTTCCGGCGGCAGGGCGCGTTCGCTGGTGAAGGGGTTACCCGGGGCGAAGCGCATCATGAAGAAGGAGACGGTGATCAAGACCAGCAGAGTCGGGATCGCTTCCAGTAGACGTTTAAGGATGAATTTCAACATAGACATTTCCTGTCCTGTACTGCTTCCAAAGGGTCGCGGTTGTAATAAAGGCCCGCCGTCTGGCGGGCCCTGCTTGTTATGCGACTTGTTTCTTTACTCAGTGAGCAACGATGTACATGTCTTTGCTGTAGATGTTGTCCAGCGGGTTGGCCGGGTAGCCGCCCACGTAGGGCTTGACCATGCGGGAGGTCACGTACTGATAGATGGGGGCGATCGGCATGTCCTTGGCCAGGATCTCTTCGGCCTGGACATAGAGCTTGTTGCGCGCCTCGGCATCCACCTGGTTGCGGGACTCGCTCATCAGCTTGTCGAACGTCGGGTTGGAGTATTTGCCGTCGTTGTTGCCGTGAGTGGTCTGCATCAGATCCAGCATGGAGGAGGCTTCGTTGTAGTCGGCAATCCAACCACGACGGGCCACATCAAACTGGCCTTGCTTGAGCGTCTCCAGATAGGTCTTCCACTCCTGGTTCACCAGGCTCACCTGCACGCCGAGCTTCTTCCACATGGAGGCGACGGCCACGGCCACCTTCTTGTGGTTGTCGTCGGTGTTGTAGAGCAGCTCGAACTTGAGCGGGTTGCCCGGGCCGTAACCGGCTTCGGTCAGCAGCTCTTTCGCCTTGGCATCGCGCTCTGCCTGGGTCAGCTTGGACCAGGATGGTGCCACCGGCTTGAAGCCGTCCACGAAGTCGGGCACCAGGGCATAACCCGGGGTCTCACCCTTGCCCATCACCTTGTCGGCGATCACGTCGCGATCGATAGCGTAGGTGAGTGCAGTACGCACCCGCACGTCGTCATAAGGTTTGCGCTTGGTGTTGAAGGTGTAGTAGTAGGTGCCCACATAGCCGCTGACCTTTACTTCGTCCGGCAGCTCTTTCTTCATCTGCTTGAAGCGTTCGATGGGCATGTTGTAGGTCAGATCCACTTCGCCAGCCAGATAGCGGTTCAGCTCGGCGTTGGTGGACTGGATGGGCAGGTAGGTCACCTTGTTGATGACGGTCTTGCCGTTGTTCCAGTAGTTGGGGTTGCGCTCGACGTCGACGCGCTCGTTGACCACCCAGTCCTTCAGCACGTAGGCGCCGTTGGATACCATGTTGCCGGGCTGGGTCCACTTGTCACCGAACTTCTCGATCACCTTCTTCGGGACCGGATAGGTGGTGGTGTGGGAGAGCATGCTGACGAAGTAAGGCACCGCCTTCTCCAGCTGCACCTCGAAGGTGTGATCGTCCACCGCCTTCACGCCCAGGGTGTCGGCCGGCTTCTTGCCCGCGATGATGTCGGAGGCATTGATGATGGTCGGGATCTCCATGTACCAGGAGTAGGGAGAGGCCGTCTTGGGATCCACCGCGCGCTGGAAGGCAAAGACGAAGTCATGCGCGGTGACGGGATCCCCGTTGGACCACTTGGCATCCTTGCGCAGGTGGAACACGTAATGTTTGTTGTCCTTGGTTTCCCAGGACTCGGCGACGCCGGGCAGGGTCTCACCCTTGGGGCCGGAGGAGACGAGACCTTCGAACAGGTCACGCAATACGTTGGATTCGGGGGTACCTTCCACTTTCTGGGGATCCAGGGTGGCGGGTTCGGAACCATTGCCTTTCACCAGGGTTTGCTCGGGAGCAAGCTTGGTACCGGCGGGGACATCGGCGGCGTGAGCCAGGGTGGCGCCACCGAAAAGTGCAGTCAATAAAAGGGTATTAATAATTGTTTTTCTATGAGTCATTTCCATACTCCAACAAGAACATTCCATGCATTTGTTATCCACGAGACAAACACCTCGCTGCCCGCATAATTCCCTGACAATTCTGATAATGCAATAGATATCATCAGGAACAGGCCGCTTTCATGGTCAAAAAAACAACTTAAAACCATTTATTCAGCATTTAAATATCCCGCAGCGGTCATTTTTCGTACAAGGCCGCTCGATTCTAGGAAATGACCAACAAAAAAGAAACAATAAAAAGCCGGTCACAAGGACCGGCTCCGACAAAAACGGACCTGGCTCACACCAGACCGGGGAAGACTCCCTTGATGCCCGCCACGATGATCTCGATGCCAAGGGACATCATGATGAGACCCATGATACGGGTCACCACGTTGATGCCGGTGTTGCCCATCAGCTTGAACAGCAGGGGAGCAGCCCGGAAGATGAGCCAGGAACAGCAGGCAAACGCCACCACCACCACGAACATGCCGGCCATCTGGGGCAGGGTCTTCTGGCTGGCATAGACGATGGAAGAGGAGATGGCACCGGGTCCGGCCATCAGCGGCAGTGCCAGGGGCACCACGGCAATAGATTCACGCGCAGCCAGTTCACCCTTCTCCTGCTTGTTGTGCTTCACCTCCCCCAGCTTGCCCTGCAGCATGGACCAGGCGATCAGGGTGATCAGCGAGCCACCGGCAATGCGAAACGACGCCAGGGAGATGCCGAAACTGTCGAGGATGAGCTGTCCCATGCACATGGAGACCATCAGGATGATCATCACGGCAATGTGGGCGGTGGTGTTGGTCTTGCGTCGCTCCTCCGGCGACATGTGGCCCGTCAGGCTCACAAAGACTGGCAACAGACCCAGCGGGTTGATGATCGCAAACAGGCCGACGAAAAATTTCAGGTATAAAGAGAAGTCTATTGCTGCCATAGGCGCCATCCAGAACCAATACGAGCCACAAGGGGTCAGCCCCCAAACTGCGCGTAAATTTACACCATGGCTTTTCCCTTCTCCAATCAAATAATCTCACCCTTACCGGGGCTTTTCAGTTAGTTCCGCTAATGTAGCGACAAAATTCAACATATCGGGTTGTTAAGGGAGAGAGGCCGCCATTAACATCGCCGGGTGCCATGGCAGCGCGTTATATCAGCCCTCAGCCAAGAAACGATATTTTTGGCAAATGGCACCCTTGCTTCTCACCACGCCTGCTTGCCACCCCCACCCGCTCCTGTGACCCCGATTTTTGGCCTTTCTCACCCTGGTGCGGCGCCAGTGGGGCCGGCTGTGAAGAGGTGACAAGCTCCCTGCCACCGCCAGATGTGCTGTTTCGCCAGGGCGACTGGATGAAAACAACAACCCCTTTCTCAACATAAATGAAACGTCAGGGGAGTGGACGTTCTGCCACCATCACGGCGATACCGCCTCCTCCCATCCCGGCCAAGGCGAGAATTCATCGGATCCCCTTCCCTGAGCAGATATTCCAAGGGCGCGTGACAGCAGCTCGTGGTGCCAAGAAAGGATGACACACTCCCGTAACATAATGGTGCGACAAGGGGTGAAACAAAATTTCTTTTGTTCTTTTGTTACATATGATCCAGATCAATCTTTTCTGACACATCCCGACCCTATAATCGAGCCAGAAAACAGTTTACTAAGGCATGTAAATACCCCGTTATGGTGATTCTCGCCTTGACAAGGTGGCTATAATTGCCGGGCATTGCCAAGGTCTTACTAAACAGTTTTCAAATCATCAGGAGATAAACATGGCAGTAACCAATTTGGCTGAACTGGATGCACTGGTTGCCCGCGTCAAAGAAGCACAGCGTCAATTCGCCAGCTTCTCGCAAGAGCAGGTAGACAAGGTCTTCCGTGCCGCCGCCCTGGCCGCCAGCAACGCCCGTATCCCCCTGGCCCAGATGGCCGTGGCTGAATCCGGTATGGGTATCATCGAAGACAAGGTTATCAAGAACCACTTCGCCTCCGAATACATCTACAACGCCTATAAAGATGAAAAGACCTGCGGCATCCTGAGCCAGGACGACGAGATGGGCACCATCACCATCGCCGAGCCGGTAGGCATCATCTGCGGTATCGTACCGACCACCAACCCGACTTCCACTGCGATCTTCAAGGCCCTCATCTCCCTGAAGACCCGCAATGCCATCATCTTCTCCCCGCACCCCCGCGCCAAGAACTCCACCAATACCGCTGCCAAGCTGGTACTGGATGCAGCCGTGGCTGCCGGTGCGCCGAAAGACATCATCGGCTGGATTGATCAACCCTCCGTCGAACTCTCCAATGCCCTGATGCGTCACGACGACATCAACCTGATCCTGGCCACCGGTGGCCCGGGCATGGTGAAGGCCGCCTACTCCTCCGGCAAACCCGCCATCGGCGTGGGTGCGGGCAACGTGCCCATCGTCATCGACGAAACCGCCGACGTGAAGCGTGCCGTCGCCTCCATCCTGATGTCCAAGACCTTCGACAACGGCGTGGTCTGTGCCTCCGAGCAGGCTGTCATCGTGGTCGACTCCATCTACAACCAGGTCAAGGAGCGTTTCGCGACCCACGCCGGCTACATCCTCTCCAAGGACGAAGCGGACAAGGTGCGTAAAGTGCTGCTGATCAACGGCGCCCTGAACGCCGACATTGTGGGCCAGCCGGCCACCAAGATCGCCGCCATGGCCGGTGTGACCGTGCCTGCCACCACCAAGATCCTCATCGGTGAAGGTCTGGAACTCTGCGCAGAAGACGAGTTCGCTCACGAGAAACTCTCCCCGACGCTGGGTATGTTCCGTGCCAAGAACTTCGAAGAAGCCGTCGAAATGGCCTGCGACATGGTCAACATCGGTGGTATCGGCCACACCTCCGGTCTCTATACCGACCAGGATCGCAATGCCGACCGCATCAAGTACTTCGGCGACAAGATGAAGACCGCCCGTATCCTCATCAACACCCCCTCCACCCAGGGTGGTATCGGTGACCTGTACAACTTCGCGCTGGCCCCGTCCCTGACCCTGGGTTGCGGCTCCTGGAGTGGTAACTCCATCTCCGAGAACGTCGGTCCCAAGCACTTGATCAACAAGAAGACAGTCGCAAAACGGGCAGAAAATATGCTGTGGCACAAACTTCCGAAATCCATCTACTTCCGTCGTGGTTCCCTGCCGATCGCCCTGGGCGACCTGGAAGGCAAGAAGCGCGCCATGGTGGTGACCGACCGCTTCCTGTTCAACAACGGCTATGCCGATGAAGTGGTTCGCCTGCTCAAGAAGCTGAACATGGAAGTGGAGATCTTCTACGAAGTGGAAGCCGACCCCACCCTGTCCGTGGTCCGCAAGGGCGCCGAGATGGCCAACTCCTTCAAGCCGGACGTGATCGTCGCCCTGGGTGGTGGTTCACCCATGGATGCCGCCAAGATCATGTGGGTCATGTACGAGCACCCGGACACTGCGTTCGAAGACCTGGCCATGCGCTTCATGGACATCCGCAAGCGTATCTACAAGTTCCCGAAAATGGGCGTGAAGGCCGAACTGGTCTGTATCACCACCACGTCCGGTACCGGCTCTGAAGTGACCCCGTTTGCGGTCGTGACCGATGACGCCACCGGCATGAAGTACCCGCTGGCCGACTACGAGCTGACCCCGAACATGGCCATCGTGGATGCCAACCTGGTGATGGGCATGCCCAAATCCCTGTGTGCCTTCGGTGGTATCGACGCCGTGACCCACGCCATGGAAGCCTATGTCTCCGTGCTGGCCAACGAATACTCCGACGGTCAGGCGCTGCAAGCCCTGAAACTGCTGAAGGACTACCTGCCCTCCAGCTACATCAACGGCGCCAACGACCCGGTTGCCCGCGAGAAGGTGCACAACGCCGCCACCATCGCCGGTATCGCGTTTGCCAACGCCTTCCTGGGTGTGTGCCACTCCATGGCCCACAAACTGGGTGCGGAGTTCCACATCCCCCACGGTCTGGCCAACGCCCTGCTGATCAGCAACGTCATCCGCTACAACGCGAACGACAACCCGACCAAGCAGACCGCGTTCTCCCAGTACGACCGTCCGCAGGCTCGCCGTCGCTACGCCGAAGTGGCTGACCACCTGGGCCTGACCGCTGCCGGTGACCGTACCGCCGCCAAGATCGAGAAGCTGCTGACCTGGCTGGACGAGCTGAAGGCTACCCTGGGGATCCCGGCGTCCATCCGCGAAGCCGGCGTGAACGAAGCGGACTTCCTGGCCAAGGTAGACCAGCTGGCCCTGGAAGCCTTCGATGACCAGTGCACCGGCGCCAACCCGCGCTACCCGCTGATCACCGAGCTGAAAGCCATCCTGATGGACACCTACTACGGCCGTCCCTTCATCGAGGAAGCCCCTGCTGCCGCCCCGGTTGCAGCCAAGGTCGACGCCAAGGTGGACAACAAGAAAAAATCCAAGGCCTGATAAACGCCACGGATGACAAGAGCCCGCGCACATGCGCGGGCTTTTTTGTTTGTCTATCTGTTTAATTTTGCTAGCTTGTTGATAGGCAAATTCGACAGAAGAGCTAGTCCATGGCGCTGATACAGGCCTCCATCGAGCAGTTGAGAGTCGGCCACTACATCCATCTTCCCACGGGATGGACGAGCCACCCTTTCATGTTCAACGCCTTCAAAATCAAGGACCAGCAGCAGCTCGACATCATCCGCCACCTCGACCTGACCCTGCTGATGGTGGATCCCGACAAGAGCGATCTGCCGGTAGAGCCCCTGCTGCGGGCCGAACCCGTTCCCTCTCTTGAGATGAGCGACACCGGGAATACCACCTCCTCTTCTGAGGGCCCCACCTTCGACGAAAAGGCGTTCAGGCGCTCCCTTCGCATCGCGGACAAGGCGTTCGGTCAATCCCTGTCAGATCTTCGCGACGCCCTTGGCGCCCTCAACCTCAAACCGGACGAAGGCTTGGCCAATACCGCACAGATAGTGCGCAGCACCGCCGCCCGTCTGGCAGAACACCAGGGGCCACTCGGTCTGCACCTCATCCGCAGCCAGAACACGGATACCCTGCTGCAACACAGCCTGAGCGTGGCCTTCATCGCCATGCTGATGGCACGGGAGCTTGGCATGAATCCCGTCGAGATCGAGGAAACCGGTCTGGCGGGCCTGATCCACGACATCGGCGAGCTCAGGATCCCGAGCCAGATCATCCAGAAGCGGGGGGAGCTCAGCAAGGCGGAGCAGAATTTCCTCAACATGCACCCCCAGTACGGACTGGAGATGCTCAACCAGTTGCAGGCTTTCGAACCCAGAATCCGCGAGGTCGCCTACCTGCATCACGAACGCCTCGATGGCAGCGGTTTTCCCCTCGGGATCAAGGGCGACAAGATCCCCCCCCTCGCCCGCCTCATCGGGCTGGTGGACCACTATGACGAGCTGCTTCACCCGCGCAGCGGCCTCAACCCGCCGGGACCCAGCCAGGTGATCGGCCAGCTCTACAAGCTCTCCCAGAAGAAGTTCGAGCAAACCCAGGTCAGGTTGCTGATAAAGGTGCTGGGGGTCTATCCACCGGGTTCCCTGGTGCGCCTGGATGACGATGCCCTGGCCCTGGTGCTCTCCACCGAGCCCAGCATGCCCCTCAGACCCAAGGTGCTGCCCTACCTCAAGGGGCAGCGGCCGGAAGGGGTGGCCATGATCGATCTGCGGGAAGATGCGCGAAGCATCGTCGCCACCCTCAGACAGGAAGAGCTGGACGACGCGCAGCGCGCCTTTTTCGGTCTGGGTCGGCGGGTCTGTTACTATTTCGCCTTCTGAGTTATCCCCAGAAGCTGGGGATAACTCATTGGACAAACCTGAATAATTGCTCAGGTCCCCTCGAAATCGTCCACCATTGGAGCTGGATAAAAAACGCCCAGCCGATGGCCGGGCGGAGCATGCCACCTCCGTGTGGCGTATCCGGTGGATACCTTCATGCTCGCATCAGCAATATCAAGCGGGCATCGATTACACAAATATCAATTTAACGTGCTGATTTTATATGGTTTTATTTTTCCATTCTGGCAAACTGCCGCAGCGTTCAGCCCGCAGCCCGCATCAAGACGGGCTCAGGCTCACCCTGCGTCATGACAACGCCCGGCTCCGGCGTGGTTTTTGAGGAAGCTTTTTTATGCAACTAGTCCTCTCTCTGCTCCAGCAGATGAGCGTCAGTCTGGTCATCGCCTACCTTTTTTCCAAGAGTCCCCTGCTGCGTCCCTTGGCCAACTACTCCGTCAGGCTGCCCCACAAGGTGCTCATCTATGTCATCTTCTCCTGCTTTTGCATCCTGGGAACCTATGTGGGCCTCGACATCGATGACGCCATCGCCAACACCCGGGCGGTCGGTGCCGTACTGGGGGGACTGCTGGGCGGCCCCCTGGTGGGATTCCTGGTGGGGCTGACCGGCGGCCTGCACCGCTATACTCTGGGGGGGTTCACCGATCTCGCCTGCGCCATCTCCACCACCTGCGAAGGCTTGCTGGGGGGGCTGGTTCACTGGCGGCTGATGCGGGCAGGCAGGGTCAATGACCTCTTTGCGCCCAGGGTCGCCTTCTTTACCACCTTCGTGGCCGAGATCATGCAGATGGTGATCATCTTGCTGGTCGCCACCCCCTTCGACAAGTCCCTGCTGCTGGTGCGCACCATCGCCACCCCCATGATCCTCGCCAACTCCTGCGGGGCGGCGCTCTTCATCAGCATGATCCGCGACCAGCAGCGGATGTACGAAAAGTTCTCCCGGGTCTTCTCCGCCAAGGCGCTCACCATCGCCAACCGTACCGTCGGCATCATGAGCCAGGGGTTCACTCCGGAGGCCAGCGGCAAGATAGCCCATATCGTTCAGGAAGAGACCGGCGTCGGCGCCGTCGCCATCACGGACACCGACAAAATCCTCGCCTTCATCGGCACCGGGGAAGATCACCACAAGCCGGGCACCCCCATCACCTCGGCGATCACCCTGCAAGCCATCGCCCAGAACAAGGTGCTGTTCGCAGATGGCAACAGCCAGCCCTATCGTTGCAGCATCTCCCCCCAGTGCCAGCTCGGCTCCGTGCTGGTGATCCCCCTGCAGGGTGACGAGGGGGTGATCGGCACCATCAAACTCTATGAGCCCAAGAAGCGGCTCTTCCTCAAGATCAATCACACCCTGGGAGAAGGGATCGCCAACCTGTTGTCCCAGCAGCTGCTGGCAGGCCGCCTGGAGCAGCAGCAGCGCCTGCTGGTGCAATCCGAGCTCAAGCTGGTACAGGCACAGATAAACCCCCACTTCCTGTTCAACACCCTCAACACCATCAGCGCCATTACCCGCCGCGATCCGGGACGGGCACGGGAGCTGCTGCTGCACCTCTCCCGCTTCTTTCGCAACAACCTCAAGCGCCAGAGCGGCCTGACCACGCTGCGTGAGGAGCAGGAGCACTGCCTCTCCTACCTGGAGATAGAGCAGGCCCGCTTTGGCGAGCGGCTCACCGTCATCAACGAGATCCCGCCCCACCTTGCCGAGGTGCAACTGCCGAGCTTCACCCTGCAGCCCCTCATCGAGAATGCCATCAAGCACGGCATCTGCTCCCTGCTGGGAGAGGGGCGACTTCGCCTCTTCGCGAGGGAAACCCCCGAGGCGATCACCCTTTGCGTCGAAGACAACGCCGGGGCCTGGCAGCCATCCGGCCAGGGGGATGGCCTGGGGATGAGCCTGGTGGACAAGCGCCTCAAGAGCGCCTTTGGCGAGCGCTATGGCATTGACGTCCAGTGGGAGCCGGAGCAATGGACCCGGGTCTCCCTGACACTCCCACGACAACCCCGCACCACCGCCAAGGAGATGACATGATCCGCACCCTGATCGTCGATGACGAGCCCTATGCCCGCGAAGAGCTGGCAGAGCTGCTGGCCAGCGATCCCGACATCGAGATCCTGGGCATGGCGGGCAACGCCATCGAGGCGCTCGGCCTCATCCAGCAACTCAAGCCGGATGTGGTGTTTCTCGATATCCAGATGCCCAAGCTCAGCGGCATGGAGCTGGTGGCCATGCTCGATCCCCTGCCCCGCATCGTCTTTGTCACCGCGTTCGACGACTACGCCATCCAGGCGTTCGAGGAGAACGCCTTCGACTACCTGCTCAAGCCAGTGGAGCCGGCGCGCCTCGCCAAGACCCTGGCGCGGCTCAGGCAGGACATCACCCCGCAACCGGTCGGGACCCTGGCCCCGACCATCCACCATATCCCCGGATACCTGCACAACCGGGTACGGCTGCTCCCAACCTCCCAGGTGGAGTACGCCTTCTCCGATCTCGGCGGCGTCCATGTCGCTTGCCAGGGCGAGCTGTTTCACACCCAGCTCACCCTCAAGTCCCTGGAGGAGAAGACCCCGTTGCTGCGCTGCCACCGCCAGTATCTGGTAGCCCCGACCGCCATCTTCGAAATCCGGTTGCTGGAGAATCAGCTGGCGGAGATCGTGACCCCGAGCGGGGCCCGGGTACCGGTCAGCCGCCGCTACCTCAAGGAGCTCAAAGACGAGCTGGGACTGGAATAAAACGGTGCGCGATGTGCGCCGGATCACAGCGGGCAACCGCTCGGGTCGCCATGTCGCCGCTCACCCTCTTTCACCTGCCGTTAACAGAAGTCCCCCCCTACACTGGCTGCGCACACCAAAAAATAACAAAGCAGGAGCGTAGCAATGATCTGGTTCTTCCTCTGTGTCGGCTTGTTGATAGCCGGCTACTTCATATACGGCAAATTCATCGAACGGATATTCGGGCCCAAACCCGAGTTGAAGACCCCCGCCATCACCATGGCGGACGGGGTGGACTATGTCCCCATGTCGGACAAGAAGGTCTACCTGGTTCAACTGCTCAACATCGCAGGCGTCGGCCCCATCTTCGGCCCCATCCTGGGTGCCCTCTATGGTCCGGTCGCCATGCTCTGGATCGTCTTTGGCTGCATCTTCGCCGGTGCGGTCCACGACTACTTCTCCGGCATGCTGTCGGTACGCGCCAGGGGCGCCTCGGTGCCGACCGTGGTCGGTGAGCACCTCGGCACCGCCGCCAAGCACTTCATGAACCTCTTTGCCGTGGTGCTCCTGATGCTGGTGGGCGTGGTCTTTGTCCTGAGCCCGGCGGGCCTGCTCGCCAACCTCACCTCCACCGATCTGGTCTACTGGATTGCGGCCATCTTCGCCTACTACATCCTCGCGACCATCGTCCCCATCGACAAGATCATCGGTCGCTTCTACCCCATCTTCGGCGCGCTGCTGGTCTTCATGTCCGTCGGCCTCATCATCGGCCTCATCGTCTCCGGCAAGGGCTTCTACAACACCGGGATGGACTTCTCCAACCTGCACCCGACGGACCTGCCGCTCTGGCCGCTGCTGTTCATCACCATCGCCTGTGGTGCCGTCTCCGGTTTCCACGCCACCCAGTCCCCGCTGATGGCGCGCTGCATGCAGAACGAGAGCTCCGGTCGCTTCATCTTCTACGGCGCCATGATAGGGGAAGGGGTCATCGCCCTCATCTGGTGCACCCTGGGTCTCTCCTTCTACGACAGCACCGAGGCACTCAACGCCACCCTGGCCAGCGGCGGCCCCTCTGCCGTGGTGCACGAAGTCTCCACCAGCCTGCTCGGTACCGTGGGCGGCATCCTGGCAATCCTCGGTGTGGTGATCCTACCCATCACCTCCGGTGACACCGCGTTTCGCAGCGCCCGCCTCATCGTGGCGGACTTCCTGAACCTGACCCAGAAGCCCATGGCCAAGCGTCTGCTCATCGCCATCCCCATGTTCATCCTTGGCTTCATCATCTCCAAAGCCGAGTTCGGGGTGATCTGGCGCTACTTCGGCTGGGCCAACCAGACCACCGCCGTCATCATGCTGTGGGCTGCGGCCGCCTACCTCATCAAGGAAGGCAAGCTGCACTGGGTATGCACCATTCCCGCCATCTTCATGACCGCAGTGGTCATCACCTACCTGGCCAACGCCCCCATCGGTTTCGGCCTCGAGATGAATGTTTCCACCATCATCGGTCTGGTGAGCACCGCCCTCATCACCCTCGCCTTCCTGGTGAAATTCAGGCCCTCCCAACTGAGAGAGGCCAAGGAGAGCTGAGGCGTCAGCTTCTCTTCATGACAAGAGGCCCGGCATTGCTGCCGGGCCTCTGCTTTTTGTGGTCACTCCCTGACGGGGGGCTCGGCGGAATCGGGCGCCCGGGCTGGCGCCTGATACCACTGCTCCCTGGCCACCAGCACAGCCTGCTCCGGCTGGGCAATGAAGTTGGGGGACATGATCTGCACCCCGAACTCGTTGAAGACATCCTGAATATGGCCATGGAGTTCCGTCTTGACCACCGCAGGGAGTTCGTTCGCCTTCATTCTTACCTGCAACTCGTACTCCACATACCAATCCTGCAGATTCAACTGCCGCACCAGGGGAGCTTCATCCTGATTGAGCCGGGTGCAGCGCCGCGCGGCCAGCTCCAGCATGGCATGTACCTGACGCCAGGGGGTGTCATAACCGATGGTCACCTTGGTCAGCAGGGCCACCCCCTTCTCGCCCGCCAGCCGTGTCAGGTTCACCACCTTGCCCCCCACCACCACCGCATTGGGCAGCGTGACCTCGTGATCCTGTCGCGTCACCAGCTTGGTCGAGAGGGCGTTGAGCTCGCTCACCATCCCCTCCACCTCGCCGATCTGCACCAGATCCCCTGGCCGCAGTGCGCGGGAGTAAATGAGCACCAGGCCGCTCATGGCATGGTTCATGATACCGGCCGATCCCAGTGTCACCATCAGACCGAAGAAGACGCTGATCCCCTTGAAGGCATCGGAATCCGCACCCGGCAGATAGGGGTAGGCCACGGTCAGGGCAAACAGCCAGATCACCACTGACAGCAGTCGCCGGGTGGCGCCTATGGTCTCGGCGTGCAAACCCTGCACCCGAAACTGGCCACGCTCGATGCGGTCGAAGAGGATGGCCAGCATCTTGATGAAGAAACGGGTGATGACCACGATAAGCAGCACGGTTACCAGACCGGGCATGGCGGCAATCATGCCCTCCAGCATGTCGCCACACAGGGCAAACAGGGATTCCCCAAGCTGATAGCTCCAGGCCCGGGTCTGGGGGAACAGGCCGAGCACATAGGTCAGCCAGCCATAGGTGAGCATGAAGATGAGCAGCAGAGTAATGAGGCCGAGCAAGCGGACCTCGACATTCCCGGTGACCTGGCGCCAGGAGTGGGGGACCAGCCCCTTCTGCAGCAACAGGCGGTTGGCCAGCCACTTTCTGACTCGCCGATGCCCCCGCTGCAACAGCCAGATGAGACCGAAGAAGATCAGGCTGACCACCACCGCCAAGCCGACGGCTCTGAGCAAATAGGGGGTCGAGTGCAGCTCGAGATACTTGATGCGCACGCCGTCGAGCCGATGCAGGACGCGTTCGGCCGCCTGATCCAGGGTCAGCTCGTCGAATTCATCAAGGTCCCCTTCCAACAGCACCAGAATGCGCTTGCCATTGACCAGAAACTCCCGGCTCTCCTGGCCGTGCCGGCTGCCTTTCGTCACGGTCACAGGCGTCATGAGGTCGCTTGGCTCCATCCGCTGAACTCGCTCATGGGCCAGCCGTACCCTGGCCGCCCCATCCAGGTTGCCATATTTAGCCGTCAGCATGACGATGGGTTCATGAAGCAGGACCAGGGTCTGTGCCCGCTCCTGCTCATTGGGCTCCATTCTGGGTTCGGCGGTCCAGCCGAGGCGGGACCACAACAGGCAGATCAGCAACAGGCCAAGCCGCCATCCTTTGCCACTGCACCATTCGTTCATCAGGTTCACCTCTCACCTTGCCCGGGCATCCATTGCTGTTTGATTTTATCTAACCAAATCAATTTTGTGTGTTAAATGAGCAACCGATGAACCATGCCTGTACCGCCACACCAACTCTCCGATTGCAGACTTGCACCGACGGCATATGCTGTCATTATTGCCGAAGCCTCGACTCGACAATCGAAGCATTGTTAGCGACTCAGACGGGAGAAATCGATGGTACTTGACTACATTGCCCTGGGGATCCTGGTGTTTGTCGTCTTGGTCATGTTCTATGGCATTATCGTCATTCACGATATTCCATATGAAATTGCCAAGCACCGTAATCACCCCCACCAGGACGCCATTCACGTGGCAGGCTGGGTCAGCCTGTTCACCCTGCACGTGCTCTGGCCCTTCCTCTGGATCTGGGCCACGATTTATCGCCCCGATCGCGGCTGGGGCTTCTCGCAACGCCTACAACATGACGAAACAGAGATCAGCGCACTCAAAGAGGAGCTGGCAGCACTGCAGGCTCGCATGACCACGCTCGAACAGACCGACAAATAGGTAACGCCCCATGGACCTGCTACTTATTCTCACCTATACAGCCCTCTGCATAGGTATTTTCAAGATCTTCAAGATCCCGCTCAACAAGTGGACCGTGCCGACCGCCGTGCTGGGTGGCGTCATCATCATCGGCACACTCATCATGCTGATGAACTACAACCACCCCTATTCCGAGCTGGCTCGCAACTATTATGTCTCCACCCCGGTCGTGCCCCTGGTCAAGGGACGAGTCACCGACGTCCCGGTCAAGCCCAACCAACCGGTCAAGAAAGGGGATGTGCTGTTTCGCATCGACGCTGAGCCCTTCCAGGAGAAGGTCGCCAGCCTGACGGCGCGCCTCGCCTCCAACACCGATTTTCTGAAGGCTCTGGACGCCCGCCTGCGCTCCGCCAGCCTGGACAGGGATCGCGCCCAGGAGCTGATGCGACGGGGCATCGGCAAACAGCGCGACCTCGACGTCACCCAAGCCAACGTGGATGACATCGTCGCCCAGATAGATCAGCAGAAAGCGACCCTCAATGACCTGAGTGCCCAGCTCAACATCGCCAAGTACGATCTGGAGCAGACCGTGGTCTACGCCCCGAGTGACGGTCATGTCGTACAACTGGCATTGCGCCCGGGCATGATTGCCGCCCCCTTCATGTTCCGCCCCGTGATGACCTTCATTCATGAAGATGCCAATGCCTATGTCGGCTGGTTCTGGCAGAACAGCATGCAGCGGCTCAAGGCGGGTGACGAGGCCGAAGTCGTGCTCGACGGCATTCCGGGTCGCATCTTCAAGGCCAAGGTGCAGTCCGTTATCCCGGCCATGGCACCGGGCAATATCCAGGCACAGGCGGGTCTTATCGATCAGACCTCGGCACAGGTACCGGGTCGCCTGCCCATCGTGCTCGAGATCACCGATCCCGAGTGGGCAAACTACCAGGTGATCGCGGGTTCCAGCGGTCAGGCCGCCATCTATACCGAGCACTTCCACCACGTGGCCATCATGCGCAAGATCCTGATGCGCATGGGTAGCTGGCTCAACTACCTGTTCCCCTTCCACTGAGGTCCCTGACCTGCACGGGCCGGCATCCTGCCGGCCCGCTTCCTGTCAGCACGCCCCCTCGCTGCATTTTCCCCGCAAGATCCCTATAATGGCGCCATCTTGCACCACAGCCGTTCCCCATGTTCGTTCTCAGACCCTATCAAACCGACGCGGTCAACGCCGTCATCAGCCACTTTCGCAAACACCCGGATCCCGCCGTGGTGGTGCTGCCCACCGGGGCCGGGAAGAGCCTGGTGATCGCCGAACTGGCCCGCAAGGCCCGTGGCCGGGTGCTGGTGCTGGCTCACGTCAAGGAGCTGGTGGAGCAGAACCACGCCAAGTACGAAGCCTGGGGACTCCGGGCCGACATCTTCGCCGCCGGGCTCGCACGCAAGGAGGCGAGCGCCCAGGTGGTGTTTGGCTCGGTGCAGTCGGTGGCGCGCAATCTGGATGCCTTCGACGGCGCTTTTTCGCTGCTCATCATCGACGAGTGCCACCGGGTCTCGCTCGATGACGACAGCCAATACCATCAGGTGATCGAGCATCTCAAGGCCGCCAATCCGGCCCTCAAGATCCTCGGGCTCACCGCCACCCCCTATCGGCTGGGGCTGGGCTGGATCTACCGGCGCCACTACCACGGCATGGTCAAGAGCCACGGCGAGCGGCTCTTTGGTGACTGCGTGTTCGAACTGCCCCTGCGCTTCATGGTGAAAAACGGCTACCTGACCCCGCCGCGCCTGGTGGACGCCCCCATCGTCCATTACGACTTCAGCAAGCTGGTGCCGCGGGAGAACGGCCTGTTCAGCGAGGCGCAGCTCAACGGCGAGATCAAGCGCCAGGAGCGGGTCACCCCCCATATCCTGAGCCAGGTGCTGGAGTATGCGGCCGACCGGCAGGGGGTGATGATTTTCGCCGCCACAGTCGAACATGCCCGGGAAATTCATGGCCTGCTCGATGCCAGAGACCAGCAGGCCGCCCTCGTCACCGGCGAGACACCGGGACCGGAGCGCGACGCTCTAATCAGTGCCTTCAAAGCGCGCGAGCTCAAGTTTCTGGTCAACGTAGCGGTGCTCACCACCGGTTTTGATGCCCCCCACGTCGACCTTATCGTGATGCTGCGTCCCACCGAATCGGTGTCGCTCTATCAGCAGATTGTGGGACGGGGCCTGCGCCTCTCACCCGGCAAGAGCGATTGCCTGGTGCTCGACTACGCAGGCAACAACTTCAACCTGTTTGCCCCCGAAGTGGGGGAACCCAGGCCCCACGCCGGCACCGAGCCGGTTCAGGTGCCCTGCCCCGCCTGCGGCTTTGCCAACACTTTCTGGGGCAAGACCGACGAGGATGGCAAGGTGGTCGAACACTACGGCCGCCGCTGTCAGGGACTGTTTGAAGATGACGAGGGCAACCGCGAGGAGTGCGACTACCGCTTTCGCGCCAAGATCTGCCCAGGTTGCGGTGCTGAAAACGACATCGCCGCCCGCCGCTGCCAAAGCTGTGACCAGCTGCTGGTGGACCCTGACGACAAGCTCAAGGAGGCCCTCAATCTCAAGGACTGCATGGTGATCCGCTGCGCCGGTTTGACCCTGAGTGCCGGGCGCGGCAAGCAGGGGGAGCGGCTGGAGGTGACCTACCACGACGAGGATGGCCTGACCCTGACGGAGTACTTCCCCTTTCACTCCCGGGGTGCACAGCGCTTGTTTCAACAACGCTTTGTGCGTCATCATTGGCCCGCCCCGGGCCTGGAGCCCGAATTCACGACCCTGGCGAGCGTGATGCTCGCGGCAGACCAGTTCCGTCACCCGGATTTCGTCATCGCCCGCAAGTCGGGACGCTTCTGGCAGGTGAAGGAAAAAATATTCGATTACGAGGGGCGTTACCGGACTGCCAACGCCCCGGCCTGACCCCATGGCAGGCGATACCCGGCAGTCACCCGGTTTGATTATCGGGGCGGTTTCTGATGCCGCCCTTTCGTTCAGTTAGAGGATCCTATGCAGCGGCTGTTGATTGGTTTTTGTGCTCTCTTTTCTCTGGCGGTCCACGCCGCCCCGCTGACCCCGCCCAAGGGGGGCCAGTACGCCGTCATCGTACAGGGCAACAACGGGGTGGAATTTGCCCGTCACGCCGATGACATGATAGCCCCCGCCTCCACCATGAAGGTGCTCACCGCGCTCGCTGCACGCCTCGAACTCGGTGCCGACTTCCGCTTCGCCACCGACATCCAGGCTCAGCCCGGCGCCAAACAGGGCACCACCATCAACGGCGACATCTGGATCAACTTCGTCGGCGACCCGACCCTGTCGCGCATGGATCTGGTTGCCCTGTTCAAACAGTTGGGCGTCACCCGCATTCAGGGCAACGTCTATGTCAACACCGGTGCCTACAACGGCTATGAGCGTGGCAACGGCTGGTCCTGGGGGGATCAGACCCTCTGCTTCGCCGCTCCCGTCTCCTCGGTCATCATCGACAAGAACTGCGCCTACGGCACCATCACCGCCACCCAGATTGGCAAGCCTGCGGTGGGCAACGTGGCCACCGGCGTGCCCATCGGCATCGGCGCCGACAACGTGGAGGTGATGAGCTATGGCGACATGGCGCGTCAGTTCTGCGCTCTGGAAGTAGACATGGCCAAGGGCAACTTCTACGAGCTCAAGGGCTGCATCACCCCGAACAAGGAGCCACAAGGGCTGCGCTTTGCCATCCATGACGTGGAGGCCTGGGGCTGGGACAACATCCGCTGGGCCATGAACCGCGCCGGGATCAGCCACGACGGCCTGCTGCGGGTCACCCATCAGGCCCCTGTCGGTGCCCAGACCCTGGCGACCCACTACTCTGTCTCCCTGCCGGTGATGCTCGCCAAGATGTTGAAAAAGTCCGACAACCTCTACGCCGATACCTTCCTCAAAACCGTGGGGCGTCACTACTACAACAAGCCGGGCAGCTATCGCAGCGGCACCATGGCGGTGCGCGCCATCCTGACCAAGCACGGCATTGACCTTGGCAACGCCACCCTGGCCGACGGCTCCGGCCTCTCCGCCCACAATCTCATCAGCGCGCGCCAGATGTTGTCGGTGCTTAACTTCATCCAGAAGAACGATGCCGAGCTCGACTTCATCAAGCTGCTGCCAAGCTCCCAGGTAGACGGCACCCTGGCCTGGCGACGCAGCGTCACCGCCCCCATGATGAAGAACAAGGTGCACGCCAAGACCGGTACCATCACAGGTACCTCGAACCTCGCCGGTTTCATCGACACCGCCGGTGGCCAGCGAAAGGCCTTCGTGATGTTCCAGCGCGGTCTCTCCCAGGATCCGGCAACCCACGAGCGCTACCGCGCCAGCAAGGCGCCCTGGCCCTGGACCGTCTTCGAAAAAGGCGTGCTGGAGAGCATCTACCAGCAGCAACCCATCCAGATCGTCGAGCAGTGATAGACGGGCTGCCTTGCCGGCAAGGCGGCCCGATTCCCCGGCCTTGGGGGACGCTGGCGCCATCATCAGCAGCGGGCGCAATCGGAGATGGCGAACGGAAGCATCGCAATTTTCAGCTTTGACTGACAGGGCGCCACGGCTATGCTGTGCCCAGCCTCATCTCAATGGCCTTCTTCAACGGCTTGTTTAATGGAGAGAAAAGATGTTTGTAGAGATTTTTGGTCGTCCCGGTTGCCCCTATTGCGTGCGTGCCAAGCAGATTGCCGAGCAGCTGACCGAGGAGCGCGATGACTTCGAGTTCCGCTACGTGGATATCAACGTGGCCGGGCTGACCAAGGACGATCTCGCCGCCAAGGCGGGCAAGCCGGTCACCACTGTGCCGCAGATCTTCCTGGATGAGCAGCACATCGGCGGCTGCACCGATTTTGAGGCCTATGCCAGAGCCAATCTGGGTCTGTAAGCCCCGACACCATGAAAAAAGGCGCCTCTGGCGCCTTTTTTCATGTCGCCAAGTCTGCCTCAGGCCACCGGCGTGAAGCGGCTCACCACCTGTCCCTGATGTTCAATCCACTCCATGAACATGGCGACGGGGCGGGCATAGACCTGACCATCCTGTTCGGATTGATAGATCACCAGCTGCTCCTGGGTTTCGGTGTGCAAGGCCAGGGCCAGAACCTGGTAATAGCCCCCCTTGAAATGGCGGTAGCGACCGGTGGCGGGTGCCTGCATGAGTGAACCTCGAGAGCGGAAAGATGAGCCCCCGTGCCTGCGTGCTCCCCTGGCAGACCGACGGGTCGGGGCCTTTTTTACCCCAGCCAATCGTGCCAGATGGGGGAGATATTTCAATACACTCATGTTGCTTTATGAATCTGCTCCTCATCTTTCACTGATCTACCAAAGAGAGGCAAACGATCATGCTGAATTTAACATTTCAACAACCCTGTTTCAGGGGTAAATATCAGGGATTTATTCCATAAATTAGATTGTTCTAGCATTCAATTCTGTGAAGAATAGGGGCAGAGAAATTTGATACTAAAAACAGCTTTTCTGCCAACGCGCCCCACGGGGAAGGAATCACGCTCACCATGTTCACAATCGACAAGTCGCACAAGCTCGACGATGTCTGCTATGACATCCGCGGCCCGGTGCACAAAGAAGCTCGCCGTCTCGAAGACGAAGGTCACCGCATCATCAAGCTCAACATCGGCAATCCGGCCCCGTTTGGCTTCGAAGCACCGGAGGAGATCATCAAGGATGTGATCCTCAACATGCCACAGAGCCAGGGCTACTGCGACTCCAAGGGGCTGTTCTCGGCCCGCAAGGCGGTGATGCAGTACTACCAGCAAAAAGGGATGCGCAAGGTCGACATCGACGACATCTACATCGGCAACGGTGCGAGCGAGCTCATCGTGATGGCGATGCAGGCGCTGCTCAACAACGGCGACGAGATGCTGGTGCCCTCCCCCGACTACCCGCTCTGGACCGCGGCCGTCACCCTCTCCGGCGGCCATGCGGTGCACTACCGCTGTGACGAAGGAGCTGACTGGTATCCGGATCTCGACGACATCCGCGCCCGCATCACCCCGCGCACCCGCGGCCTGGTGCTGATCAACCCCAACAACCCGACCGGCGCCGTCTACGGCAGCGAATTTTTGCTTGAAGTGATCGAGATCGCCCGTCAGCACAACCTCATCATCTTCGCCGACGAAATTTACGACAAGATCCTCTACGACGACATCTCCCACACCAGCGTCTGCACCCTGTGCGACGATGTGATGGTGGTGACCTTCAACGGCCTCTCCAAGGCCTACCGCGCCTGCGGCTTCCGCCAGGGCTGGATGGTCATCACCGGACCCAAGGGCCGCGCCAAAGGCTACATCGAGGGACTGGAGATGCTGGCCTCCATGCGGCTGTGTGCCAACGTGCCCATGCAGCACGCCATCCAGACCGCCCTTGGGGGCTACCAGAGCATCAACGAGCTGATCCTGCCGGGGGGCCGCCTGCGTCGCCAGCGGGACAAGGCCTGGGAGCTTTTGAACGAGATCCCCGGGGTCTCCTGCGTCAAGCCCAAGGGGGCGCTCTACATGTTCCCGCGCCTCGACCCCAAGGTGTACGACATTCGCGACGACCAGAAAATGGTGTTCGACCTGCTGCAGCAGGAGAAGCTCCTGCTGGTGCAAGGCACCGGCTTCAACTGGCCGGCACCGGATCACTTCCGCCTGGTGTTC
Source organism: Aeromonas sp. R7-2 (assembly GCF_040908105.1). Classification (NCBI taxonomy): domain Bacteria; kingdom Pseudomonadati; phylum Pseudomonadota; class Gammaproteobacteria; order Aeromonadales; family Aeromonadaceae; genus Aeromonas; species Aeromonas sp. R7-2. The sequence goes on along the minus strand of NZ_JBFODC010000019.1, from coordinate 9,867 downwards.
CTGCCCCGGGAAGAGGAGCTGGAAGAGGCCATCGGTCGCCTCGCCCGCTTCCTCAAGGGCTACAAGCAGTAAGCAAGGCTCATGAAAAAGGCTCCCGCGGGAGCCTTTTTGTTGTCTGTCGTTTTCTATCCGTGCCATCAGCCGTGCAGCAGGGCACCGGCCACCAGCACCGCCATGGTGATGAGGGCCACCCCGATGATGAAGGGCAGCACCCAGCGCACGAAGCGATCGTAGGGGATCCTGGCGAGCGCCAACCCCGCCACCAGGTGAGCGGCGGTGGGGGCGAACAGGTTGATCCAGCCGGAGGCGGACTGATAGGCGGTGATCACCAGATCCCGGGAGATACCGGAGAAGTCCGCCAGCGGTCCCATCAGCGGCATGGAGACGGTCGCGAGCCCCGAGGTGGAGGGAATGAAGAAGCTCAGGATGATGTGCACCAGATAGGCCATCAGGATGAAGACCGACGACGACAGCCCGCTCACCAGCCCCTCGGCCCAGTGCAGTATGGTGTCGATGATGACGCCGTGCTCCATCACCACATAGATGCCGCGCGCCACCGCCACCACCAGGGCCACCCCGATGAGGTCTCGCGCCCCGTTGAGGAAGGTCGCCACGTAGTTGGACTCCGGCATCCGGTTGATCAGCGCGATCAGGATGGAGGCGCTGAAGAACAGGGTGGAGAGCTCGTCAAACCACCAGCCCAGGGTGGGCAACAGATCGATGCCCAGATCCGACCAGGGCACCACCGCATAGATCATCAGCAGGAAGGTGCCGAAGAAGACCAGCATGGTGAGCTTCTGCTTGCCGCTGAAGGCGAGGTTGCCGCTCTTCATCTGGGAGAACTCGTCGTCATAAACGATGTCAGCCAGCACGGAGCGGGATTTGTCCTGCTGCACCTGCCTGGCGTAGCGCATCACGAACCAGGAGGCGAAGATCACCAGCAGCAGCCACTGGATGACCCGCAGCCCTATCCCCTCACCGATGGGGATACCCGCAAAACCGGAGGCGATGCCGGTGGCAAACGGATTGACGGTAGAGGCGAGCACCCCGACCCCGGAGCCGAGCAGGATGATCCCCGCCGCCACCATGCGATCGAAGCCCGCCGCCATCATCACCGGCACGATGAGCGCCCAGAAGGCCACCGTCTCCTCCGCCATGCCGAAGGTGGAGCCACCCAGGGCAAACAGGGCGATCAGCACCGGTATGAGCAGCCGCTCGCGCCCGGCGAAGGTACGCACTATGGCCCCGACCCCGGCATCCAGCGCCCCGCTCTGCATGGTCACCGCCAGAAAGCCGCCGATGATGAGCACGAAGAGTGCCACGTCCGCCGCCTTGTGAAAGCCCTGGATGGGCGCCTTGAGCACATCGAATACCCCCTGCGGTTGGGAAGGGAGCTCGGTGTAACTGCCGGGTACCGGCAGCAGTCGCTCGTCACCGCTGTAGTCGGCCACGGCGGCTGCCGCCACCGGCTGCTGGGTCTTGGCCGTCACATAGTTGTATTTTCCCGCCGGCAGCACCCAGGTGAGGGCCGCCATCAGGGCGATGATGATGAAAAGCAGGGTATAAACCGTGGGGAGCTGGCGCTTCTTAGGCGCCTCATGGGATGTGGTCATGACTTTCGTACCTCGGCGGTGCCGTCTGTGATCCGGACAGCGCAAGCCTAGCGGGTTTGTTCGGGGAAAAAGGTGATCGCGGATAATAAACCTGAGGCAACAGGTTGAGTCTGCTGCAAAAAAACAGGGCCCCGCAGGGCCCTGTCTGTGCTGGCGACCGACTTACAGCTCGACCACGTCGAATTGCACGTCCGGATTCACGTCCGCATCGTAGTCCACCTCGTCCAGGCCGAAACCGAACAGGCGCAGGAACTCCTGCTTGTAGCCGGTGTAGTCAGTCAGCTCGGAGAGGTTCTCGGTGGTGATGGAGGGCCAGAGATCACGGCAGGTCTGCTGCACGTCTTCACGCAGTTCCCAGTCATCCATGCGGATGCGGGCCTGCTCGTCCAGCGCCATGTCGGCGCCGTACAGGCGGGTGCGCATCATGCGGTCCACCTGCTCCATGCAGCCCTCGTGAATGCCCTTCTCCTTCATGATCTTGAAGGCCATGGAGATGTAGAGCGGCATCACGGGAATGGCAGAGGAGGCCTGGGTCACCACGGATTTGAGCACGGCCACGTGGGCGGTCCCCCCCTTGGCAGCCAGATCGCCACGGATGGCGGTGGCGGCGCGGTCCAGATCTTCCTTGGCACGGCCCAGAGTACCGTGCCAGTAGATGGGCCAGGTCAGGTCGGTACCGATGTAGGAGTAGGCCACGGACTTGGCACCGTCAGCCAGCACACCCGCATCGCGCAGAGCCGCCATCCACAGTTCCCAGTCCTGGCCGCCCATGACGGTGATGGTGCTCTGGATCTCTTCCTCATTCGCCGGCTCGACGGTGGCGGTGATGATCTGATCCTTGTTGGTGTCGATGGCGGTGGAGGTGTAGACCTCGCCGATGGGTTTGAGGGCGGAGCGCACCACTTCGCCGGTATCCGGCAGCTTGCGCACCGGAGAGGCCAGGGAATAGACCACCAGATCGATTTGACCCAGATCCTGCTTGATGAGCTCGATCACCTTGGCACGGCACTCGTGGGAGAAGGCATCGCCATTGATGCTCTTGGCGTAGAGGCCGGCCTCTTTGGCGGCCTTGTCGAAGGCGGCGGAGTTGTACCAGCCGGCGGAGCCCGTCTTGGTCTCGGAGCTCGGCTTTTCGAAGAAGACACCGATGGTAGCAGCTCCGCTGCCGAAGGCTGCGGCAATGCGGGAGGCCAGACCATAGCCGGTGGAAGCGCCGATCACCAGCACCTTCTTGGGGCCATTCTCGATGGCGCCCTTGGCTTGGGTGTAAGCGATCTGGCGACGAACATTGGCTTCACAACCGACCGGGTGGGTGGTGGTGCAGATAAAGCCGCGAACCTTGGGTTTGATGATCATGTGTTGTCTCTTATCCGTTTGATGGATGAAATCGGGGCATAAGATACCTCATTGCGGCCCGTTATGGTGCTCTGATGTGTTGAACTGCGGGGAAACAGGCTGGGATCCGTCGCTTTATGCCGCCATGGCACACCCATTACGCAGGAGATCTCCCCGCCATGGACCAGAGAGAGGCAACGTGAGGACCGGAATGTCGCTCCCGAAACGGGGCCGTTGTCTGACCTTGCGCCATGTACTAGTGTGCAAGGAAGAGGATTCAAGGAGGAGTCTATGTCACGCATGCTGGTCATCTCTCTCGCCTGCCTGGGGCTTGCCACCGTCCCCGTTGTCCAGGCGGCTGTCTATCAATGCGCCCGCGACGGGCGGATCACCTTCAGCGACATCCCCTGCAGCAGCGACGCCAAACCCATGGCACTCAATGTCTATACCCCCTCCCCCGAGGCGGTGGAGCAGGCGGCCAACCAGACCCGGGAGATAGAGCAGAGCCTGGCAAACGGCCAGAAACAACGCCAGGCAGAGGCGCTGCGCACCGAGATCGAGGCCAAAAAGCAGAAGATGAACAACGAGATGACCCAGATCACGGAGAACAAGGCAAGATCCCGCAATGTCTCGGCAGAGATGCAGTCGGTCACTACCCGATATCAGAAAGAGATTGAGTCCCTGAACCAGAAACTCTCCACCTTGCAGGCAAAATAAACACTCCCTGTTTCGGGACAGAAAATATACCGAAGTGGCAATGTCGTCACGGGTTCACACATGCCGCACATCCAGAACATCACATCCTTGGCCGTTTATTTCTCACACCAGAGGATCAGATAGCGGCTTTTTCCCGATCCCCGTAGCCACCTAATTTCACCGCGTTCCAGAAGACTCACGTTATCCCCACCGAGATCCCTGACGTGCCACAGGGTTCATATGAGGGCGATATATAGGGGCATCGTGACAATTGTCAGTGCCAAAAGAGGCGCCTTCATGCCAATATTCCCTGGGGCCCAAAGTGGTCCACGAGATAAATAACCTTGGTACGAGACCCTACAATTAAGAAGCTATTTATCAACATTGAAAAATAAAAAGTTAATTTGAGTACGATGACGACTCATCAGGACGCAATGCTATTGTTAATTTACTCATATTTGGTCGTTATCCCATTCAAGGGTCTCATGGAGGAGCGCTGTCATGTTCTGGAATCAAAAAGCAAGCAAGGAAGCCAGTGAGCAAGCGGCAAGGGTGGTGGAACTGGGGGCATTTGAACAGGCTATCCAGTTGCAGGTCCCCTTCGTCCAGTTCACCCCGGCGGGAGTGGTCACCTTCGCCAACGCGCTGTTTCTCAAGATCGTGGGATTTGAACGTGACGAGGTGATTGGCAAGCATCACAGCACCCTCTGCTTCCCCGACGATGTCAATACCCGGGATTACGAGACCTTGTGGCAGGATCTGCGCCACGGCGTCTCCCGCAGCGGTCGCTTCATTCGCCAGTCGAAATCCGGCAAGGCCGTGTGGCTGGAGGCGACCTATTTCCCCATCGTGATCGACGGCAAGGTGGTGCGGATCGCCAAGGTCGCCTCCGACGTGACCCAGCAGCAATCCACCCTGGAGCGCACCCAGGCCCTGCTGGCAGCCCTGGACAAGTCCTTGGCGGTCATCGATTTCCAACCCGATGGCACCGTCATCACCGCCAACCAGAATTTCCTCAACTGCTTTGGCTACCGGCTGGAAGAGGTGGTCGGCAAGCATCATCGCCTCTTCTGTGACACCGAGTTCTACCAGAACAACCCCCATTTCTGGCAGGATCTCGGCTCGGGTGACATCAAATCCGGGCTCTTCATGCGTCTGGGTCACCGGGGGGAGAAGATATGGCTGGAGGCCACCTACAACCCCATCTTCAACCACGAGGGCAAGGTGGTCAAAATCATCAAGCTGGCGAGCGACATCACCGAGCGGGTGGAGAAATCCATCTCCACCCGGGAAGCGGCCCAGAAGGCGTGTGCCATCGCCAGCGAAACCGTCGCGAGCGCCGCCAGGGGGCGGGAGGTCATCGACAGGGTGCTCGACACCTCCTCTCACATCAACACCTCGGTCAATGCGGTCAGCAAGCAGATAGAGCAGCTCAACCAGCAATCCAGGAGCATCGAATCCATCATCTCCACCATCAGCGGCATCGCGGATCAGACCAACCTGCTGGCCCTCAACGCGGCCATCGAGGCGGCCCGCGCCGGGGAACAGGGACGGGGATTCGCGGTCGTGGCCGACGAGGTGAGGCAACTGGCGGCGCGCACTTCCAGCTCCACCAGCGAGATCGTCACCGTCATCAAGCACAACTCGGAGATCACCTCACAGATCACCCAGACCGTCTCCGTCGTCTCCGACAAGGCGGTGGCAGGTCAGGAGCAGGCCACCATCATCGCCGACGTCATCAAGGAGATCATCGAGGACGCCAACTCGGTGTCGGACACCGTCAAGAGCCTCTCCATCTGAGCGACAGCTGCCAATGACAACGGGGGGCCCAGGCCCCCCGTTGTCATTGCTGTCCGCCCACCCGAAACCCGCTCAGCCATCCCCCAGGAGATAGTGTCTGGCTTCCTCGTCCGCCAGCGCGAGGGCGATGTCCCATAGCGCGGCGATGCAGAGCCCCTCCTCCCCCACCGCTTCCTCTTCCAGCGCCTCCAGGGCTCTGGCATCGGCCAGGGTAAAGGGGGGATGGCTCAACAGGCTTTTGGCCGCGGCCAGCAAGTGCATGTCGCTCATCGGTCGGCTCCTTCTTCGACAGCGTGTTTCCCTGCCCAGACTGTAGCCCAATGGCGGCGACTCATCCCCCGGCGGCGACGGCCTGCGCACGCTTCCTGCCGGACGGCAGCTGGCCCACCCCGATGCCGGCCAGCACGGCGGCACAGGCCACCCATTGCAGGGCCGTGAGCGTCTCTCCCAGCAGCAGATAGGCGAGCAGCAGGGTAAAGACCGGGATGAGGTTCACATAGGCAGCCGCCAGGGTCACCTTCACCTGGGTCACCGACCAGTTGTAGAGCAGGTAGGCACCAAGTGTCACGAAGGCGCCGAGGAAGAGGATGACCCCCATGTCCTGCCAGGCCCAGCTCGCGGGCCAGGGCGCACTGAAGGCAAAGGGCGCGAAGAAGAGCATGCCGACGAAGGCCTGCAACGCTGTCAGTGTCATCACGCCGTAGCGGCTGGAGAGCTTCTTGAATACCACGGAATAGGTGGCGGCGCAGAGCATGGCGCCCATCTCCAGGCTATTGCCGAGCAGGGCGTTGGGGGCGAACTCGTCGGCGCCCTCCCCCAACCCCAGCAGGGCGATGCCAACGATGGCGATGGCAAAGCCCAGCAGCTGGCGGCGACTCACCCGCTCTCCAAGCAGCACGAAGGCCACCAGAGCCACCATCAGGGGAAGCAGGGCACAGACCATACCGGCCTGGCCGGCACTGGTGTAACGCAGGGCGTTGACTTCAAGAAGAAAGTAGAGGCAGGGCTCAAGCGCCCCCATCAGGGCCAACCAGCGCCAATCCCCCTTCTGGTAAGTGACGCGGCCAAGCTGGCGGTAGCAGAGCAGCCAGCAACAGGACGCCACCCCCATCCGCATGAAGAGCACCTGACCGAAGGACCAGATTTCCAGCACATGTTTGAGGGCGATGAAGGAGCTGGACCAGAGCAGCATGGCCAGGGTCAGCGTCAAGACGGGTAAAGGGCGCACAATGCCTCCATGAATTGGGCATTCGAATAATAACCATACGGCCTTGCGGTTGTCTAAAGGCACCTAACATCAGATAATACGGCCGCCTTCATACCGGATAACCCATCTTCAATGACTGAGTACCTGCTTTTACTGGTCGGCACCGTGCTGATCAACAACTTCGTGCTGGTGAAGTTCCTCGGCCTTTGCCCCTTCATGGGTGTCTCCGGCAAGCTGGAAACCGCCATCGGCATGGGTCTGGCCACCACCTTCGTCATGACGCTGGCCAGCGCCTGCTCCTATCTGATGGAGCACTACATCCTGATCCCGCTGGAGATCGCCTACCTGCGCACCCTGGGCTTCATTCTGGTGATCGCCGTGGTGGTCCAGTTCACCGAGATGGTGATCCGCAAGAGCAGCCCGACCCTCTATCGCCTGCTCGGCATCTTCCTGCCGCTCATCACCACCAACTGTGCCGTGCTCGGCGTGGCGCTGCTCAGCATCAACGAGCGCCACAACTTCATCCAGAGCATCATCTACGGCTTCGGGGCCGCCGTCGGCTTCTCCCTGGTGCTGATCCTTTTTGCCGCCATGCGTGAGCGGCTGGTGGCCGCCGACGTGCCGGCACCGTTTCGTGGCGTCTCCATCGCCATGGTCACCGCTGGCCTGATGTCGCTGGCCTTCATGGGCTTTACCGGCCTCATCAAGATATAACGCTATGATTCACATACTCTTTGCCATTCTGGTGCTGGCCCTGCTTGCCCTGGCCTTCGGCATCATTCTCGGCTTTGCCGCCGTCAAGTTTCATGTGCAGGCCGATCCCATCGTCGATCAGCTCGATGCCCTGTTGCCCCAGACCCAGTGCGGCCAGTGCGGTTACCCGGGCTGCAAACCCTACGCCGAAGCCCTGGCCAATGGCGACAAGATCAACAAGTGCGTGCCCGGTGGCGACGCCACCATGCGCAAGATTGCCGACCTGATGGGGGTCGAGCCCCAGTCTCTGGACGGCGGTGAAGACGCGGCAATCCCCGTCAAGAAGGTGGCCTTCATTCACGAAGACATGTGCATCGGTTGCACCAAGTGCATCCAGGCCTGTCCGGTCGACGCCATCCTGGGTGCCACCAAGGCGATGCATACCGTCATCGCGGCCGAGTGCACCGGGTGCGACCTCTGCGTCGACCCCTGCCCGACCGACTGTATTGAAATGATCCCGGTGCCGACCACGGTCGACAACTGGAAATGGGATCTGGCCAAGGTCGCCATTCCGGTCAAGATAGTGGAATAAACAGCGGAGTAACCATGCAGCATCTGCTCGAACGCATCAAAGCCGGCACTCTGTGGGATTTTCACGGCGGCATCCATCCCCCCGAGAACAAGCACCAGTCAAGCCTGACCCCCGTCGTTGACGCGGGCCTTCCCCCACAGCTCATCATTCCGGTGCGCCAGCACGCGGGTCCGGCCGGCGAACTGCTGGTGCGGGTGGGGGACAAGGTCAAGAAAGGGCAACCCCTCACCCGTTTTGACAAGGGACGCATCGTGCCGGTGCACGCTTCCACCTCGGGCACCATCACCGCCATCGAGCAGCACACGGTGGCGCACCCCTCCGGTCTTGACGATCTCTGCATCCTCCTCACCCCGGACGGAGACGATGCCTGGGGCGAGCGCACACCCCAGACTGACTACTGGAACCTGGAGCGGGGGGCGTTGCTCGAGCGCATCCAGCAGGCCGGCATCGCCGGGCTCGGCGGCGCCGTCTTCCCGACCCACAGCAAGCTCGACGGCCGTGGCCAGCTCACCGAGATCCTCATCGTCAACGGGCTGGAGTGCGAACCCTACATCACCACGGATGACAGGTTGATGCAGGAGTACGCCGACGAGATCATGGACGGCATCCGGGTACTCAAGCACCTGCTCAAGCCCAAGCTCACCCTGATCGGGGTGGAAGACAACAAACCGGCGGCCATCGAGGCCCTGACCCGCCATGCCAGCGACGCCGACGTGCTGGTCAAGTCGGTACCGACCAAGTACCCCTCCGGCGGCGCCAAACAGACCATAGAGCTGCTCACCGGACGCCAGGTGCCCAAGGGAGGCCGGGCGGTGGACATGGGCATCATGGTGCTCAACGTCGCCACCGTCTTTGCCATCAAGCGCGCCATCATCGATGGGGAGCCGCTCATCGAGCGCATCGTCACCCTCACCGGCGACGCCTTCAAGAAGCCCGGCAATGCCTGGGTGCGTCTGGGCACGCCGGTACGCTGGCTGCTCCAGCGTTTCGAGCTGCAACCGGAGGCGGATCAGCGGGTGATCATGGGGGGTCCCATGATGGGCTTCACCCTGCCCCACGCCATGGTCCCCGTGGTCAAGGCCACCAACTGCCTGCTCTCCCCCACCCGCGCCGAACTGCCGCCCCCCGGCCCGGAACAGGCCTGCATCCGTTGCAGTGCATGCGCCGATGCCTGCCCCGCCACCCTGCTGCCCCAGGAGCTTTACTGGTACAGCCGGGTCAAGGAGTACGACAAGGCCGAGAAGCTCAACCTCTTTGACTGTATCGAGTGCGGCGCCTGTGCCTGGGTCTGCCCGAGCGAAATCCCCCTGGTGCAGTACTACAAGATCGCCAAGGATGACATCCGTGAGGCCCGTGCCGAGGCCGAGAAGGCCGAACGTGCCAAGCAGCGCTTCGAGGCCAAGCAGGCTCGCTTCGAGCGTGAGAAGGCGGCCCGCGAAGCCCGCCACGCCGAGGCCGCAGCCCAGCGTCGCCAGGCCATGACGACGGCCGGGGGCGAAGATCCGGTCGCCGCCGCCCTGGCCCGCATCAAGGCCAAACAGGAGACGGCCCAGGTGGCCGTGAGTGAACCCGCACCGGACAACGAGGCCATGATTGCCGCCCGTGAGGCACGCAAGCAGGAGGCCATCGCACGTCGTGCCGCCAAGGCCGCCAATGGCGAGGGCAATGGGCTGGCTGACACCCCGGCACCTGGGGAGCAACATCCCAAGGCAGAGCTGGATCCCAAGAAGGCCGCCATCGCCGCCGCCCTGGCACGTGCCAAGGCCAAGAAGGCCGCCCAGGCGCAAGGTGACGGGCCGGTGGTCGCAGGTGAGACATCTGTGAACACAACCGAACACGCCGTTGAGGCCCCGGCCGCCGCATCCGAACCCGCCGCAGAGGTGGACCCCAAGAAGGCGGCCATTGCCGCCGCCATCGCCCGGGCCAAGGCC
>NZ_JBFODC010000018.1:0-63270 GCF_040908105.1 Aeromonas sp. R7-2 | reverse complement strand
CTGACCGCCCTGGGCCAGAGCGTCAAATACGAGCTGGTCGACGGCGATGCCAGCATCCCGGGCAACCAGGTGCTGAAAGGCTATGTGGAAGTCAATGGCCAGCGCGTCGAGGTGCTTCAGGTCGAACTGGTGGGCAAGCTGGACAACGCTGCCAGCAACGGCTTTGACTATAAGGTGACCCTGTTCGAGGGGGTTCACCAGAGCGGTGGCACTGCGACCGACCTGCCGTTCAAGCTCAACATCGTCGACAGCGACAAGGGCAGCGGCAACAACGACAGCGCCACGGGCACCCTCAACATCCGCATTTCGGAAGGGGCCAACCCGACCCTCAGCCTGACCGGTGTGACCCTGAGCGAGGGGCGCTTCGACGGTGCCGCCAACAACCAGACCGGCGATGATCAGCATGCCACCGGCACCCTGAGCATCACCGCGGATTCCGATCCCGTGGTGGACGTGCGGCTGACCCTGAGTGGTCAGGTGCTGGATGCGAGCGGCAAGGCCATCACCCACAACGGCGAGACCCTCACCTGGCAGGAGGTGCCGGGCAGCAACGGCCACGGCTTCCAGGCAGTGACTGCGAGCGGCACCCTGGTGCTGACGGTGACCCTGCCGAGCGTGCCGGGGCGCATCGAAGCCCACACCCAGGCAACCCTCGATTACCAGGTGACGGTACACACCAACCTGGATCACGGTGCCGACGACAAGCTCAACCTGAGCCTGCCGGTCAAGGTGACCGACAGCGACGGCAGTGTGATCACCGGCAGCACCACGGCGGTGATCACCGATGCGGCGGATCCCGTGATCACCGCCATCGAGGGGGTGACCGTCAAGGAGTCGGACCTCAACGGGGGCAGTGGCCAGCATGGGGGTACCAGCCCGTCAGGCACGGGAGAGGTTGCCATCGGCCAGGTGACGATCGCCGCCGGGAGTGACCGGGTGGTTTCCCTGCAACTGGATGTAGCCCGCTTCAACGCCCTCAATACCCTGACGTCGGGGGGCAAGGCGGTCACCATTGGGGCAGACAGCCAGCCGGGTGTCTACCTTGGCAAGGACAGCGCAGGCAAGCTCATCTTCAAGCTGACCCTGGATGTGTCCGGCCGCTACACCTTCGAGCTGACCGGCAATCTGGATCACAGCGTCCAGGGCAAGGATCTGCTGGATATCCAGCTGCCGTTGCAGGCACGGGACAGTGACGGGGATCTGAGTGCCGAAGTGATCGGCCATGTGAGCGTGCAGGATGACGTACCCGTGGCCGTGGACGCGAGCAAGACCCTGAATGAAGGGGCGAAAGTGACCGGCGATCTGCTGGCCACTGCCAGCGAGGGGGCGGACGATGCGGTGGTGAGATCGGTGACCATCAATGGCACCGAGCACCCCATCGCCGCCAGCGGCAACACCAGCATTGCAGTCACCGACAGCACGGGACAAGTGATCGGCACCCTGGTGATCAGTGCCGAGGGCAACTACAGCTTCACGGCGACATCCGGCGTTAATCACAGCAACAATACCCTGGTGCAGACCATCGACTTCCACCTGGTGGACGGGGATGGGGACACCGATGACGGTGTCTTGACCCTGACCATATGGGACGAGGCGGGCAAGCTCACCGTGAGCGCAGTCACCGGCGCCGAGGATGCGGGGGCCAGTGATCCCACTCATGGCATCCCCATCACCATGGCCCTGGACATCGGCGACTACGATCGGGGCGAGTTCGTCGAGAAATTGCTGATCCAGGCGCCGGCCAATGCTCACGGCACCTTCTATTTCAACGGCGTCGCACTGACCACCATCACCCAGGGGGGCAAGACCTGGTATGAGGTGCCGCCTGCGGCCATGGTGGCGGTGGCCAACACTGATGACAAGTTCCAGCTCACCGGTGTCACTTTTGTGCCAAACCACGACTACTCGAGCTACAACAACGGAGGTGCTCCGCTGCGCTTCCCGGTGCAGTTGCAGGTGGGGGTCACCGAGGGGAGCAAGCCCCCGGTGCTGACCGGCAATCTGGACATCACGGTGCAGGGCATTGCCGACAAACCCCTGTGGGATGCGGGCAGCACGCACCAGCACTACACCACGGACGAGGACAGCAGCGGCATCGCCCTCAACGTCAAGGCGGGTCTCACCGATACGGACGGCTCCGAGACCCTGAGCTACCAGATCAAATGGGCGTCCGGCCAGGGCTCGCTGACCCTGAACGGCAAGGTGCTCACCCCGGGGGCGAACGGCCTCTATACGGTGGCCGGTGGCGACATCAACAAGGTGACGGTGGTGCCCGGCAAGGACTACAGCGGTGACATCAAGCTCATTGTGACCCCGGTGAGCACGGAGAAGACCCCGGTGGTGACCGGCAAGGAGACGGCCCTCGGCGATCCGCTGGAGGTGATTGTCAACGTGAACCCGCTGGCGGACGATGCCAAGCTGACGGTGCGCGAGATCCAGGGCAAGGAAGATACCCTGATCGATCTGGGCAGCAAGATTGGGCTCGCCCATCTGGGAGACACCACAGATGGCTCCGAGCAGCTGTTCGTGCGCATCAGCGGCCTGCCCGCCGGTGCCACCCTGCTGCTGGGTGGGGTGGCGGTCACCCTGGATGCCAACGGTTACTACGAGGTGCCCTATGACCGCATCAATGACCTCAAGCTGCTGCCGCCCAAAAACAGCAACGTCGATTTCGATCTCACCATCAAGGGGGTGGTGAAGGACACCGCCATTCTGACCGATGCCAGCGGCCAGACCCACACCGTGGTCAGCGAGAAGGAGACCGGCAGCCAGAGCCTGCACGTGGATCTGGTGGGGGTGGTGGATGAACCCCATTTCGATCTCAATACCACCGACTGGACCCAGGATGGCAACGGCTACAGCATCACCATCCAGGAGGATGGCCGGGCGCCCCTTGACTTCAAGCTCACCTCGGGGGAGTGGACGGATACCCCGCTCGATCACTCGGAAACCCTCAACCTGGTGCTGGAAGGGCTGCCGGAAGGGGCCAAGGTATTCGACGGCAGTGGCAAGGAGCTGACCCTGACCTTCGCCGGGCTCGATGGCAAGGGCAATCCTCTCTATCAGGTGGATGTGACCAGCCTTGGCAACCTGCAGATCCAGCCACCCCCCAACAGCACCGCCGATCTGCACCTGGTCGGCCACGTGGTGGTGACCGAAAATGACGGCGACCACAAGAGTTTCGACGTGCCCCTCACCATCAAGGTGGAGCCGGCCATCGACGCTACCGACTACGCCAAGACCAGCCATGGCCTGGAGGATCAGTTCACCGTCCTCGACTGGCAGCCTGACCTGACCGACGGCGCCGAGAAGGTGACCCACCTCAGCCTCTCCGGTATCGAACCCGGGTATGAAGTCTGGATCCGCGTGGGTGGGGTCGAGACCCAGCTGACCGTGAGCGGCGGCGCCGTGGACTTGAGCGACGCCGAGCTGCAAAGCCTGCTCGGCGGTGGCCAGCTGCTGGTGAAAGGGCCCGAAGACAGCGACAGGGACACCACCCTCCAGAGCCATGTCACGGTGACACAAGTGGATGTGGACTCCAGCGCCACTGCCCAGAAGGTGATCGACGGCACCCTGCATGTGGATATCCAGGCGGTGGTGGAGCCCGATGGCAACCTGGTGCAGACCGGTCAGCTGGAGAGCCCGGACGGGCACGACATCCCGCTGGACGGCGTCTTCGTGTTCGAGGATCTGGACCCCAGCAGCGATGAGGTCATCGACTACCTGGTGATCAGCGATCTGCCCCCCGGCTTCGTGGTGGTGGGCGGCATCAACGATGGCAAGGGCAACTGGACGGTGCCCCACGACGCCCTCGGCAGTTATGCCTTGCGCTCGCCGGATGGCTTCACCGGCACCGTCACCTTCAAGGTGAGCGCCAGGGTGGTCGACCTTGGTGACAACAACGAGGGGGATGTGAGCGCCCCGGCCTATCGGGAGATCACCGCCAGCGCCGACTTCCATGGCGCGACCCACTCGGGTCAGGTGGCCGCCGATGTCGATTTTGACAACAGTACCCCCATCACCGGGGTGGAGGATCACGGCGTCAACTTCGGCAGCCAGCTCAAGCAGATGGTGACCCTGGGCACGGCGGACATCGGGGACGACGAGCTCAGCATCGTCATCACTGGTCTCCCTCCGGGCGTCAACGTACAGGGGCTCACCTATGACTTCGTCAACGGCGAGTACCTCATCAAGTTGCCGGGCGGCCTCGATGATCTCGACCGCCTGACCCTGACCCTGCCGCAAGACTATGCCGGTGACGGCCTGCACTTCAATGTGCGCCTGGTCAACACCGACACCGTGAGCGGTGACACCAAGATGGTGGAGAAGGACGTCACCCTCTCCATCACCCCGGAGGTGGACATCAACGGCGGGGCGGACGGCCTGCCGGAGCTGCAACTGAACGTGAAGGACGTAAACGGCGACGGCCAGCCTGACAACCTGGAAGACACCGACATTCATCTCGATCTCTCGGTCAAGCTCGCCGACATCAGCCCCTCGGTGGCCGATGGCGGTCTCGAGACCGTGGAGCAGGTGGTCGTGACCGTGGATCCCCAATATGGTCACTTCCTCGACAAGAACGGCCAGCCGGTCTCCACCCTCACGGTGAACAACCCGGCGGATCTCAAGGATCTGGTGTTCGTGCCCAAAGAACACTTCAGCGGCAAGGTGCCGCTGGCGGTGACGGTGGATATTCTCGATACCGCCACCACGGGCACGGTTCGGGGGAGCTGGAGCGGCAACGTGAGCTTCGAGGTGCTGCCGGTGAACGATCCGGCCAACCTCACGGTCCAGAACGTCACGGGCCAGGAAGATGGCAGCGTGAGCCTGGGGGGGCTGGGGGCCAGCCTCATCGACAACGATGGCTCCGAGCAGATCGTCGGGCTGCAGATCAAGGGGGTGCCGGATGGCTTCACCCTGTCCGCCCCGGCGGTCAACAACGGCGGTGGGGTGTGGCAGGTGCCTGTGGGCACCGACTTCTCCAAGCTGACCCTGATCCCGCCTGCGGACTTCAGCGGCACCGTGGATCTGACCCTAAGCGCCTTCACCCTGGACAAGGGGCTGACCCTGCCCCTTGAAACCAGTGCGGGCTTCACCGTCACCGTCAATCCGGTGGGGGATGCGGTCATCACTGACATGCAGGAGCAGGCGAGCGGCACCGAAGGGGATGTGATCACCCTGAACCTGGGGGTGGAGACCCGGGATACCCAGGCTACCGGCGGCAATGCCGGCAATGTGCACGAGAACGGGCCCGAGCAGGTGCGCGTCACCCTGGAAGGGGTGCCGGACGGGGCAGAAATCCGCCTGCCGAGCGGGGTGAGCGGCACCGTAGTGGATCTCGGCGGTGGCCGCTGGCAGGTCACCACGGATGGGGGCAAGCTCGACGCGGTGGAGCTCGTGACCAACGACGCCAACGGCGCCATGGCGATCAAGGTGACGGCCCAGAGCCTGGACAACGGCGCCCTCGGCCCCGAAGTGAACGGCACCATCCATCTCGATGTGAGCCCGGTCAACGACGCCCCCGTCAACGTGCTGCCCGATGATCCCCAGGTGGCACAGGAGGACGAGCCGTTCGTCATCCAGGGTCTGCAGGTCAAGGACGTGGATGCGGGCAACGGCATCATGGAAGTGCGCCTCTCGGTGGAGCACGGCACCCTGACCCTGCCGGCCGGGAGCGGCGTGACCCTGACCGGCAACGGTACCGGCGATGTGGTGCTGACCGGCACTCTGGCGGATCTCAATGCCCTGCTCTCGGGCGGCGTCACCTATCAGGGCGACCCGGACTTCCATGGCAATGACGCCTTGACCATGGTGACGGACGATAGGGGCAATACCGGCAGCGGTGGCGCCCTGAGTGACACCGATGTGCTGCCCATCCTGGTACAACCGGTCAACGATGCCCCCGTCAACCAGCTGCCGACGACGCCCCAGGTGGCGCAGGAAGATCAGCCCTTCACCATTCACGGGCTGCAGGTGAGTGATGTGGATGCGGGCAACAGCCCCCTCTCTGTCACCCTCTCCGTGCTGCACGGTACCCTGGAACTGGCGGCGGGCAGTGGCGTGACGGTGAGCGGCAGCGGCAGCAACACCCTGGTGCTGAGCGGTTCCCAGGATGCCATCAATGCCTTGCTCGCAGGGGGCGTGACCTATCAGGGCGAGCAGGACTTCAATGGCCAGGATGCCCTGACCATGGTGACCAATGATCTTGGCAACACCGGCAGCGGTGGCCCCCTGAGCGATACCGACGTGCTGCCCATCGAGGTCGAGCCAGTCAATGATGCCCCTGTCACCCAGGTGCCGGGCTCATTGCAGGTGAAAGAGGATGGCTCCCTGTCGCTCACCGGGATCAGCGTGAAGGACGTGGATGCGGGCAGTGCGCCCATCTCCATGGTGCTGCGGGTGGAGCACGGTGTGCTGACCCTGCTGGGGGCGGCAGGCGCCGTCTCGGTGCAGGGGGCGGGGACCAGCGTGGTGACCCTGGTCGGGTCGCTCGATGATCTCAACGGTCTGTTGGCAGGCAACCTGCACTACGAGCCAGCCAGGGATTTCTGGGGTCAGGACAACCTGAGCATCACCACCTCGGATCAGGGCAATACCGGTGCCGGTGGCGTCCTGACCGACAGCGCCCAGATTGCCATCCAGGTGACGGCCGAGCCGGACGATCCCCAATTGGGGGTCGGCACCCACGATATCCTTGCGTTGCAAGGGGCCTGGGTGCCGCTCAACCTCAGCGCCAGCGTGGTCAATCCGGCCCCGGGTGAGCTGTCGGTGCGGATCCAGAACCTCGGCAGCGCCCAGGTGGTGGACGAGCACGGCCAGAGCGTCGGCCACGCGGATGGCAACGACTGGTTGCTGCCGATGGACCAGTCCGTGCCCATCTACCTCAAGGATCTGCCGGCGGGGGATCATGCCCTCACCCTGAGTGCCGAATCCAGCCTGGGTGGCGGCACCCTGAGCTCGGCCACGGAGACCATCACCATCCACAGCCAGAGCGGTCACGATCTGCTGGGCTCGGATCAGGGGGACTGGCTGTTCGGCTCCTCCGGCAATGATCGCCTCCTGGGCGGCATGGGAGATGATGTGCTGCGGGGCGGTCAGGGCAACGACTTCCTGACCGGTGGCGCCGGCAGCGATCTCTTCGTGTGGGGCAGTGGTGACGAGGGGACGACGGCCTCTCCGGCGATAGACACCATCACCGACTTCCGTCCCCAGGAGGGGGACAGGATCGATCTGGCGGACCTGCTCAAGGGGGTGACCGACAACAGCGTGGATGGCCTGCTGGGTCATCTCCAGGCATCGGTGACCAGCACCGGCAATGGCCTGAGTGACGTGAGCCTGTCGGTCTCCCCGGCGGGGGATGGCAATGTCACCCAGCAGATCACCCTGAAGGACGTGGATCTGAGTGGCTGGAACCTGAGTGGCTCCTCCTCTCACGACATCCTGCAATCCATGCTGGATCAGCACAGCCTGATCATCCAGCACCCCTGATGGGGCAAAGAGCCGGCGAATGCCGGCTCTTTTTTTGGCTGAATATGCTGGCTTGATATTTCCTGGTGGTGGTAATGGGAGATGGATTTTAACGGGGTGGGTGTTGTTGCTTTTCACTGTGTGGGTGGTTCAAACAACCAAAGGAATTCGCCGCCCGGGCCTCCCATCGGGCTGCCCGGGCGGCGTCAGGGCCTTGCCGCGCCGATCCCGGTCAATGCCGGCCAGAGGGGGCGCAGGTATTGACCGGGGCGTGTCGCTTCCAAGCCGGTGCCCGTGATGATGGGCGGACCGGGGGGATGGCGGTCAGGCCAGCGCCCGTGCCAGCAGGTGCACCGGGTGTTCGCAGCGAAACGCCGTGCTCATCTCGATCTGCCACTTGCAGGTCTCGCAGTCGGTGATGACCAGATCGGGTTTGAGCCGGTTTACCTGATCAAACAGCCCCTGGCCGATGGCCTGGCTGGTGTCGTAGTTCTCGGACTTGAAGCCGTAGGTGCCGGCGATGCCGCAGCACTGGGAGTCCAGCACCGTCACCTTGACGCCGGGGATGGCCCGCAGCAGCTCGAGGGTGTAGATGACGCCCCCCATCTTCTCCAGGTGGCAGGGGGTGTGGTAGGCGATGTGCAGATTGAGGGGCTTCATGGCCGGTTTGTTGCCCCGATCGAACTCGTTCCACAGGAAGCGGGTCACCAGGGAGATGCGATCCCGCACCTTGTGGTTGTCCTGCTCCAGCAGGTGGGGATATTCGTCCCGCAGGGTGAAGCCGCAGGTGGAGGAGGTGGCCAGCAGCGGCATCTCGTTGCCGAGCAGGGTGTTCTCCAGCTGCTGGATATTGAAGGCCGCCTGCTGCCTGGCCTTGTCCATGAAGCCGTTGGCAATCAGCGGCACGCCGCAGCACTTCTCCCGCGCAAGCAGCTGGACACCGATGTTCATGGCGTTGAGCACCTGCACCAGCTCCTTGCCGAGCTGGGGGTGGTTGTAGTTCACATAACAGCCGTGGAAGTAGACGATCTGGCGCGCAAAGCGGGCCTGAGTCGTTTTCTGCTTCTTGTACCAGCCGCGGAAGGTGCCTTGTGAGTATTTGGGCAAGTCCCGGTGGGAGGAGACTCCCAGCGCCTTGTCCAGCACCTGCTTCATCGGCTTGAGGCCGGTGGTGAAGTTGACCACCGGGGCCATCAGGGTGGACATGCTGCCCATCAGATCCGTGTGGGAGAGCACGAACTCGCGGATCCCCGGTTTGAAGCCGCTGTACTGGTGCTTGGCCTTGGCGATGATGTCGCCGATGCGCACCCCGCTCGGGCAGGCCACTTCGCAGCGCTTGCAGTTGGTGCAGTATTTGAGGGCGCTGTCAAAGAGCTCGGGGCTCTTGATGCGCAGCCGCTCCCCATCCGGCCCCGCCTGCTTGGGGCCGGGGTAGGCCGGGTTGGCCTTGGCCACCGGGCAGTAGGCGGTACAGACGGTGCATTTGATGCACTGATCGAAAGTCTGGTTGGCATGATCCAGTAGCATGTCAGTTCTCCTCCCGTTGGGTGTGAAGGCACGGGATATGGGGCGAAATCATCATCGGGCTGAACTCAAAATGTGACCGGCGGCCTGCCAGCTGGTGGCGACCGCGACACCTGAGCCAGAGCCCTCTTTGGATTGGGCATCGTCGTGGGCCAGCACGCCGTGTCGTTGGAGTGGGAATATGTGATTCATCTCAGCCCTCCGCCAGAATATGGCCAGCGGCTTGCCAGCCGGTGGCAACGGCCACGCCGGAGCCGGAACCTTCTTTAATGGGGTCATAGTGCGCCAGCACGCTGCCAGCGCCGTAGAGGTTGGTGAGGGGCCTGCCGCCGCGCAGCACCCGCAGCCGCTCGTCGGTCTTGACCCCGAAGCCCATGAAGGGGTGGTGGTCGAACAGGCGGCGGCCGGCCCAGGCGTCGCGCTCGGCAAGGCTCAGTACGTCGGCATCGAAGATGGGTTCACGAATGCCTCCGAGGCGCGACTCCAGCCCGCGGCTGAAGAAGCTGCCGGAGGCGAGCACGAAGTGGTCCGCCTCGAACAGCTGATCCTCCCCGTGCTGGCTGTGCACCCCGATCACCTTGTCGCCGTCATAGCGAGCGCCCAGCACCCGCTCGCTGGTGAGGAAGGTGCCGCCAAGGGCCATGAAGCGGCGCTTGAGGGCCTCCTGCATCCGCATGCCGATGAGGGACGGCGGCATGGTGGCCACCTCCTTGATGGTGCAGCCGGTGCGCCGTTCCAGCTCGCTCAGACGCGGGCCGACCAGCCCCAGCGACAGGCAGGCGGGCAGCACGATATGGCGACAGCCGGGCACACCGCATCCCTGCACCATGCGGCTGATCTCGCGGGCCAGATCCGCCAGCAGGTCCTGCTGGCCAGGCCCCTGCTTGTCGAACAGGCGGGCGATGTCGGCGGAGCGAAACTCGTGGGGATTGCGGCTGAACTGGGCGAGCTGGGGCAGGCGAATTTCCCCGGTCAGGATGCGGCTGTGGGCAAAACGGGCGTGGGTCGCGAGATTCGCCGCCGCGAGCGCCGGGTGAAAATCGCGAAACCCTTCCAGGGTGGCGAGCAGGATGGCGTCCGGGGCGGGGGCATCGGTCATGCAGGCGCAAGTGTCGGGGGAGAGCCAGGTGGCTTTGAGGGTGCCGATGGGGGTCAGCCGCTGGTGGTTGTGTTCCTGGCGCATCAAGGGTAGCCCCTCTTCTGCGCAGTGGCGTTGCAGGTCGGCCAGACTCCCCTCGATATTCTGCATCCCCACCTTGCTGTAAGGGTGATCCGGATGGGCCGCCATGAAGGCGGGCAGGGCGGCGCGGGGATCCCCGTCGCTCTCCAGCAGATCCACCGAGCCGGAGGAGAAGTGCAGGGCGCTCTGGCCGGAGGCCATCAGCAGGGTCTTCTGGCCGGCCTCGGCGAGGCGCAGGGCTGCGGAGAGGCCCGCCATGCCGCCGCCGATCACGATGCTGTCAAATTTCATGGCTGCGCTCCTTGGTGGAATTGGCGGTGCTGGCATCGAGCGGGAAGGGGGGCTCGCTCACCAGGTGGGGGGCCGTCCACTCACCAAGGCCGAACAGCCCTTCATAGATCCAGTAGGTAAATTCGGCTTCCCGCAGGGCATCGCCCCACAGCACCGGCCGGGTACCCTTGTAGCGCTCCTCCAGGAACTGGCGCAGCATGACGCAGGCCTGACGACCGTCCGCCTTGCCGTACTCCTGCATCAGGCCAGCGGCGCGATAGGCGCACAGCTCCCCCTGACAGGGGCCCATGCCGAGGCGGGTGCGGCGGCGCAGATCCACCAGGTTGTCCACGTCGAGCTCCCGCAGGGCGTATTCAATCTCGCCCGCGGTCACCATCTCGCACTCGCAGATGAGGGCGTTGGCCTTGGGGTTGTCGCGGAAAAAGGCGATGACCCGCTCGCCGTGGCGGTACTGGGCCGAGCCTTCGGCGGGTACCGAGAGACCGGGGGCGGAGACCTTCTCCGGATCCCGCGAGCCGGGCAGGCTCAGCTCGGCGGTGCGGCAGGGCTTGCTGTTGCCAAGCTTTTTGGCAAGCAAGTCGGTGGCCCATTCGGCCATCAGCCGGTAGGTCATCAGCTTGCCGCCGGTGATGGTGTTGAACCCCTGGAGGCCATCTCGTTCGGCGTGATCCAGCAGCACGATGCCGCGGCTGATGTTGCGGCCGGACTCGTCGCCATCCACCGCCACCAGGGGGCGAACGCCGGCGTAGGCGCGCAGCAATCGGGTGCGGGCCATGATGGGGGCCAGTTTTATCCCCTCGCGCAGCAGCACCTCCACCTCCTCGGGCTCGACGCTGAGCTGGTCAATCTTGTGGTAATCGATGCGACTCGACGTGGTGCCGATGAGGGAGATGGTATCGCCCGGCACCAGAATGTCCGCGTCCGCCGGTTTGCGGCAGCGGTTGAGCACCAGCTGGTTGAGGCGGTAATCCATGATGAGCAGGGAACCCTTGGCGGGGAACATGCGGATGCCGAGGTCGGCATACTCGCAGATCTGCTGGCCCCAGATGCCGGCGGCGTTGATCACCTCCTGGCACTCCACCTCGAACGCTTCGCCGGTGCGGGTGTTGATGGCCTTGACCCCGTGCACCCTATCCTGGGTGCGCAGAAGCCCCAGCACCTTGCTGTGGGTGAAGATGCGGGCGCCGTGCTCTTTCGCGTCCAGCACGTTGGCAGCGGCCAGGCGGAAGGGGTCGACCGTGCCGTCCGGCACCTGGATGGCACCGATCAGCGCCGGGTTGACGTTGGGTTCAAGGCGCAGCGCCTCGGCGGGATCCAGCTGGCGGGCGTCGATGCCCGCCAGGGCGCAGGCGTCCATGAAGGTATTTTGAAAATGGATGTCATCTTCCGGCAGGGTGATGAAGAGGCCGCCGGTGTCCTCGACGCAGTGGCTGGCGATCTGCTTGAGGATGCGGTTCTCCTGAATGCATTCGCGGGCGGACTCCTGATCCGTCACCGCGTAGCGGGCGCCGGAGTGGAGCAGGCCATGGTTGCGGCCCGTGGTGCCGGCGGCGATGTCGTCCCGCTCAAGCAGGATGCAGTCGATGCCGCGCAGCGCGCAATCGCGCATGATGCCGGCGCCGGTGGCGCCCCCCCCTATGATGACGACTTGTGTGGTGATTCTTTTCATTCGTGCCCGTCTCATCTCTTCCAGATGAGGCCAGTGTGGCGCCTCCACGACGTAAAATGTTTGATATGGGCCAAATTAATGTTCGTAAACGCTCATTAAGTGTGAGGCGATGAGCGAAATGTGATGAACCTCACGTCACCGTCGAGGCGGGCAGGGGAAAGCATGACGGGAGGGGAGAAGGCCAGCCCGGGGGCTGGCCAGAGGGCGGCGTGGGGGAAACCTCAGCCGCAGCACTTCTTGAACTTCTTGCCGCTGCCACAGGGGCAGGGGTCGTTTCGCCCGACCCGCAGCGGCGCCGGATCCTGCTCGCCGTCGGTGTAGACCCAGCGCCCCTGATGGCGCACGAAGCGGGAGCGCTCATGAAGGCAGTAACGTTCGTCCCCCTCCAGGAACCAGGCTTTGAATTCCACCATGCCGAGGATGTCATCGGGGCCGCCCTGGCTGGCGAGGATCTCGAGGCCATCCCAGCGGGTGTCGGTCGATGAGAGGTCGGCCACGGTCAGCCCGTTCAGATAGTCCGGGTGCCAGCTGTGTACCAGATATTCTCCCAATCCCAGCACGAAGGCGCTGTAGCGGGATCGCATCAGCTGCTCCGGGGTGGCGGCGGGCTGGCCTGCGTGGAGTACACCGCAGCACTTGGCAAGAAAAAGAGAGGAACCGCAAGGACATAGGTTCATGAGTCAGCTCATCTGGTCGATAATTAAAGGTGGCGGGATTGTAGCGAACGCACTTCCCTTTCGGCCAGCTTCCCATGCCGTTTAGGCAGACATCATGCAGCAATGAACACAGCACAAAGGGTGACACAATGACACTTAAGCAGAAGATCCTGTTACTGGGGGCCATCCCCGTGCTGCTGATGGCCCTGGTGGTCAATCTCAGCAACTACCTGGTGGCCAGGAGCGATCTGGAGTCGGATTTGGTGGTGGCGCGGGAGAGGGCAATCAAGGAGCGCAAGGCGCTGCTCAGCAGTTATCTGATGCTGGCCAAGACGGCCATCGAGGGCAGCTACGGCAAGCCTGACAGTCCCGAAGTGCGCCAGCAGGTGAAGGAGATATTGCGGCCGCTGCGCTATGGCAGCGACGGCTACTTCTTCGTCTACGACTATCAGGGCAATACCGTGCTGCTGCCGACCCGGCCCGAGATGGAGGGGAAGAACCGCTGGCAGGACAAGGATACCAAGGGTGCCTTCCTCATTCAGGGGATCATCAAGTCGGCGCGGGAAGGAGATGGCTTCTCGGAGTACTGGACCAACAAGCCCTCTATCGGGCGGGATGCCCCCAAGCTCTCCTTCAATCTGGTGCTCGACAAGTATCAGTGGGTCGTGGGCACGGGCTTCTACATCGACGACATCGACAATGAGCTGGCCACCCTGCGCAGCGAGCGGGAGGAGACCATGTATGGCTCCCTGAAAACCGGGGTGCTGTTCATCCTGGTGATCCTGGGGGTGACCCTGGCGGCCACCGTGGTGATCGGCAACCGGGTCACCCGCCCGCTGGCGGATGCGGTTGCCGCACTCAATGACATCGCCGACGGGGACGGGGATCTGACCCAGCGCCTCAAGGTGCAGAGCAAGGACGAGGTGGGGCAGCTGGCCGCCGCCTTCAACCGCTTTGTCGAACGGATCCAGTCGGTGGTGAGCCAGGTGGGGGAAACCAGTCACCAGTTGCTGGGGGCCGTGGATCGGCTGCATAGCCTGAGCGAGCATGCGGACAGGCAGATGCAGGGCCACGGCAAGGAGACGGATCAGGTGGTGACTGCGGTGACCGAGATGAGCTCCACCGCCCAGGAGGTGGCGGCGAGCGCCTCCAACGCCGCCAGCGCCACCAGCGATGCGGCCCGCGAGTCCGATGCGGCCCGCGGCGTGGTGAACAGCGCCATCGGCAGCATCAACCGGCTGGTGGACGAAGTGCATGTGGCGGCCGGGGTCATCGAGCAGCTCGCCCACGAGACCGGCAAGATAGGCTCCGTGGTGGAGGTCATTCGCGGCATCGCCGATCAGACCAACCTGCTGGCCCTCAACGCCGCCATCGAGGCGGCCCGGGCGGGCGAGCAGGGGCGCGGCTTTGCGGTGGTGGCGGATGAGGTGCGATCCCTCGCGGGCCGTACCCAGCAGAGCACCAAGGAGATCAACGAGATGCTCCAGCGCCTGCAGGGCGGAGTGAAACAGGCGGTGGAGGTGATGCAGGCCAGCGAGGCACGCAGCCAGGAGACGGTGCAGGAGGCGAGCCACATCGCCAGCTCCCTGGACAGCATGGTGGCGGCGGTCGGCACCATCAACGACATGAACATCCAGATCGCCACGGCCGCCGAGGAGCAGCACGCGGTCTCCGAGGAGATCAACAAGAACCTGGTGGCCATCCAGCAGATCGTCAGCGAGCTGACCGAGGCGTCCGGGGAGTCCAGCACCACCACCCGCGCCCTGGCAGGCACGGGTGACAAATTGCGCCAACTCGTCTCCCGCTTCCGTTACTAATCACATTTTTGCCGTCTGGACAGGATTTCCAGACGGCAAATTTGGGGATCGGCGCAGAATGTGTGAAAATCGCGCCATTCGTTCCTTTCGTTAGCCCCAACCCTATGAATGAGATCGTGAAAGGCAGTATCGATTTGATCCGTCAGCTCAACTACGGCCTGGTCTATGCCAGCCTGGAGGAGCACAAGGAGCTGTCCCGTACCGATCTGTCCCGTCTGACCGGCCTGTCGCCGGCCAGCATCACCAAGATCACCCGCGAGCTGCTGGACGGCGGCCTGGTGGTCACCTGCGGCGAGAGCTCGGTGGGGCGTGGCCGTCGCCAGACCCTGCTGCGCATCAACGAGCGCCGCTTCCAGTTTCTCTCCATGCGCCTGGGGCGCGGCTATGTGGACATGGCCCTGTTCGATCTCGCGGGTCACTCCCTGGCACGCCATCGCCATGTCTTCAACGAGGCGGAGCGTGCCGAGCTGCTGGCAAGCCTGGTGCGGGCCATCGAGGGCTTTTTGCCCAAGAAGGCGCTGCGTCTGGCCTGCATCGCCCTCTGCCTGCCCGGCCAGGTGGAGCGCCACTCCGGCATGGTCAAGCATTTTCCCTATTACGATCTGCGCAACTGGCCCCTCGGTCCCACCCTGCAGGAAGCCTTCTCGGTACCCGTGCTGGTGAGCGGCGACGTGCGCACTTGGATCCAGGCCGAGCGGGAGTGGGGCGCCGCCAGGAACTGCTCGGATGCGGTGCTGGTGTTCGTGCACAACGACATCGGGGTCGGCATGGTGGTCAATGGCCAGCTCATCGAGAGCGAGTCGGCTCTGCTCGGGGATCTCAGCCACCTGCAGCTCGAACCCTATGGCCAGCGCTGCTACTGCGGTGGCTTCGGCTGCGCCTGCACCCTCGTGACCAATCAGGCGCTGGAGGCGCAATATCGGGAGCTGCGCGAACGGATGCAGGAGTTCGATCTGCCCGAAAGCGTCACCATCCGCGAGCTGTGCGAGCTGGCGCTGGCCGGCAACAGCCTGTGTCAGGACATCCTGCACCAGGCTGCAGGCCGCCTTTCCCGGGTGCTGGCGAACCTCATCTGCCTGCTCAATCCGGGCAAGCTGCTGCTTGGGGGGGAGATCACCCGGGCCGATCGACTGCTCTTCCCCATGTTGCACCAGTCCCTGGCAAGCCAGTTGCCCGCCGAGTACCTGGTGCGCCTGCAGATTGAATCCACCCACTTCTACGAAGATCCCACCAAACCCACCTCGGTGCAGGTGCACAAGGCCCTGCGCGATGGCAGTCTGCTGCTCGACTTGTTGCGAGGCGACAAGGAGGCATGAGGCTCGGGTTGCAAGGACGCTTCCTGCTCATTCTCTGTCTGGTCAGTCTGTTGCAACTGGTGTTGCTGAGCGGGGCCAGCTACTACTATGTCGCCGAGCAGCGCTACCGGGAGGTGGGGGATCAGGCCCTGGACGTGGCACGGCTGGTGGCGCGAGAGTCCGGCATTATTGCCGGGGTGAAGCGGGCGGACACGGTGCGCCTCAATGCCCTGGTGGAGCGGATCCGAACCGAGGTCGGGGCCAGCTACATCGTCATCGGGGACAGGCAGGCCACCCGCCTGGCACACCCCAATGCGGACCGGATTGGCAAACCCATGGTGGGGGATGATCCCGAGCGTGCCCTGCAGGGGGAAGCCTATATCTCCAGGGCCCAAGGGTCCCTTGGGGTCTCGGTGCGCGGCAAGGGGCCCATCCGTGACGAGATGGGCAAGATCATCGGGGTGGTGTCGGTCGGCTATCTGGTGCGGGACATCGATGCGGATCTGCAGGACTATTTGCGCTTCGGCCTGGCCATGACCTTGCTCATCGTGCTGCTCAACAGTGTCGCCGCCGCCTGGCTGGCCCGACGCTACAAGAAGGCGATTTTCGGCTTTGAACCCGAGCAGATGGGGCGTCTCTATGCGGAGCTCGACTGTACCCTGCGCACGGTGCGCGAGGGGATCCTCACCATCGACGAGCAAGGGCGCCTCACCTCCCTGAACCCCAACGGCATCAAGCTGCTGCGCCTGGACGACACCACCGCCAGGAGCGCCATCGGCCAGCCCATCGGTCACCTGCTGCCGGGCAGTCGCATGCTCTCCATCCTGCAAGAGCAGACCCCCCAGTTTGACGAGGAGATAGTGCTCAACGGCCAGTCCCTCATCGTCAACCGGTTGCCGCTGGTGCGCGAGGGCAAGCTGATCGGCGCCGTGTCGAGTTTTCGGCGCAAGGACGAGCTGGCGGAACTCAGTGCCCAGCTCTCCCAGGTGCAGGCCTACAGCGATCTGCTGCGGGTGCAGACCCACGAGCACAACAACCAGCTCGGGACCATCGCCGGCCTCATTGAGCTCGGTGCCACCCGGGAGGCGCTCGCCTTCATCGGGCGGGAGGCGGCCACGGAGCAGACCCTGCTCGGCTTCCTGATGGGGGCCATCGCCAAACCCAAGGTGGCGGGGTTGCTGCTCGGCAAATACCACAGGGCACAC
The DNA here is from genome assembly GCF_040908105.1 of Aeromonas sp. R7-2. Taxonomy (NCBI): domain Bacteria; kingdom Pseudomonadati; phylum Pseudomonadota; class Gammaproteobacteria; order Aeromonadales; family Aeromonadaceae; genus Aeromonas; species Aeromonas sp. R7-2. Next base: position 46,166 of record NZ_JBFODC010000018.1, on the reverse strand, counting down.
GAGCTCGGTCTTGAGCTCGTGATCGATCCCGATGCCCGTCTGCACGACATTCCTGCCCGTGTCAGCGGTTCCCAGCTGGTAACGGTGCTGGGCAACCTCATCGACAACGCCTTCGAGGCGACCCGCCGCCACGGTGCGCCCTATCAGCCCATCCGGGTTTCCCTGAGCGATCTGGGGCAGGATCTGGTGCTGGAGGTGGAAGACGGGGCTGGCGGCATCGACCCGCAGTTGGCGGACAGGTTGTTCGAACAGGGGGTCAGCAGCAAGCCCGAGCCAGGACACGGTATCGGGCTCTCCCTGGTGCGCAAGACCCTGGATGCCCTGCAGGGGGAGATCACCATCGAAGCCACGACGCAGGGAAGTTGCGTCGTCTGTTACATTCCCAAGGAGGTGTGAGTGATCAAGATCCTGATCGTCGAGGATGATCCCGCCATTGCCGAGATCCACCGCCGCTTCGTGCAGCGCCTCGCCGGTTTCGAGGTGCTGGGGGTGGCGTTGACCCTGTTCGATGCCAGGGAGCAGATAGGGATCCTCCGGCCCGATCTGGTGCTGCTGGATGTCTGGTTGCCCGATGGAGAGGGGTTCTCGCTATTGAGAGAGCTGCGCCAGGCGGGGGCGAGTCTGGATGTGATCCTGCTCACCGCTGCGCGGGAAGCCGCTGCCCTGCAGGAGGCGATGCGCCTCGGGGTGGTGGATTTCATCTTGAAGCCCGTGGTGTTCGAGCGGCTGCGCGACACCCTGGAGAAGTACCGTCAGAGCATCGCCGCCCTGGCGGCGTTGGCCGACATCGACCAGCAGGCGGTGGACACCCTGTTCGGTACGCCGTTGCAGCAGGTGGCGGCAGAGGGACTGCCCAAGGGCATCGATGCTCTCACCCTGCAGCGGGTGCTGACGGCCCTGACTCCGGAGGCCGCCAGTGCCGAGGAGATAGGCAGCCGGATAGGGGTGAGCCGGACCACGGCGCGCCGCTATCTGGAATTTCTGGTGGGGCAGCGACTGGCGAGCCCCGAGCTCGAATATGGCACCGTCGGGCGGCCGGAGCGGCGTTACCGCAAGCCGTGATCCGGTCGCCCGGAACCTGTTGTCCAGACAAGAAAAGAGCGCCTTTCGGCGCTCTTTTTATCAGGGTTTGCTTCCCGTGGGCATCAAGGTCTCTGCGCGTTATGGTCAGGGTTCAGAGGTGGCAGAGGCTCATCGATTCAGTGGCTGGTGGCAGGCTCCCCCTTGGGGGCCCGGCGAGCCTGCCACCACTGCCAGACGGGCAGCAGCAACATGGTCAGGGTGATCACCGTGAAGGCGAGGGTGATGGGGCGCTCCCACAGGAAGCTCAGGCTGCCGTCGTTGATCACCAGAGCCCGGCGCAGGTTGTCCTCCAGCATGCCCCCCAGGATAAAGCCGAGCAGCATGGGGGCCATGGGGAAGGTGAGCAGGCGCAGGCCGATGGCGATCAGTGCAACGATGGCCATCACATGGATGTCCATGGTGTTGAAGGAGACCAGATAGACCCCGGTCAGGGAGAACAGCAGCACCATGGGGATGAGCACGGGGCGCGGCACCGCCAGTACCCGGGCCAGGTAGGGGATGAGGGGGAGGTTCAGGATCAACAGCACCACGTTGCCCAGATACATGGAGATGATCACCGACCAGAAGACGTCCGGATGCTCCATGAACAGACGCGGGCCCGGCTGGATGCCGTAGGCCACCAGGGCGCCCAGGATGAGGGCCGTGGTGCCGGAGCCCGGGATCCCCAGGGTCAGCAGGGGCACGAAGGAGCCGGTGGAGGCGGCGTTGTTGGCCGCTTCCGGGGCGGCCAGGCCGCGCAGGCTGCCCTTGCCGAACTGCTCCTGGCGCTGCTTGCCGGCGATGTTGCGCTCGGCCCCATAGGCCATGAAGGCGGCGATGGTGGCACCGGCTCCCGGCAGCACGCCGATGAGAAAGCCCAGCACCGAGGAGCGGGCGATGGGGGGCGCGATTTCCCTGACCTCTTCCTTGCTGAGCTTGAGGCTGCCGAGCTGCTGCATCTGCCTGGCCTCTTCCTCGCTGTTGTCCTTGCCGGGGCGCAGCACCGCCATCAGGATCTCCGCGAGGGCAAAGGTGGCCATGGCCAGCAGCAGGAAGGAGAAGCCGTCACGCAGGTCCGGCAGGCCGAAGGTAAACCTGTCTACTCCGACACTGCGGTCGATGCCGATGGTGGAGATCATGATGCCGAACAGCGCCATGATCAGCGCCTTGAGCACCTGCCCCTTGCCGGCAAAGGCCGCCACGGCGGAGAGGCCCAGCACCATGAGGGCGAAGTAATCCGCTGACTGGAAGGAGAGGGAGACCTTGGCGAGCAGGGGCGCCGCCACCATCAGCATGATGGCGGAGAGGGTGCCGCCGGTGAAGGAGGCGTAGGCGGCGATGGCCAGCGCCTTGCCCGCCTGTCCCTTGCAGGCCAGGGGATAGCCGTCGAAGGCGGTGACCACGGTGGCGGAGCAGCCGGGGGCGTTGATCAGGATGGAGGAGGTGGAGCCCCCGAAGATGGCGCCGTAATAGACCCCCGCCATCAAGATGATGCCGGAGGCCGGATCCAGGCCATAGGTGATGGGGATCATCAGGGCGATGGCGGTGACCGGGCCAAGGCCCGGCAACATGCCGATAAAGGTGCCGATGAAGCAGCCAAGCACCACCATCATCAGGTTGACCGGCAGCAGTGCGGTGCCGAGTCCTTGCAAGATTCCGTCTAACATGGTGACTCCTTAGAAACCGAGCAGGGTGAACAGGCGACCCGGCTCCAGATAGACGTTGAGCCCCTTGGTGAGCAGGGCCCAGAAGCCGATGGAGAAGGGGACGCTGATCATCAGGCCGTAGCGCAGGCTGGGCTCACCGAGTACCCGGATGCCCACGCTCAGGAAGGCGATGGTCGAGAGCACGAAGCCAAACCAGGTGAGCCCCAGTCCGTAGATGACCATGAGCCCGAGCAGGATGAAGACCCGGCGCCAGTCCCCCTCTTCCCGGCGCAGGGGCTCGCCCCCGGGGAAGAGCACCAGCAGCAGGGAGAGCAGCGCCCCGATCCCGGCCAGGGCATAGGGCAGGGTACTGGCGGTGAAGGGTTCGTATTCGTCGCCGGGGTAGCCCGGTATCTCGGTGGCGTAGTAGCCATAGGCGAGGGAGAGCAGCAGAAACAGCAGGCCCCCCAGTCGCTCCTTGGTAATGTTCATCTCTTGACTCCAACATGAGCGGCGGGCCTGCGCCCGCCTGCAAGGTGACAACGAGGGTTACTTGATGAAGCCGAGCTCGCGCATCAGGCCGCCGATCTGCTGCTCCTGGCCGTCAAGGAAGGCGGTGAACTCGGGACCGGACTGGTAGAGGTTGGTCCAGCTGTTGCGGCTGCGGACCACTTCCCACTCCGGCTTGTCGTACATCTGCTTGAGCAGGGCGGCAAACTCGGCGGATTTCTCCGGGCTGATGGTGGGGGAGGCGAAGTAACCGCGCCAGTTGGCGAAGACGGTGGGGTTGTTCTGCTCGCTGAAGGTGGGGATCTGCTCCGCCCCCGGCAGGCGTTTGTCGGAAGTGACCCCGAGGATCCGCATCTGGCCCGACTTGACCGCTTCCATTGCCTCGCCAAAGCCGGTGGAGATGGCCTGGGTCTCTCCGGCCAGCACGGCGGCCATGGCGCTGCCACCGGCATCGTAGGCGACGTAGCGCAGCTTGCTGGCGTCGGCCCCGGCGTTCTTGAAGGTCAGGGCGGCGACCAGGTGATCCAGGCTGCCACGGGCGGAACCCCCGGCGATCTTCACCTTGGCCGGGTTCTCCTCGTAGGCTGCCAGCAGCTGGGCCCAGTTCTGATAGGGGGAGTCCGCTTTCACCGCCAGTGCCTGGTAGTCGGCGATGATGGCGGCCACTGGCGTCAGGTCACGGAAGGACTGGGGCAGCTCCTTGGAGAGGGATTTGACGATGATGGGGGTGGAGTTGACCATCAGGGTCTTGTCGGACTGGGCCGAGGTCTCGATGAGGTGGGCGATGGCCTTGGCGCCGCCACCGGCGGACATGTTCTGGTAGGAGACGGTCTTGACCAGACCGGACTTGGCCAGCACTTCACCGGTGCCGCGGGCCGTGGTATCCCAGCCGCCGCCAGCGCCGCCCGGGATCAGGAAGTGGACTTCGTTGATCTGGGCGTGGGCGCCGACGCTCAGTGCGAGCAGGCTACCGATCAGGGTGCGTTTGAGGGTTCCTTGCAACATGGTGCTCTCCTTGTGATTGTTGCAAGAAGGTTAATTAATCATGTCTGGCTGGAAAACAATCTGACCGTAATGGCTATTAAGGCTGTTGTGACCATTGTGTTCATTCTGGTCATGGGCCGAAGAGGGGCGCGCGCATAGAAACGAGGCGCTCGTGAGCGCCTCGTCCGGCAAGGCTCACTGGGTCGGTTTCGCCGCCGATGTGCTGACGTCCTCCTTCGCCTCCTGTTTCAGGGCATCGCTCGCCTGCTGGCGCAGGGCCACCTGCTCCATCACCAGCTTGTAGGCGATGTAGTACTTGTAGATGTTGCCCACATAGGTGACCGTCTCGGGGCCGATTTTCTCCGCCGCCACGTACTCGACATTGTGGAACCAGACGTTGGGATCCAGCCCCCGTTTTCTGGCCTCGGCGCGGAGCCGCGCCACCCGGGCGGGGCCGGCATTGTAGGAGGCGAACGAGAAGAGGGCCTTGTCGAGGGCGGTCATGGGCTCGTCCGCATAGTAGTGATCGATCATCCAGCGCATGTATTTGACGCCGCCGTGAATATTGGGCTCGAGCTGGCGTATGTCGCCGACCTTCAGCCCCTTGCCGGTGGCGGGCATGATCTGCATGATGCCGATGGCGCCCACATGGCTGCGGGCATGATGGTTGAGGGCGGACTCCTGGTAGCCCTGGGCAGCCATCAGCAGCCAGTCCATGTCATAGCGCTCGCCATATTCACGGAACAGCTCGACCACCTGCAGGAATTTCTTGCGCTCCGCCTCGGCGGCGGCGCTTTTGACGAACTTGTTCTGCTTGAGATAACGGGCCAGGATCTCGTCCCCCGTCGCCTTGCCGCGCAGCGCCTTTATCTGCTCGTTGAGCATGGCGAGCAACTGGGGACTCTCCTTGCGCACCGCCCAGGCGATGACGCCCCCTTCCCGGAACACGGGGGTGTCGTGAATGGTGATCCCGGGGAAAATCTTTTGCCAGAAGCGGGCCTTGTGCTCGTCCATGACGATGAAGGGGAGCAGGCCTGCGTTCACCATCTCCACCAGATCTTCATCTTCGAGCACCTCCGAGGCGGGTTGGAGGTCGATGAGGGGCTCTCCCGCCGACTTGCGAGCCTGGTTGTAGGCGAGCAGGCTCTCGTAGTAGCTGGAGGAGGGGCGCACGAAGACGCGCTGGCCCCCGAGATCGGCGGCGTTTTCCACCTTGGGGGAGAGGGGTCCGGAGACGAGCAGCTCCCGCACGTTTTCAAGCAGGGGATCGGTGAAGGCGATACCCTGTTGCCTGCGTTTGTCCGTGATGGTGAGGTTGGCGGCGGCGATGTCGCCTTTGCCTTCGATAAGGGAGCTCAGCAGGGCTTCCCGGGCCACGGGAATGAAGACAAAGTGCACCTTGAGGTGGCGTTTGATCGCCTTTTGCTTGCGCAACTGTTCGTTGAGGCGCTTTTCCACCTGCATGAAGGCATCGTAGGTGGCCCCCCGTTGCACGCCCTTGGTGATGAAAAATCCTGTCTTGTTGTAGGTGGTGAGCACCCGGATGGTGCGCTGCTCCAGCATGACGTCGAGATCTCCCAGCCTGGGTTTGGCAAGCTCGTCGTTTGCAAAGCTCAGGGCGCTTTTCTCCGTCTCTGCCTCGGGGGCCACCTGCTTGCCGGATTCGGCCCCCCAGGCTGGCGTCAGGGAGCAGAACCACCAGATCACAATCATCCATGCGCGTTTCATCACTTACACCTCGCTCGTTTTATTGAGTGTAAGTGGCACCTTGTAGAGGATTTAGCTTATTGGGTTTGATAGACCCGTCCCCATAGCACGATTTTCACTATTCCATCCAGGAGTGCCCGCCCATGAAAAAAGGAGCCTCGAGGCTCCCTTTTTTCATGGGCGGGCAGGTACTCTGCGGCTAGAACCAGAAGCCGATGATGAAGGAGCCCGCCAGGGTCAGCATGACGTTGGCCACCGCATAGGTGCCGGCGTAGCCGAGCGCCGGGATGGAGCTGTTGGCCGCCTCGTTCACCACGTCCATGGCCGGGGCGCAGGTACGTGCCCCGGTGATGGCACCAAGCAGCAGGGCCGGGTTCATTTTCAGCACCCAGACACCGAACAGGTAGCCTACCAGCACTGGCAAGGTGGTCACCAGCATGCCGGAGAAGAGTACCACCATCCCCACTTCGCTCAGGTGATCAAGGATGCCGCCCCCCGCCTTGAGGCCGGTACTCACCATGAAGACGGCGAGTCCGAGATCCTTGGCAAGGCGCAGGGCGCCTGGTGGCACATAGCCCACCGTGGGGTGGTTGGCACGCAGGTAGCCCATCAGGATCCCCGCCAGCAGCAGGCCGACGGCATTGCCGAGGCCGAACTCTATCTGGCCGAACACCAGGGAGACGGAGCCGATGAGCAGGCCCAGCACGAAGAAGGTGGCGAAGGCCACCAGATCCGTGGTCTGGCTGTGGATGCTGATGAAGCCTATCTTGTTGGCCAGCAGCTTGACCCGCTGCTTCTCGCCGCTGATCTGCAGCACGTCGCCCTTTTGCAGCATGATGTTGCGATCGAACGGCATCTCTATCTGGGAGCGCACCACCCGGTTGAGGAAGCATCCCTTCTCGGTGAGGTTGAGCTCCACCAGATGGCGACCCACCACGGCATCATTTTTCACCACGATCTCTTCGGTGACGATCTGCAGGTCAAGGAGGTTGCGATCGAACACCTCCTTGCCGTTGCGGTAGTTGACGTCGAGCTTCTCGTGGCTCTCGGGGTAGCCCACCAGGGCGATCTCGTCCCCTTCCTGAATGACGGCGTCACCATCGGGGCTGGCCAGAATGCCGTTGCGGCGAATGCGCTCCACATAGCAGCCTGTGTGGGGATAAATGCCGGTTTCGCGCAGGGTACGACCGCCGATCCAGGCGGCGAGCTCCGGGCCGACCCGATAGGCGCGGATGATGGGCAGATAGGTCTTGCGGCTCTCGCTGTCGGAGAGCCCCCGCTCGCGGGCGATCTTCTGGGCCTCGGTGTTGAGATCCAGCCTGGCCAGGGAAGGAAGGTAGCGTACCACCAGCATCAGGCCCACCAGGCCCACCAGGTAGGTCAGGGCGTAGCCTATCCCCATGTTGTCGAGCACCGACTGCATGTCTGTCTGGTGGGGCAGGTTGAGCAATCCGCTTCGCAGGGCGTCCTGGGCCCCCACCAGGGCCGGCGTGGAGGTGAGAGAACCTGCCAGAATGCCGGCGGCCATGCCGGGCCCCAGATTGAAGAACTTGGCGAGCCCCACGGTCAGCAGCAGGGCCGACAGCAGGATCACCAGGGTCAGGGTGATGTAGTGGATGCCGTCGCGAAGGAAGACGCTGAAAAAGTGCGGCCCCGCTTCAATCCCCACGCAGAAGATGAACAGCATGAAGCCGACGTTTTCAGTGGAGGTGGAAAACTGGAATCCCATCTGGCCAAACAGCAGGGCGGTGAAGAGCACGCCTATGGTGTTGCCTATCTGGAAGTTGCCGATGCGTACCTTGCCCAGCAGCAGCCCGAAGGCCAGTACCACGAACAGCAGCAGTGAGTCGCTTTGATGTAGCAGTGTCACGAAATCTATGGTCATGCCCGGAAAAACCGAGGAAAAAAGTGGGGCCGATATTGTGCCGGATCCTGTATCAAGAAAGAAGCGCCAAAGCGGATTAACAGCCAGTTAAGTGCTGGTCTCTTCGGTGAAGATAGGGATGCGAGGGGGGGCTGGGGAAAACACCTCTATTTTACGCTGCAAGGCCCGCTGTCAATGAGTGAAATATGCTGTCGAGCAGAGAGGGGATGACGCTCCTGTGGACAATTTATTACCTGCTGCATGGGGAGCAAACGGGCATGTTTTTCAGCATTTTCCACTGAGGAAATTGAAGGGTAACAAAAGAGACTCATGACTCATCCGGCGAGGGCTGACCCGCAGGACGCGGCATAGCGAAAAAAAATCCCCCACAGGCAGCACCGCGAGTCGATTCATCCCATTTAGGGGGGAAGGGAAAAACAGCAGAAAATGGGGAAGAGCGGGGGCAGCCATCGCAAACCGGGGACAATGGCTGCCAGCCCAGATGAACCGTGGCTTTGGTCAAGTTACCCACAGAAACTGTGGATAACCCTGTTCATGAAACTTGGCGATCAGGCTGAAAGCCGCGCCAATACTGGGCTGCAAGGACTGTTCAAAAAATACCTGCAATAAATTGTTTCTATAAAAATCAAATAGTTATGCGCAGCAGAACAAAACGCTGCTGGTCAGTAACGGGAGATCAAAAGGGAGTCAGGCCGCAGGGAAGGGCTTGTGCATTAAAATTGGAAGAGGAAAGCACTAAAGTGGATAACTTGCACCGAGATGGTGAGGAATTGGCTCCCCCGACTGGACTTGAACCAGTGACATACGGATTAACAGTCCGCCGTTCTACCGACTGAACTACGGGGGAACATCAGGCAAGGAGGTGCATCATACAGAGGTCGTATTTCGGGGTCAATAGCCATCAGGGAGGGTGAGCGGATACCCAGCTCCTTCAACTCGGGGTACACTGCTCCCTTGCCGTTTTTTGCCGGGAGTCGTCATGAGCAAGTTATTCCAGTTGGCCAGCCAGTTTCAACCCGCCGGGGATCAGCCGAGGGCCATCGCCCAGCTGCTTGATGGCATCGAGTCGGGACTGGCCCACCAGACCCTGCTCGGGGTGACCGGTTCGGGCAAGACCTTTACCATGGCCAACGTCATCGCGACCCTCAATCGTCCCACCATGATCCTGGCCCCCAACAAGACCCTGGCGGCTCAGCTTTACGGGGAGATGAAGGAGTTCTTCCCCGACAACGCGGTGGAGTATTTCGTCTCTTATTACGACTACTACCAGCCCGAAGCCTATGTGCCGACCACGGACACCTTCATCGAGAAGGATGCCTCCATCAACGATCACATCGAGCAGATGCGGCTGTCAGCCACCAAGGCGCTGCTGGAGCGGCGTGACGTGGTGATCGTCGCCTCGGTGTCGGCCATCTATGGTCTGGGGGATCCCCAGGCCTACCTCAGCATGATGCTGCACCTCAAAGTGGGGGACGTGATCAATCAGCGGGATATCCTGCGCCGCCTCGCCGAACTGCAGTACACCCGCAACGACATGGCCTTCCAGCGCGGCACCTTCCGGGTGCGGGGGGAGGTGATCGACATTTACCCCGCCGAGTCTGACAAGCTGGCCCTGCGGGTGGAACTGTTTGATGAAGAGGTAGAACGCCTCTCCCTGTTCGATCCCCTGACCGGTGCCATCGAGCAGACGGTGGTGCGCTACACCATCTACCCCAAGACCCACTACGCCACCCCGCGGGAAACCATCCTGGGGGCCATCGATCACATCAAGGAGGAGCTCAAGGGGCGGCGTGAGCAGCTGATGAGCCTCAACAAGCTGGTGGAGGAGCAGCGCATCAGCCAGCGCACCCAGTTCGACATGGAGATGATGCAGGAGCTGGGCTACTGCTCCGGTATCGAGAACTACAGCCGCTACCTCTCCGGTCGCGCGCCGGGTGAGCCGCCGCCCACCCTGTTTGACTACCTGCCGGGGGACGGCCTGCTCATCATCGACGAATCCCACGTCACGGTGCCGCAGATCGGCGCCATGTTCAAAGGGGACAGATCCCGCAAGGAGACCCTGGTGGAGTACGGCTTCCGGCTTCCCTCGGCGCTGGACAACCGGCCCCTCAAGTTCGACGAGTTCGAGGCGCTGATGCCCCAGACGGTGTTCGTCTCGGCGACCCCGGGCCCCTACGAGCTGGAAAAGTCCGGCGGTGACGTGGTGCAGCAGGTGGTGCGTCCCACCGGCCTGCTCGATCCCGAGGTGGAAGTGCGGCCGGTCAGCACCCAGGTGGACGATCTGCTCTCCGAGATCCGCAAGCGGGTCGCCGTGGAGGAGCGGGTGCTGGTCACGACACTGACCAAGCGGATGGCGGAGGACTTGACCGAATACCTGGCGGATCACGAGGTACGGGTGCGCTATCTGCACTCGGACATTGATACCGTGGAGCGGGTGGAGATCATCCGCGACCTGCGCCTTGGCAAGTTCGATGTGCTGGTGGGCATCAACCTGCTGCGCGAAGGCCTCGACATGCCGGAAGTCTCCCTGGTGGCCATTCTGGATGCGGATAAAGAGGGCTTCCTGCGATCCACCCGCTCCCTCATTCAGACCATCGGCCGGGCGGCACGAAACCTCAACGGCAAGGTGATCCTCTACGGCGATACCATCACCAACTCCATGAAGGTCGCGATTGAAGAGACCGAGCGGCGCCGCGCCCTGCAACACGCCCACAACCTGGAACACGGCATCGTGCCGAAGGGGCTCAACAAGGCCATCGGCGATGTGATGGACATGGGGGGCAGCCGCACGGCGGGCAAGGCCGGCAAGGGGAGTCGCAAGGCTGCCGAACCGCAAGGGGAGTACCATGCCCGCTCTGCCAGCGAGATCAGCAAGGAGATCAAGCGGATGGAAGAGCAGATGTTCCAGCATGCGCGGGATCTGGAGTTCGAACAGGCGGCGGCGCTGCGGGATCAGATCCAGCGGCTGCACGGCGAGCTGATCGCGTCATGAGCGCCAGACGCTGGCTCATCTGGCGGCGTTTGCGCCGCCTCTATCAGGGCTTTCGCCACCCAGGCACACCCTGGTGGGCGAAGGGGCTGGTGATCCTTATCCTGCTCTATGGCATCAGCCCGGTGGACGTTGTCCCCGATGTGGTGCCTCTCCTTGGCTGGCTCGACGACGCGACCCTGTTGCTGCTCCTCTTGTGGGGCTGGGAGAAATGCCTGCCCGGCGAGGTGCTGGCCGCTCTGGACAAGGCCGAGTGAGCAGAACCCTACGTTCAGGGAAAGGGGAAAAGAAGGGGGGATTGAATGACTCCCTTCATGGGGTTCGAAAAAGGGGACCATGGGGAGATTGTGAGCCAGGTCTCATTGGCGTAGACTCCACGCCGTTCACTTCATGGGTACCAAAAAATGGATCTGATCCTCTTTGCCATCGACTTTATTCTGCACGTTGACGTACATCTGAAAGAGCTGTTCGAGAACTATGGTGTCTGGGTATACGCCATTCTGTTTCTCATCATCTTCTGCGAGACCGGGCTGGTGGTGACCCCCTTCCTGCCGGGGGACTCCCTGCTGTTTGCGGCAGGTGCCCTCACAGTGGGCAGCGTACTGGACGTGCACACCCTGGCCGCCGTGCTGATCATCGCCGCGGTGCTCGGCAACGTGGTGAACTACACCATAGGCCACTTCTTCGGTGAGCAGCTGTTTCGCAACCCCGATTCCAAAATCTTTCGCCGGGACTATCTGGTCAAGACCCATGCTTTTTATGCCAAGCATGGCGGCAAGACCATCATCATCACCCGTTTCCTGCCCATAGTGCGGACCTTCGCCCCCTTCGTGGCGGGCATGGGGGCTATGACCTATCCCCGCTTCCTGGCGTTCAACCTGGTGGGGGGGCTCTTGTGGGTGCTCTCCTTCGTCTATGCCGGCCACTTCTTTGGCAATCTGCCGGTAGTGCGCCACAACTTTACCCTGCTCATCTTCGGCATCATCGCGGTCTCCTTGTTGCCCATGGTGATCGGCATGGTGAAGGCCAGGAGAAGTGCCAGCAAGGCTACCTCCGAAGGCGCGTGACATCGCCGTGCACGACATGAAAGAAGGGAGCCTATGGCTCCCTTCTTGTTGGTTGGCTGAGTGGCAGGTCGCCGCTGCGCCCTTTGACCCGCTTGTGGCCTGTTACGATGATGCACACCCGCAGGCAGCCACTTCATTGGCAGAACAGGGAGAACGGGAGCCGGCCCCCTGGGCATGGGGCCGTGAGGCGATAAGAGGAGATAAAAAGGGAGCCACGGGCTCCCTTTTATGGTCGAGTGAACGACTAGTTGCAGCAGCGCCCTTTTATCAGGTTGCCAGCAGCCACGATGACGAACACCAGCAGGTAGGCGGCAAAGATGACCACGAGCCACTGCGGCATGGAGAAACCGAGGAACTGCCAGCTGATCTCGCTGCAGTCGCCGTCCGGGTAGAACATCCAGGGAACCCATTTATCCAGTGGTGCCCAGGCAGGGAAGTCAACAAACCCTTCGCATACGTTGAAGGGGGAGGGGTTCATCTGGTAATCCACGTGCTTGAGCGCCAGTTTCAGGCCCCAGAAGGCGCTGTAACCCCACAGGAGCATGGCACTCCAGCGCAGGTACCAGCGCTCTGGCGCGACCATGCCGAGGAGCCCGGCGGTGAGCACGCCGAGGAGGGCGATACGTTCATAGATGCACATCACGCAAGGGTGCAAACCCAGCACGTGCTGGAAGAAGAGGGCGCAGAGTTCCAGCGCGAAAGCGGAGGCTGCCAGCAATCCCCAGGCCAGGCGATGACTGGCAATGCGGCGAAGATACTCGATCATCTGATTGATCTCTCAGAGAAAAATAGTGGCTGAATTAGAGCAGAGCCCCATCTGAAAAGAAAGGGGCCGAACAGCCCCTTTCATGATCAGTGTGTGGACGGGGTGGGCAGTGGCAGTGCCCCATGATCCAGCAACCACCCTGCCTGATAGAACCATTCGGTTACAGGACCGAGGAGCAGTTCCACGGAGAAAAAGCCGACAAGCCCCAGCACCAGGGTATAGGGCAGCGCCATCCAGACCATGCGGCCATAAGAGAGGCGCAGCAGGGGAGCGAGGGCCGAGGTGAGCATGAACAGGAATGCGGCCTGGCCATTGGGGGTGGCGACCGATGGCAGGTTGGTGCCGGTATTGATGGCCACGGCCAGCAGATCAAAATGCTCGCGGCTGATGGCGCCGTTGATCAGGGCGGTCTTCACCTCGTTGATGTAGACGGTGCCGACGAAGACGTTGTCACTGACCATGGAGAGCAGACCGTTTGCCAGGTAGAAGAGGGCAAGCTGATCCTCCGGCTTGGCCGCCAGTACCCACTGGATCACCGGCTTGAACAGCTGTTGATCGATGATGACGGCGACCACGCTGAAAAAGACGGTGAGCAGGGCGGTGAACGGCAAAGCCTCCTGGAATGCCTTGCCAAGCGCGTGTTCTTCGGTCACGCCGGTGAACGCCGTCGCGAGCACGATGACCGTCAGGCCGATTAGCCCAACAGCAGCCAGATGGAGGGCAAGACCCGTGATAAGCCAGGTGGCAATCAGCGCCTGGACGATCAGCTTGGCCTTGTCCTGCGGGGTACGTTGTGCGTTTTCGTCGCGCTCGTAGGATTCCATGATGTGACGCACGGGCTCGGGCAAGCGGGCGCCATAACCGAACCAGCGGAATTTTTCGACCAGGATGCAGGTCAGCAGGCCGCAAATGAAGACCGGAATGGTGACTGGCGCCATGCGAATGGCAAATTCACCGAAGTGCCACCCCGCCTGTTCACCGATGATGAGGTTCTGGGGTTCGCCGACCAGGGTGCAGACGCCCCCCAGGGCGGTACCGATGGCGGCGTGCATCATCAGGCTGCGCAGGAAGGCACGAAATTCGTTCAGATGCTGGCGGGAGAGCTCGTCAATCTCTTCGTCATCATGATGCAGATTGCCGGACTCATCCCGGGAGGCCACCTTGTGGTAGATAGCGTAGAAGCCGGTTGCGACGCTGATGACCACGGCGATCACGGTCAGGGCATCAAGGAACGCGGAGAGGAATGCAGACACCAGGCAGAAGGCGAGAGAAAGCAACGTTTTGGAGTGGATGCGCACCAGCATCTTGGTAAAGACGTAGAGCAGCAACTGCTTCATGAAGTAGATGCCGGCCACCATGAAGACCAGCAGCAGAAGCACTTCGATATTGGCCACCAGCTCATGTTTTATCTGGTTGGCGGAGGTCATGCCGATGAGCACGGCTTCGATGGCCAGGAGTCCGCCCGGTTGCAGCGGATAGCACTTGAGGGCCATGGCCAGGGTGAAAATAAACTCGACAACCAGCAGCCAGCCGGCCAGGAAGGGATCAACGTAGAAAATGATCGGGTTGATCAGCAGGAATAGAACGATGGCAATTTTGTACCATCGCGGAGCATTGCCCAAAAAGTTCTTTGTAAACGCGCGCCCTAGACTGATTGGCATAATGATGGTTCTCTGTTCTGTTGTTGATATCTGCGTCTATGCAGTCGAGCCCGACCCGAGCCGAACATCCGGATATTCACCTGTATCAGATTGATTGCACATGATTTTAATCAAGGGAGCGATAACTATAAATAAGGTCGCTGAACTTGCCCAGCGAGCAAACGCTTATATCCCCATCATTTGGTGTTGGTTGACTCCCCACTTGTTGCTGTATACATATTTTTAACAAAAAGATCGGGGTAATGTGAGCAGAGGACCGACCTTCTGCTTGCCAGCATGACCGGCTTTGCTATTATTCGGGGGCCTTTTTACGCACTACAACAGAGTCATTACATGGTCATTAAAGCGCAAAGCCCTGCCGGGTTTGCCGAGGAATACATCATCGAGTCCATCTGGAACAATCGCTTTCCTCCTGGATCCATTCTGCCGGCGGAGCGCGAGCTGTCCGAATTGATCGGCGTGACTCGCACTACCTTGCGTGAAGTGTTGCAGCGCCTTGCCCGTGATGGCTGGCTCACCATCCAGCATGGCAAACCGACCAAGGTCAACAATTTCTGGGAAACCTCCGGTCTCAACATCCTGGAGACCCTGGCGCGTCTCGATCAGGACAAGGTGCCTGATCTGGTGGCACAACTGCTCTCCGCCCGGACCAACATCTGCACCATCTTCATCCGTGGCGCCATTCGCAACAACCCGGAACAGGCCGCCGAGATCTTGCGTGGTGCCGATGATGTGGAGAACACGGCCGAGGCCTATGCGGACTTCGACTACCGTTTGCATCACCAGCTTTCGTTTGCCTCTGGCAACCCCATCTATGCCTTGATCCTCAACGGTTTCAAGGGCTTGTACAGCCGGGTTGGCCGCTACTACTTCTCGGACAAGCAGGCGCGGGAAACCGCAGATGCCTACTACAAGACGCTGCGCAAGCTGGCCGAAACCAAGGATCACGAAGCCGTGTTCATGACGGTACGCCAGTACGGTATCGAGTCTGGCAAGCTTTGGACCCGTCTGCGTCAGGACATGCCAAGCAACCTGTGTGACAATTGATTGCCCTGATCCAAGAAAAACGCGCCTGATGGCGCGTTTTTT
The DNA here is from genome assembly GCF_040908105.1 of Aeromonas sp. R7-2. Lineage (NCBI taxonomy): Bacteria > Pseudomonadati > Pseudomonadota > Gammaproteobacteria > Aeromonadales > Aeromonadaceae > Aeromonas > Aeromonas sp. R7-2. Next base: position 30,800 of record NZ_JBFODC010000018.1, on the reverse strand, counting down.
TATGCCCGGCACTGACGTCAGGTCATGCTCTTGCGGTCCGGACAACGGCCGATGATATCTGCGGATAGCTCGCCATTGTCCTGCTCCAGCACCACATCGAAGCCCCACAGCTGATGAAGATGCTTTAGCACCTCGTGGCGTGACTCGCCAAGGGGGATGCGGTTGTGGGGAACATAGCGCAGGGTCAGGGAGCGATCGCCTTTCACTGCCACGTTGTAGACCTGAATGTTGGGCTCCAGGTTGCTCAGGTTGTATTGAGCGGACAGGGTGCTACGCACCAGCCGGTAGCCCTCTTCATTGTGAATGGCGGACACCTTGAGGTAGTTCTTCAGATCGTCGTCATCGATGGCAAAGAGCTTCATGTCTCGCATCACCTTGGGACTGAGGAACTGGCTGATGAAGCTTTCGTCCTTGAAGTTCTGCATGGCGAAATGCAATGTCTCGACCCAGTTGGTGCCAGCGTAATCGGGGAACCAGTATCTGTCCTCCTCGGTCGGGTGTTCGCAGATGCGACGCAGGTCCGTGAACATGGCAAAGCCAAGGGCGTAGGGGTTGATCCCCGAGTAATACCGGCTGTTGTAGGGGGGCTGATAGACCACGTTGGTGTGGCTGTGCAGCACCTCCAGCATGAAGCGATCGCTGATTTTTCCCTCGTCATAGAGGTGGTTGAGAATGGTGTAGTGCCAGAAGGTGGCCCAGCCCTCGTTCATCACCTGCGTCTGCTTCTGCGGGTAGAAGTACTGACTGATCTTGCGCACGATACGTACCACCTCGCGCTGCCAGGGCTCGAGCAGGGGGGCATTCTTTTCGATGAAATAGAGGATGTTCTCCTGAGGCTCGGCAGGATAGCGCCTGTCTTCCACCCCGGCAATCTTGTGCTGCTTGGGCAGGGTACGCCACAGCTCATTGACCTGGGTTTGCAGATAATCTTCCCGCGCCTTCTGGCGTCGCTTCTCCTCGGCCAGAGAAATCTTCTGGGGCCGCTTGTAACGATCCACCCCGAAGTTCATCAGGGCATGGCAGGAGTCGAGCAGTTTCTCCACCGCATCGATGCCGTGTTTTTCCTCGCACTCGGTGATGTAGTTCTTGGCAAACAACAGGTAGTCGATGATGGAGGAGGCATCGGTCCAGGCCTTGAACAGATAGTTGTTCTTGAAGAAGGAGTTGTGACCATAGCAGGCGTGGGCCATGACCAGCGCCTGCATCGGCATGGTGTTCTCTTCCATCAGATAGGCGATGCAGGGGTCCGAGTTGATGACGATCTCGTAGGCCAGTCCCATTTGGCCGCGCTTGTAGTTGCGTTCGGTGTGGATAAAGCGCTTGCCGAATGACCAGTGTTGATAACCGATGGGCATGCCGACACTGGAGTAGGCATCCATCATCTGCTCTGCAGTGATCACCTCGATCTGGTTGGGATAGGTGTCGAGCCGATAGAATTTGGCGACCCGGGCTATCTCCTGGTGATAAAGCTCCAGCAGATCGAAGTTCCAGTCAGGACCATCGTCCAGCGGCGCTATCTTTCTTGCGGTTTCTACCATATGTGATCCCTCAAGCCGCTTGCTTCTTGAACAATTCCCGGAACACCGGATAAATGTCCTCGACCTTGCGAATGTGCTCCATGGCGAAGTGGGCGTATTGCTCTGCCACCGCCTCATATTCGTGCCACAGGGTCTGGTGGGCGCGGGTAGTGATCTCGATGTAGGAGTAGTAACGCACCCGCGGCATGATGTCGCGCATCAGGATCTCCCTGCACTGGGGTGAGTCATCGGCCCAGTTGTCACCATCAGAGGCCTGCGCCGCATAGATGTTCCACTGGTTGGCGGGATAACGTTCGTTGATGATGTCGTTCATCATCTTGAGCGCACTGGAGACGATGGTGCCGCCGGTCTCCTGGGAGTAGAAGAACTCGTGCTCGTCCACCTCCTTGGCCTGGGTGTGGTGGCGGATGTAGACCACCTCGACATTCTTGTAAGTCCGGCTCAGGAATAGATAAAGCAGGATATAGAAACGCTTGGCCATCTCCTTGGTAGCCTGATCCATGGAACCGGAGACGTCCATCAGGCAGAACATTACCGCCTGGCTCGAGGGGACGGGCCGTTTGACAAAGTTGTTGAATTTGAGGTCGAAGGTGTCGATAAAGGGGACCGCATCGATCCGCCGTTTCAGCTCCCTGATCTCTTTTTCAAGTTGCGCCATTTCGGCGAAATGGTCGTTGGGCTCGCAAGCCAGCTGGGCCAGGCGCTTCTCCAGTTCACGCAACTGACGTTTCTTGCCTGCCTGCAGCGCCATGCGCCGCGCCAGCGAATTTTGCAGGGAGCGCACCACGTTGATGTTGGCAGGCACCCCGTTGGAGGTGTAGCCGGCCCGATAGGTCTTCATCTCCATCAGCTGGTTGAGCTGGGTCTTTTGCAGCCGCGGCAGCTCCAGATCCTCGAACAGCAAGTCCAGGTACTCGTCCTTGGAGATCTGGAAGACGAAATCATCGACGCCCTCTCCTTGATCCGAGGCCTGGCCCTCGCCACTCCCCTGGCCGCCGCCACCCCCTTTGGGCCGGTCAATCTTGTCACCGGAGACAAACTGGTCGTTGCCCGGATGCACCATCTCCCGTTTGCCGCCATGACCCTGATGAAAATGGGGTTCCCCGATGTCCTTGGTCGGGATGCTGATGCTCTCGCCCTTGTCCACGTCCTGAATGCTGCGCTTGGAGACAGCATCCGAGACCGCTTGTTTTATCTGCTTCTTGTAGCGGCGGATGAAGCGCTGCCGATTGACAGCGCTTTTGTTTTTGCCGTTGAGCCTGCGGTCGATAAAATGCGCCATAACTCCCCCTTGAACACGGCAGGGTCAGGATGACTTGCGTACCCTGAGATACCACTCGGAGAGCAGCCGCACCTGTTTACGTGTGTAGCCTTTCTCCATCATCCGTTCGACAAAGTTATCGTGCTTCTTCTGCTCCTCAGCCGAGGTTTTGCTGTTGAAGGAGATAACCGGCAGCAGCTCTTCCGTGTTGGAGAACATCTTCTTCTCGATCACGGTGCGCAGCTTCTCGTAACTGGTCCAGTTGGGGTTACGGCCTGCATTGTTGGCCCGGGCACGCAGCACGAAGTTGACGATTTCGTTGCGGAAATCTTTCGGGTTGCTGATCCCGGCAGGTTTTTCAATTTTCTCCAGCTCGCTGTTGAGAGACGCTCTGTCAAACAGCTGGCCGGTTTCTGGGTCACGATACTCCTGATCCTGGATCCAGAAGTCGGCGTAGGTGACGTAGCGATCGAAGATGTTCTGACCGTACTCTGAATACGACTCGAGGTAGGCGGTCTGGATCTCCTTGCCGATGAACTCGACGTAGCGCGGAGTCAGGTAACCCTTGATGAACTCCAGATAGCGATCGTGCAGCTCTTGCGGGAACTGCTCGCGCTCTATCTGCTGCTCCAGCACGTAGAAGAGGTGCACCGGGTTGGCAGCCACTTCCGCGTGGTCGAAGTTGAAGACGCGGGAGAGGATCTTGAACGCGAAGCGGGTGGAGAGGCCGTTCATGCCCTCGTCGACACCGGCATAGTCGCGATACTCCTGGTAGCTCTTCGCCTTGGGATCCGTGTCTTTAAGACTCTCGCCGTCATAGACTCGCATCTTGGAGTAGAGGCTGGAGTTTTCCGGCTCCTTGAGTCGCGACAGCACCGAGAACTGGCCCAGCAGCTCCAGAGTACCCGGTGCGCATTTGGCCTCGGTCAGCTCGCTGTTGAACAGCAGTTTTTCGTAGATCTTCACCTCTTCCGACACCCGCAGGCAGTAGGGCACCTTGACGATGTAAACCCGGTCGAGGAAGGCCTCGTTGTTCTTGTTGTTGCGGAACTGCTGCCACTCGGATTCGTTGGAGTGGGCCAGCAGGATGCCGTCGAAGGGGAGGGCGGAGAGTCCCTCGGTACCGTTGTAGTTCCCCTCTTGTGTCGCCGTCAGCAGCGGGTGCAGCACCTTGATGGGGGCCTTGAACATCTCGACGAACTCCATCATCCCCTGGTTTGCCTTGCACAGCGCACCGGAGTAGGAGTAAGCATCGGCATCATCCTGGGCGAAGTGTTCCAGCATGCGGATATCGACCTTGCCGACCAGGGAGGAGATGTCCTGATTGTTGTCGTCCCCCGGTTCGGTCTTGGCGATGGCGATCTGATCGAGGATGGAGGGGTTCACCTTTTCCACCTTGAACTTGGTGATGTCGCCACCAAACTCGTGAAGGCGCTTGGCGACCCAGGGAGACATGATGGGACGCAGATAACGGCGAGGGATGCCGTACTCCTTCTCGAGGATTTCGCCATCTTCGTCGATGTCAAACAGGCAGAAGGGGTGATCGTTCACCGGTGAGCCCTTGATGCGATAGATGGGCACTTTTTGCATCAGGGATTTGAGTTTCTCTGCCAGCGAGGATTTACCGCCGCCAACCGGTCCGAGCAGATAGAGGATCTGTTTCTTCTCTTCCAGACCCTGAGCGGAATGTTTGAGATAGGAGACAATCTGTTCGATGGCTTCTTCCATGCCATAGAAGTCTTTGAAAGCGGGATAACGCGCGACGACGCGGTTGGAAAAGAGACGGCTGAGACGTGGATTGGTCGAGGTATCGATCATTTCCGGCTCGCCGATGGCGGTCAGCAGACGTTCGGCGGCAGAGGCGTAGCAGGATTTGTCCTGTTTGCACATATCCAGAAACTCCTGGATGCTGTACTCCTCCTCTCTGGCCTTCTCATACCGCTGTTGATAGTGCTCGAAGATGCCCATAACTTAGCCCTCGTTATAGTCGCTTGCCCTGAAAAAGAGTGGATCACTACTTTTGTTCTGTTTACCTCTTAAGCCTAGTCAACAGCCCCCAGTAATCCATCGCCATCATTGGTTTAAGTTTGTGCGGGAGCTTCCCGATCCTCGTGCGGGAAGAAGCAGTAAGTGACATACCTATGTTACTGACTGTTAAATTATTTTTGCCACGACAGTGATGCAAATGTCAAAGACATAAAAAATAAATCTTTGTGTGCCAGAGGGAGAAAATGGTGACGCTCTGTTTTGTCAGGGGGCTGTGCCAGCAAGGGCAAGGGCGGCAGGGAATAGAGGGTGAAAAGGCATATCGCTTACGTCAACGTAATGTCATTTGTTTGGTGTTTTTGCTCTAATTTTTACATTGACGCTACATTCTGGCTGCTCTAGATTGGCCCTGTGTCGAGCAGTCATCGCTTTAGCAAGAGAGTGGGTGATTGTGCAGATACTAAGCTCTGTTTAAGCACGTTTCCGTTGGCTTGACCCTCGCATCCGCGAGGGTCTTATTTTTTCAGCGTCTGAACGGCGCCAAACCTGCAAGCTCAGGATTCGGCGGGATAGAGGGCTGACACCGCCGCCAGCACCTCGGCGAAGGGATGGTCCGCCAACTGGCCAAAACCGGCCAGATCCCTGGCCTTGAGACGGGTGGTCAGCGGGGTGGCGATGCCACACAGGAAACGGGTCAGGATCCTGGGATGGCGCTGATGGCACAGGGCGATCAGCGGGTCGCACCAGGTGCGCAGACCGTGCTCGTTGGGCAAGCCCGGTGATGGTAACGGCGGCAACACGGCGATCTCTCCCCGGCAGACGGAACAGTGCCCGCACCGCTCGGGGGCCGCGTCGTCGGCAAAATAGCGGGCAAGCTCATGGCTAAGGCAGGTGGTCGAGGTGAAAAAGGCCAGCAGCGCCTGAAGGCGGGCCAGCTCGCTCTGCTCTTTCTTTTCAAACAATCCATGAAGCTCTTCGGCCTGGGTCGCGGTATCGATTTGCTGGCTCAACACCCGATAGACCTCGGTCATCTGCTTGCTTTCAAGCTCGATCCAACCCTGCTGCTGCAGGTAGTCCAGCGCCGCCGCGGCGCGCTGGCGTTCTCTCTGATATCCCTGCCACAGCGCCTCGAAGTCCATGGTGCACCAGGTGCGCGCCTGGGGGGCGCAGGCAAAGACCTGCTCCAGGAACTGGCGGCGTTCGGAATTGAAACGAGCGAGGATCGCCTGTTTTTCCAGTACGAACCTGAAACGGTACTCGGCAAAGTAGCTGTAGGCCGGTGCAATGACCCCCGCCATCTCCAGATAGACCAGCAGGGTCTTGAGGGGCAGTTGGCGAACGTTGGTCTCGTTGGAGAGGCGCAGCAGGCTGAATTCCCACTCGGCGCCGCTCTGGCGCACGATATCGAGCAAGTGCGCGATGGCGTCCCTGTCCGGTGTATCCCCATAGACGAAGTTTTCAAGTACCGGCAACTGGGCGCGGCTCGCCAGCACGGTGCAGCGGGAGGGAAGCCCGTCACGTCCGGCGCGGCCTATCTCCTGGCTGTAGTTCTCGATGGACTTGGGCAGGTCGTAGTGAATGACCCGGCGAATGTCGGCCTTGTCGATGCCCATGCCAAAGGCGATGGTGGCCACGATGCAGTGGAGTCTGCCAGCCATGAAGTCGTGCTGGATCTGGCTGCGCAGGGCGGGATCGAGCCCCGCATGGTAGGCGCATGCCCGGATGCCGCTGGCCTGTAGCTGCGCGGCGCACTGCTCTGCGCTGTGTTGCAGAGTCACGTAGACGATGGTGGGGGCGGCCGGATCCCGGTGCAGCTCCTCGCGCAGCCAGGTATCGCGGGCAATGCCGGCCAGCGGGAGGACGGCCAGATCCAGATTGGGTCTGTAGAAACCGGTGACCACCAGATCGTCCCGGTCGATGGCAAATTTTGCCTGCATGTCCGCCATGACGGCCGGGGTGGCGGTGGCGGTCAGCAACAGCACCTGGGGAATGGCCAGTTCACGGCGATGATCCGGCAGCTTGAGGTAGTCGGGGCGAAAGTTGTGGCCCCACTCCGAGATGCAGTGGGCCTCGTCCACTACCAGCAGTGACAGGGGGATGTGGGCGATGAAGCGGCGAAAGCGCTCATTTTTGAGGCGCTCCACCGAGATCATCAGGATCTTGAGCTGGCCATCGCTGGCCTGCTGCATCACGCGCCGGCTCTCTTCCGCTGTCTGGCTGGAATCCAGAGTGGCGGCGGCGATCCCCTTGCTGCGCAAAAAGGCGAGCTGATCGTGCATCAGGGCCAGCAGGGGAGAGATGACCAGGGTCAGGTGGGGCAGTGCGAGGGCGGGCAATTGATAACAGAGGGATTTCCCCGCGCCAGTCGGGAAGATGGCTGCGGCGCTCTTGCCGGCCAGCAGACGACTGATCACTGCTTCCTGCCCGGGCCGCAAGCGATCAAAGCCGAAGTGTCGGGTCAATAAAGAGGTGATCATGGCAAGGCTCCCTGAAAAAGGGCGTCATCATATCACTTCTGGCCCAGTGGTGGCCGATGATCGGACTGGTTTGGTGACATTTTGACCGTGGTTGATATTGTGTTATCACATTGTTGTAGATTTTTTGTGAGGTAACCCTGATATTTTTCAGTGATTATGTGGAAAAAAACCATGGCAGATGGGATATTCCTGTCCGCAACCCCATGCGAACGGGACAGATCCACCAGAAGAGCTGCCCACGGCGTCACCGTCAACGGACCGGTGCCAATGCGCGGGGCTGGTTGCCAACAGGACTAATGATTCACGCACCATGAGTGCACAGGGACTACTTGATGACACAACAACACCCCCTCATTCGACTGGTCAACAGCACCAGTCTGGTTAGCCAGATCCTGGTCGGTCTGGTATTCGGTATCCTTCTTGCGATGTTCATGCCCGAGTGGGCCAAGGCGGCGGGTCTGCTCGGCAGCCTGTTCGTCGGCGCCCTGAAGGCCGTGGCGCCGCTGCTGGTCTTCGTGCTGGTGATGTCGGCGATCATCGGCCACAAGCAGGGTCAGAAGACCAACATGAAACCGATCCTGCTGCTCTATGTGCTGGGTACCTTCCTGGCGGCTGCCGTGGCAGTGGTGGCGAGCTTCCTCTTCCCCTCCAACCTGCATCTGGTGGCAGGCGCTACCGAGATCACGCCGCCGGGGGGCATCACGGAAGTGCTGCAGACCCTGCTGTTCAACGTGGTGACCAACCCGGTGAAAGCACTGCTGGAAGCCAACTATATCGGCATCCTGGCCTGGGCCATCGGCCTTGGTATCGCCATGCGTCACGCCAATGAAAGCACCAAATCACTGATTTCCGATGTGTCCCACGGGGTTTCCGCCATCGTCAAGGCCGTGATCCGTTGCGCTCCGCTCGGCATCCTGGGTCTGGTTGCCTCCACCCTGGCTGAAACCGGCTTCGATGCGCTGTTTGGCTATGCCCAACTGCTGGTGGTACTGATCGGCTGCATGCTGTTCATCGCCTTCGTGGTCAATCCGCTCATCGTCTTCTGGAAGATCAAGCGCAACCCCTATCCCCTGGTGCTGACCTGCCTGAAAGAGAGCGGTGTGACCGCCTTCTTCACCCGCAGCTCCGCCGCCAACATTCCGGTCAACATGGCCCTGGCCGAGAGGCTGCGCCTGCCGGAAGACACCTATGCGGTCTCGATCCCGCTGGGTGCCACCATCAACATGGCCGGCGCCGCCATCACCATTACCGTGCTCTCCATGGCGGCGGTGCATACCCTGGGGATGGAAGTGGACATGGCGACCGCCATTCTGCTCTCCGTGGTTGCCACCGTCAGTGCCTGTGGCGCCTCCGGCGTGGCGGGCGGCTCCCTGCTGCTGATCCCGCTGGCGTGCAGCCTGTTCGGTATCAGCAACGACATCGCCATGCAGGTGGTGGCCGTTGGCTTCATCATCGGGGTGTTGCAGGATTCCGCCGAGACGGCCCTCAACAGCTCCACCGACGTGCTGTTCACTGCGGCCGCCTGCATGGCCGAGGATGAGAGCCTGCTGGATGCCGCCCCGGTCCCCAGCCGCGAAGCCTGATCCCCTCAGACTTTCCGCTTTGCACAGGCGCCCTCTTCGGAGGGCGCTTTTTATTTGCGCGCGCGTCAGGCGCCCTGCACCTTCTCGCCGTGTCATGGCAGTGACAGTGCTCGGATCCCCCTGTGTGATTTCCCGGGAGGGGCCCGTTGGCTGTCTTCGTGTTCTCGCCACCGCCAACAAACCATTCCCTGTACCCGCGTGCCCGGCGCTGCATTCGGCAGGGCATATCGGGCTGTTTGTGCTGTCAGCGTGGCGGCTTGTGGCATCCCCTCTGGTGACCGAAGGGGTCATCTGCTCTTCGGACGCTGTACGAGAATCCCGGTCAAGGCCCTCTCGGCGGTTTGCCTGCGCCCTGTGGCCGGTACTTTCCCTGAGTGCCTCGAAGAAAGGCTCCATTGGGTGGGGGTGTCGGCTCTCTGGGCTAAACCCCGAAGAGCGGGCGTTCCTGGCAAGGACAAGGGCTCTGGTGTTCTGCCTGGCAAGGCCGATGGCGTGCGGCAGATGACGGGATAACGCAGCACGCCTTGGTCGTGTGCCATGGGGAAAGGAATATGAGCGGCAAGCTGTCACCAAGGGGAAAGAGAGTGGGTGAAAGGGCTGTCTCTGATTTGAGGGCAGGGGGCTCTGATCATCTGAGCTCAGTGCCTGATGATCATAACGAACACAGCCCGGCAGAGGAGATCTGCCGGGCTGTGGGAGGCGCCGGGCCAGATGCTGGCCCGACGGTATCGCAGGAAGGCTTAGCCGACCAGTTGATAAAGGATGGCGGAGATGGCGATAAGGCCCATGGTCGCCACGAAGACGTTGCTGATCTGGCCCTGGTATTTCGCCATGGCCGGAACGCGCTTGATGGCGTACATGGGCATGAGGAACAGGATGGTGGCGATGATGGGGCCACCCAGGGATTCGATCATCCCGAGGATGGAGGGGTTGATCACGGCCACGCCCCACAGGGTCAGGATGAAGAAAGCGATGATGAACAGCTCCACCTTCTTGTGGTTCGGTGCCTTGCCGGAGCTGCGCATGTTCTGGACGATCATCCCTTTCAGACCTTCACGGGCACCCAGATAGTGGCCGAAGAAGGAGGAGACGATGGCCACGAAGGCAACCAGCGGACCGAAGTAGGAGATGATGGGGCTCGCATGCTGGTTGGCCAGGTAGGAGAGCACGGCGATGTTCTGGGACTTGGCTTCTGCCAGCTGGGCCGGCGTCAGACTCATCACGCAGGAGAAGACGAAGAACATCACGAAGCCCAGCAGAATGATGGCGGTGCGCTTGAGGATGGCGTCGGACTTGGCGACGGCATGCTCACCGTGATCACGGCGCTGGGCCAGAGCGAAGCTGGAGATGGCCGGGCTGTGGTTGAAGGAGAACACCAGCACCGGGATGGTCAGCCACAGGGTGGTGGCGAAGTCTTTGGTGCTCGGCATTTCATTCAGGGCCGCACCGGTCCAGTCCGGGATCAGGTACAGGGAGATGCCCGCCAGAATGGCGATGAGCGGATAGACCAGGAACTCGGTCACTTTCAGCATCAGCTTCTCGCCAGCCAGCATCACGGACATCATGGCCATGATGAGCACGATGGAGAGGATCCAGCGCGGGGGCGGCGTCATCTGCAACTGGTTGACCAGGAAGCTTTCCACCGTGTTGGTGATGCCCACGCCGTAGATCAGCACGATGGGGTAGATGGCGAAGAAATAGAGCAGGGTGATCAATTTACCGGCACCCACGCCGAAGTGCTCTTCCACCACCTGGGTGATGTCGGCATTGGGCTGCTTGGAGGAAAGCACGAAGCGCGCCAGACCACGGTGGGCCAGGTAGGTCATGGGGCCGACCAGCAGCGCCATCACCACCAGCGGCCAGAAGCCACCCATGCCAGCGTTGATGGGCAGGAACAGGATGCCTGCACCGACGGCGGTACCGAACAGGCTGATCACCCAGGTGGTGTCTTGTTTACTCCAACCGCGAGATTGGACCGAGCTGATTCCTTGCTCCTGTGCGGCTGCAACATCCTGTGCGCCAGTGACAGTATTGGACATGTGTCTCACCCCGAATGTGTGGTTTTAATTAGTCGGCGCAAGAATACTTTCTTTTTAATCAAAAATGTTGATCAAATTCACCTTTGTGCGGCTGAAACCCGTACTTTCTTGTAGAAATGTGATCAAAAGAATAAAAAATCAAAATTTATTTATCAAATGCAGTGTTATTTGAATGTTAACTGGATAATTTCCCACCTCATCATGTTGTCAAAATGTTATGTTGAGATGTGCTGGGCAAGCTGGCGGATCATGCTGGCAGTGGCTCCCCAGATGAAAGATTGCTCCCAAGGGATCCAATAGATGGTGTGACGACCGTCCGCTCTTGGCAGGCTCAGGGCTATGTGCTGCCCCGGATCCAGCACGTGGGCGAGGGGGACTTCGAAGGCCTGGGCCACCTCGTCCTGGCTCAGGGTCAGCCCGTAGCCTGGGTCGAGCATGGCGAGGACCGGCAGCACATCGTAGCGTGAGACGGTATTGAGAGGGGTGAGGCTGCCGATGATCCGGATCTGGGAGGGGGGAATGCCAAGCTCCTCCTCGGTTTCCCTGAGCGCGGTGTGAATGAGGTCCCGGTCTTCCGGGTCCTGGCGCCCGCCGGGAAAGCTGATCTGCCCCGGGTGGTGGCGCAGGGCGGCGCTGCGGCGCGTCAGCAGCAGGTGCAGGCCCTCGGGGCGCTCCACCAGGGGGATCAAGACGGCGGCAGGTTTGAGCCCGGCCAGTGCCAGGCGATGGGCGGGGGCGGGGCGCTGCAGCAAAAAGCGGGTCAGCAGCTCGGCACTCGTCATCTCCATGGGTCTCCTTGTGTCGGCCCCGCAGGGCCGGATGGGGTCAAAGGGCATCGAGCAGTGGCAGGATGCGGGCCACCTTGTCGTAGGTCTCCTGATATTCGGCGTCGGGATCGGAGTCGGCGATGATGCCGCCCCCCGCCCAGCAGTGCAGCTGACCGGCTTCGGCGATCAGGGTACGGATGCAGATGCTGGTATCCATCCTTCCGTGCTGACTCAGATAACCGATGCTGCCGCAGTAGGCATTGCGCCGCACCGGCTCCAGCTCCTCGATGATCTCCATCGCCCGGATCTTGGGAGCCCCTGTGATGGAGCCGCCGGGGAAGCAGGCCCGCAGCAGATCCACTTCTTGCCAGCGCGTATCCAGTTCTCCGTGAATGGTGGAAACCAGATGATGCACCGCCGGGAAGGATTCCACGGCAAAGAGGTGCGGGACCGTGACCGACCCCGGCCGGCTCACCCGGCCGATGTCGTTGCGCAGCAGATCGACGATCATCAGGTTCTCCGATCTGTCCTTGTCGGCGCTGGCGAGCGACTCGGCCACCCTGGCATCCTGGGCGGGATCAGGGTGGCGAGGCCGGGTGCCCTTGATGGGCTTGGTCTCGATATGGCGCTTGTCGAGCAGCAGGAAACGCTCCGGGGAGAGGCTCAGAATGGCGCTGTGCGGCAGGCGGACAAAGGCGGAGAACGGCGCCTTGTTGGCGGCGCTCAGGGCGAGATAGGCGGACCATTCATCCCCCTGATAAGGGGCGCTGAAGCGCTGGGTCAGGTTGATCTGGTAACAATCCCCCGCCGCCAGATAGGCCTGGATACGGGCAAACTTGTCTCCGTATTCGGCCCGCGTCATGTTGCTCTGCCAGGGGCCGGTCAGGCGAAGGGGGAGGGTGGTTCGTTCGCGCTGCGCCATCAGCCAGTCGAGCCTGCGGGCGAGGCCGGCTTCATCACCCCAGTGGGTCAGTTGCCAGTGTCCCGTCGCGACATTTCGCAGCAGCGCCCAGTCGTAGATCCCGACCGCCATGTCGGGCACCTGGATGTCCTGTTGCGCCACTGCGGGCAGACGCTCGAATCGTCGGCCCAGATCGTAGCCAAAGAGTCCCAGGGCTCCCCCGATAAACGGCAATCCCGAGTCATCCTCAACGCGCTCCCCAAGCAGGGCTTGCTGGGTCTTGGCGAGCAGGGCGAGGGGATCGCCGTCATGATGGTGCTGGTGGTTATCCTGGGTGAGGCAGGTGCTGGTACCCCGGGTTTCCAGGGTGGCAAGCGGATCGGCGCTGATGATGTCAAAACCGTTGTCAGCCCCCAGGGGGCCGGCGGATTCCAGCAGGATGGCCCAGGGTTGGTGTTGCAGGCAGGCAAACCAGGTGTGGAGCGAGGCCTGCGGGTCGAAATGGTGGATATGCAGTCTTGGTTTCATTTTTTGTTACATAGGCAACAGTTTGCGCCCGGCTCCCTAGCCGGTTCGGGTGGTCAAGCGTATCATGGCCGCCGGCATTTTTAAGAAAAACACCGTTATAAAAACACGCCGCAGTCTGCCGGCTCCAGGTGCATTTGCCACCTGCCGAAGGCCCGGCTCATATGGAAGCCCTTGCTCGCGCAAGCGATAACAAGGACCAGTGAGGATGATATGAGCATCATTAGAAAACAGGACTTTATCGATTCCATTGCTGACGCCCTGCAGTACATCTCCTTCTACCACCCCCTCGATTTCGTGCAGGCCGCCAAGGCCGCCTATGACCGCGAGATCAACCCGGCCGCCAAGGATGCCCTGGCCCAGATCCTGATCAACTCCCGCATGTCTGCCGAAGGTCATCGCCCGCTCTGTCAGGATACCGGTATCGTCACCTGCTTCGTCAAGATCGGCATGCAGGTACAGTGGGACAGCGACATGACGGTCCAGGAGATGGTGGATGAGGGCACCCGCCGCGCCTATACCAATCCGGACAACCCGCTGCGCGCCTCCGTGCTGGCGGATCCGGCCGGCAGCCGCAAGAACACCAAAGACAATGCCCCCGCTGTCGTGCACATCGACATGATCCCGGGCAACAAGGTGGAAGTGAGTATCGCGGCCAAGGGCGGCGGCTCCGAAAACAAATCGAAGATGGTGATGCTCAATCCCTCCGACGACATCGTGGAGTGGGTGCTCAAGACGGTGCCGACCATGGGGGCTGGCTGGTGCCCGCCCGGCATGCTCGGCATCGGCATCGGCGGCACCGCCGAGAAGGCGGCGGTGCTCGCCAAGGAAGCTCTGATGGAGCACATCGACATCCAGGAGCTGATTGCCCGTGGTCCCGAGACCACCGAAGAGAAGCTGAGGGTCGAGCTCTATGACAAGGTCAACAAGCTCGGGATCGGTGCCCAGGGGCTGGGCGGCCTGACCACGGTGCTGGATGTGAAGGTGAAATCCGCACCGACTCACGCCGCCTCCAAGCCCGTGGTGATGATCCCCAACTGCGCCGCCACCCGTCACGTGCATTTCGAACTCGATGGCTCCGGCCCGGCGGAGCTGACACCCCCCAGGCTGGAAGACTGGCCGGAGATCACCCGTGAGTCCGGTGGCAATGTGCGCCGGGTCAACGTGGATGGTATCACCAAGGCAGAGCTTGCCAGCTGGAAGAGCGGCGATACCGTGCTGCTCTCCGGCAAGATCCTGACCGGCCGCGACGCCGCCCACAAGCGCATCGCCGACATGCTGAAAAAAGGTGAAGGACTGCCCGAAGGGGTCGATTTCACCAACCGCTTCATCTATTACGTGGGCCCGGTCGATGCGGTACGTGACGAGGTGGTCGGCCCGGCTGGCCCCACCACGTCCACCCGGATGGACAAATTCACCGACATGATGCTGGGAGAAACCGGCCTCATCGGCATGATCGGCAAGTCCGAGCGCGGCCCCAAGACGGTCGAGAGCATCAAGCAGCACCAGGCTGTCTACCTGATGGCGGTGGGCGGCGCCGCCTATCTGGTGGCGAAAGCCATCAAGAAGGCGCGCGTGGTGGCCTTTGCCGATCTGGGGATGGAGGCCATCTACGAGTTCGAGGTGGAAGACATGCCGGTCACCGTGGCGGTCGACTCCCAGGGCAACAACATCCACGAGACCGGCCCGGCCTACTGGTCCGCCAAGATTGCCGAGCTGGAGACCAAGCTGGCTTGATCAATCGGACTTCGATGCAAACGGAGAGCGATTAGCCCCCGTACAGCAGCATGTTGAAAGGCGACCTTCGGGTCGCCTTTTTTGCGGGCCTCATTTGACGGTCTGGGCCTGAGCTAATTTACTGCTGCTGTGCTGCTGTGCTGCTGTGCTGCTGTGCTGCTGTGCTGCTGTGCTGCTGTGCTGCTGTGCTGCTGTGCTGCTGTGCTGCTGTGCTGCTGTGCTGCTGTGCTGCTGTGCTGCTGTGCTGCTGTGCTGCTGTGCTGCTTTGTCTTTGTCGCCATGGCATCCCGGGTCGGAAGCCTGGATAACCCGGTGGGCAATGCCGGCGCATTGGCTGTCACGCCGAAGGGGCGATCAGTGGTTCAGGTAGACATCCTGGCCGCCGTAACTCAGTGCCCCACCCAGAGGGGTTGAGGGCTCGAAGAAGCGGGTCAGGACACCGGCTCGCTGGCCCAGGGTGCTCAATGTGCTCCGGTCCAGGGCGACCTGTTCGGGCAGCCAGGTCAGCACGGCGGCACAGTGACCATTGATCAGGCTCTGCTCCAGCAGGCGCTGCCAGTTTTTGATCTTGGGGGCGTGCACGACAAGCACCCTGGCAGGATTGATCCCTCTGGCCTGCAATTGCGCGGCGGCGGGCAGACCTGGCGGGGCGACGAGCAGGATCCAGCCACTGTCGGACTGACTCAGTTGCCCCAGGGCATCGAGCAGCGGTGCTTCCTGATGGAGAGGGCCGCGCCGCTGCTCTTGTCCCATCTTACTCTGATGGCGAGTGGGCCAGGTGGTGATCAGACCGGCAGAGGAGGAGGGGGGGCAAAGATTCAGGGGCTGGCTCATATGTCGTTCCTGTATGAATAACCATGCTGTATGCGCATACAGTAGTTCTGTTCGCAAGGAGTGACAAGTCATTTGTGGCTAAAAGTGTGAGCCGATTAACAGGAGATGACTTTAACTGCATGATTAAAAAGGATATTTATATCTTCCTTATACAGGATGTTTTTTAACCTGTAGACAAACTTCGGGTCGGCGCTCATGGTTATACAGTCCTGTATAGGGAGAGGAGGGAGCGAGATGGACGTTAGTACCTTGCAACGACTGGATGCGAACATTCTGCTCGGGATCATCAACGAGAAGCTGCGGCTGGAGTGTGATGGCCTTGAAGAGCTGCTGGCTTACTACGACATGACAGAAGATCAGCTGGCTACCCGTCTGCAACAGATCGGGTATCACTACGACCCTATGAGCAATCAGTTCAAGGCACATGGTTAATTGAAATCAAAGGGTGCTCCGATTGGGGCATCCTTTTTATTACCTGACGAGGAGGTGTGAATTGAAAACGCTTTCAATTTCTCCCGTGTTGACGGTTATTTTCACGTATTTTCAGTCACAGGCAATCATTGAAAACCTATTCATGAAACTATCTTTTTTGTTTTCTTGTATCGCTATGATTTAAAACGAAATTTATATTTCATTCAGGCTGGCTCAAGGAAAGGGTTTTCATGGTAAAACTGTCATTTTTATGCGTTAAAGTGTGACTCACGTTAACTTTTAAACCCTTGGCTTTAGCTAGTATGCCCCCGCCGGAGCATATTCTGAGATAACAACAGCGCCGGTCCCCCCGATGGGATGACATTTTTTATTTGTAACGAAGGAAAATGGTTTATGGCTACCAAGAAGAAGACAGACCAGGATCTCCAACTGGATAAAGATCAGCTCAAGGCGAGTATCGTGCGTCACCTGCGTTCTACCTTGGGTACAAGCGAACAGAAAGCCTCTCCGGATGCCTGGTGGAAAGCGACCGCTGCCGCCGTCAATGAACAGGTGTACGAGCGCCTGACCCGTACTCAGCAGACTCACTTCAAGAAAGATACTCGTGCGATTCACTATCTCTCTGCTGAATTTTTGATGGGGCGTTTGACCTCCAACAACCTGCACAACCTCTCCCTCTACAAAGTCTGTGAAGAGGCGCTGGGTGAACTCGGTCTAGAACTGACCGATCTTTGCGAACAAGAGCCTGACATGGCCCTTGGCAACGGCGGCCTGGGTCGTCTGGCTGCCTGCTTCATCGATTCCCTGGCCACCCTGAACTACCCGGCGGTGGGCTATGGCATCCACTACGAGCACGGCCTGTTCCGTCAGGAGATCCAGGATGGTCGCCAGATCGAGCGTCCGGACTCCTGGCGCGAATATGGCAACCCCTGGGAGATCTGCCGCCCGGAATCGGTGCAGGAGATCCCGCTCTACGGCTACGTGGAGACCGTCTTTGGTGACAAGGGTGGCCTGAAGAAGGTGTGGCACGCCGGTCGCAAGATCAAAGGGGTGCCCTGGGACATTCCGGTGGTCGGCTTCGGTGGTCACACCGTCAACATCCTGCGTCTGTGGGAATCCCGCGCCTCCGAGTTCTTCGACTGGGACGTGTTCAACGCCGGTGGTTATATCGACTCCCAGGCCGAGAAGGCCCAGGCCGAGACCATCTCCAAGGTGCTCTACCCGAACGATGAGACCGACGCCGGAAAGGAGCTGCGCCTTATCCAGCAGTACTTCTTCTGCGCCTGCTCCATCAAGGACATCATGCGTCGCTACAAGCGGGTGCATGGCAGTGACTTCAGCAACTTTGCCGCGCAAATCGCCATCCAGCTCAACGATACCCACCCCACCGTGGCCATCCCCGAGCTGATGCGCGTGCTGGTGGACGAAGAGGGGCTGAACTGGGATACCGCCTGGGGCATCTGCTATCAGGTCTTCTCCTACACCAACCACACCCTGCTGCCGGAAGCGCTGGAGAAGTGGTCCGTCAGCCTGTTCGAGAAGGTGCTGCCGCGCCATCTCGAGATCATTTACGAAATCAACGCCCGTTTCCTGAACGAGCTGGTGGAGCCCAAGTGGCCGGGCAACGATGCCATCAAGGCCAAGCTCTCCATCATCGAAGAGGGTGACGTGCGCAAGGTGCGCATGGGCAACCTGTGCGTCATCGGCTCCTCCAAGGTGAACGGCGTGGCCGAGATCCACTCCAAGCTGGTGAAGGAAGATCTCTTCCCCGAGTATGCCGAGCTGTGGCCCGAGAAGATGTGCAACGTCACCAACGGCGTGACTCCCCGTCGCTGGCTGCTGGCCTGCAACCCGGAACTGGCCGAACTCTACAACGAGGTGGTGGGCAAGGAGTGGCCGCTGCAACTGGACAAGCTGCGCAGCGTGGTGAAGTTTGCCGACGACAAGGCGTTCCAGCAGCAGTTCATGACCATCAAACGCCACAACAAGGAGAAGCTGGTCAAGGTCATCAAGGCGGAAACCGGCATCGACGTGAGCGCGGAGGCGATCTTCGACGTCCAGATCAAGCGTCTGCACGAGTACAAGCGCCAGCAGCTGAACCTCATCCACATCATGGCGCTCTACCGTCGCCTGCTGGCGAACCCGGACTATGACATGCATCCGCGGGTGTTCATCTTCGGCTCCAAGGCGGCGCCCGGCTACAAGCTGGCCAAGGACATCATCTACGCCATCAACAAGCTGGCGGAGCGGGTCAACAACGACGCCCGTATCCAGGGCAAGCTGAAAGTGGTGTTCATGCCGAACTACCGCGTGAGCCTCGCCGAGAAGCTGATCCCGGCGGCGGATGTCTCCGAGCAGATCTCCACCGCAGGTTACGAAGCATCCGGTACCGGCAACATGAAGATGGCGCTGAACGGTGCCATCACCATCGGGACGCTGGATGGAGCCAACATCGAGATCGCCGAAGAGGCAGGTGCCGAGAACTGCGCCATCTTCGGTCTGAATGTGGACGAGGTGAAGTCCCTGAAGGCGCGCGGCTACAACCCGTATGACTTCTACTACGCCAACTCCGAACTGAAAGCCGTGCTGGACTGGTTTGATACCGACTACTTCACGCCGGGTCGCCCGGGGGAGCTGGCCTCCATCAAGCGCTCCTTGCTGGAAGGGGGAGACCCTTACCTGACCCTGGCGGATTTCGAGTCCTACTCCGAGGCGCACAAGCTGATCGACGCCTGGTACCGGGATCCGGCCCTGTGGGCGAAGAAGGCCATCATCAACTCGGCCACCATGGGCAAGTTCAACTCCGACCGCTCCATCCAGGATTACGTAGACCGGATCTGGAAACTGACGAGCTGCAGCGTCGGCTGATGTCTGCTCCAGTGAAAAACCCCGCGATGCGGGGTTTTTTTTCATCTGTCGGGTTGAGAGAGGCTCAGGGCCTGTCGACCACCCGGGTGTCCGCCGGCACCCGTTTCTTGCCGGTGATCATCGCCCTGACGAGATCGCCCCGTACCAGACGATCCAGGGCGATGACGGCCAGTACATGGACGAAGATGGCCACCTGCAGCCCCTTGGCAAAGAACTCGTGGATCTCTTCCATGCGATGGGTGCCGGAGAGAGGCCCGTATTCGGTCATGATCCCGCTGGCGGCGGTGCCGACAAGGCAGGTCAACAGCAGCAGTATCATCAAGGACCCCAAAGGATTGTGACCGGCATAGTAGGGGGGGCGCCCCTTGATCGTCTCCTTGAGATAGGTGATGACGCCGATCGGTGTCGGCAGCCACTGGGCGAAGCGGGCATGATAGGAGCCGATGAAACCCCATACGATGCGCAGTGCCAGCAGTCCGGCCAGCGCATATCCCGCATAGCGGTGGTTGCGCGCCCCCTCTTCAAGGATGAAGAGATTCAGCACGCACAACAGCACAGTGGCCCAGTGAAATCCCCTGACCACCGGATCCCATACCATGATTTCACGGTTGTTCTGCATCGTCTTTCCCATGAGGAGATCCCCTTGTCGTGATGTCCATGATCATCGCCATCGTCAGCCATGGCTGCGTGATGGCCGTTGTCAGCATCATGGAGGTGATTTCTTAAGTGCGAGTTAATGTCGCCGTGATGTCACGGGTAGGGAGTGCGGTGGTTTCGGGGCGAGAAAAAGCCCCGGCGATGCGGGGCTTGGAGGGGCATTAGGGGGCGAACCTCAGTGGAGGATATCCCCCATGAAATAGGCCAGCATGGTCAGGATGACGGTGAACACCAGGTTCAGTACCAGGCCGGCCCGCATCATCTCCCGCTGCTGGATATGGCCGCTGGCGAAGACGATGGCGTTGGGGGGCGTGGCCACCGGCAGCATGAAGGCACAGGAGGCGCCGACGGCGATCAGGACGGAGACCACGATGGGGGAGACCCCCAGAGCCTCGGCCACCCCGGCGAACAGCGGCACCAGCAGCGCGGCGGTGGCGGTGTTGGAGACCAGCTCGGTCAGGAACACCACGAAGGCGGCCAGGCAGAGCAGGATCACGAAGATGGGCATGGAGGAGAGGCCGCTGGAGAGGTGCTCCGCCAGGAAGGCGTTGGCCCCGGTCTGCTTGAGGATGGCGCTCAAGGTGAGACCACCCCCGAACAGCAGCAGCACGCCCCAGTCGGTGTTCTGGTTGATGTCATCCCAGCTGGCGACCCGGCTGACGGCGATGGCCAGGATGGCGCCCATGGCGATCAGGGTATCGAACTGGGGAATGCCGCCCAGCGCCTTGGCAAGAGGCTGGGATCCAATCCACAGCAGCACCGTGGTCAGGAAGATGGCCAGGGTCACCTTGCGCTGGCCTGTCCACTCGATGGTGACCTGCTCGGTGCTGACCTGGTGGGAGAGATTAGGACGGGTGACCAGATAGAGCAGGCCGATGCCTACCGGCATGAAGATGATCACCACGGGGATGCCGAACTCCAGCCAGTCGGTGAAGCCCAAGCCCATCTGGGCGGCGGCGATGGCATTGGGGGGGCTGCCCACCAGTGTGCCGATGCCACCGATGCTGGCGCTATAGGCGACGCCAAGCAGCACGAAGACCAGGGTGCGGCGCTCCTTGTGAACGTCCAGCCCTTTCAGCATGCCGAGGGCCAGCGGCATCATCATGGCCGCGGTTGCGGTGTTGCTGATCCACATGGAGAGGGCGGCCGTGATGGTGAAGAGCACGATGGAAGCCCAGCCCAGGTGTCCCTTGGCGAGCTGCATCACCTTGCCGGCGATCTGGGTGTCGAGTCCCTGCTTGGAGAGGGCTGCCGCGAGGGCAAAGCCGCCAAAGAAGAGGAACAGGACGGGGTTGGCAAAGTCGGTCAGCGACTTGCTCATGTCGAACACCCCGAGCAGGGTGGCGAGCACCGGGATGGAGATGGCAGTGATGGTGATGTTCACCGCCTCGGTCAGCCAGAGGATGGCGATGAAGATCAGGATGGCCAGCCCCTTGTTGACCATGGGGTCAAACGGGAGCCATGCCAGCATGGCGCAGAGCAGGAGCAGATCCAGGATGACGATCCCGGACTTGATGTCCAGCCAGCGTGAGGGGGGAGTCGGAGGTACAGCCGATGTGTGCATAACGTTCTCTCGGTTAATTTATGGTTGTTGTTGTGATGCCGAGGTTACATATATCCCCCTGTTTGAAACAGGGGGATATGGTCAAATCATGTGGCGACTCACAGAGTCAAGTGAAAATGGATCTTCAATCAAACAGAAATGAAACATTTTATTTTCATTTGACGGGGGAGGTGAAGGAGAGCAGCCACTCCTTGAACAGGCTCTTGGGCAGGGAGCCGCTGCGCTGTGCCAGGATCTCCCCCCGCTGGAAGACCATCAGGGGGTAGGAATGCTGCGAATGCCATAGCGACCTGCGATGGCGGCCTCCTGCTCGGTATCGAGTTTCACGAAGCGAAGGCGGGGCTCAAGCTCCCGGGCGACCTCCTGAAAGACGGGGGCAAACTGCAGGCAGGGGCCACACCAGCTTGCCCAAAAGTCCACCACCACCGGGATGTCGGACTGGATCAGGGCATCGAAGCTGGCCTGACGCCCCGCCACCGGGGTTTGTTCGAAGAGGGCGTGACGGCAGCGGCCACACTTCGCGTTTGAGTCTGCTTTTTCGACAGGCAGGCGGTTGCGGGTAAAGCATTGGCTACAATAGGTGGTGACAAGTGACATAATTGCTTCCTTATTTCATGGCCCGGCAACATCTTTATTGCAATCAGAGCGCCGACTAACGGTAACATAGCACTCAGTGGTTTTTCACAGTTGGCCTCCGGCCGTGACCTGATGTCACCGGATGGCCGACCATGACATGAGAATCGAGACGGGATGAAGAGTGTTGCACGGGGCAATCGTGTTGTCTTTGGCCTTATCATCGTATCGCTGGTGGGCTTTTCTGCCTATTGCTGGCAGTTGCTCAGCCAGCAGCAGCGTGCCTTCGATTTGAGCGTGGCGGCTGAGATGGTGCTCAATCGGGTCAATACCGATACCGTCTATCTGCTGGGGCGCGAGAAGGCCAGCGATGGCAGCGTACAGCAACGTCTGAGCCTGCTTTCCAGTCACCTGGACAGATTCGTCAGGCTGGTGCACGAGGATCCGGAGTCGGTGGACGACCCCGGCTCCCAGGCGTTGCAGCGGGACATCGACGGTTATCTGCTGGATCTCGCCAGGCTCTACACCATGGAGATGACCATCGAGTATCTGGCTCCCCGCTTCCAGGGCCAGCTCAAGGCGTTGCAAGGCACCCTGCCGGTCGGTGAGGCGCAGTACCGCGACCTGACCGAACTCATGCGCCTGCACCACTACCTCCGACGCAGCTGGGATCAGAACGAGCAGCGGCAACTGTTGCAACTCCAGCAGCACCTGCTTGACCGCTATGGCGAGCAGCCGAGGGTCGCGGCCCTCGTCCGGCTGGGCCAGGAGTTCAATCAGCAGGTGATGGAGTACCATCGCCTGCGCAATCAGGTGGTGGAGATGAAGGGGCTGAGCTCACTGCCCGCCTGGAAGCAGAGCAAGCTGGAGCGGGCCTCCTCCCTCAAGAGCCGCTTCTACCTGATGGTGCTGGGGGGGGCGCTGCTCTGCTTCTCGCTGGTGGCCGCGACCCTGTGGCGTCGCAACCAGAAGCTGAGCGAGCTCTCTCGCCATGCCGCGCTGCTGGCCCAGGCCAAGAGCGACTTCCTGGCCAACATGAGCCACGAGATCCGCACCCCCATGAATGCCATCATCGGCTTCAGCGCCCTGGCACTGCAAACCAGTCTGGATCCCCAGCAGCGGGACTATCTCAACAAGATCAAATCCTCGTCGGACACCTTGCTGCTGCTCATCAACGACATTCTGGATCTCACCAAGGTGGAGTCCGGCAAGCTGACCCTGGAGGAGATCGACTTCGATCTCAGCGAGCAGCTCGACTCCCTCGCCGCCATGTTCGCGGATCTGGCGGAGCGCAAGCACATCGAGGTCATCATCAACAAGTCTCCCGCCGTGCCCGACTTTCTGCGCGGGGATCCGCTGCGCCTCGGTCAGGTACTGGTCAACCTGGTGAACAATGCCATCAAGTTCACCGAGCGGGGCGAGGTGGAGGTGGCCATCACCCTCACCAGCCAGCATCCCATGCGGGTCTGTTTCAGCGTGCGGGATACCGGTATCGGCATCGCCCCGGAGAAGCAGGCCCAGCTGTTCCAGCCCTTTACCCAGCTGGAGGCGGGCAATACCCGCAAATATGGCGGCTCCGGGCTTGGCCTCAACATCTCCCAGCGCCTGGTGGGGCTGATGGGCGGGGAGATCACCGTGCAGAGCAAGCCCGGGGTGGGCTCCACCTTCCTGTTCGAGATCCCCATCTCCCAGGCGGTGTACGGGGTCTCGGGTCGCCGGGTCTTCTTCGATCACCAGCCCCTGATCCTGATGATGGATGACAACGAGCTGGTGCTGGAACTGGCCAAGGACATCCTGGGGCGGGCGGGGGCGTCCGTCATCACGGTCAACAGCCTCTCCCGCGCCCGTCAGGTGCTGCGGGAAGAGGGGCATCACATCCGCCTCGCCATCCTCGACTGGCGCATGGGTCAGGAGGATGGGCTGGACTTGGCCCTCGAGATGTACCAGCACAGCCAGTGGCGGCGCCTGCCTGTCCTGATGACCAGCGCCTGGTCCAGGGAGGGGCTGCACGGGCGGATGGAGAGCATGGGACTGACCCATTTCCTGGCCAAGCCCATGACCGAAAACGCCTTGCTGGCCAAGGTGGACGAACTGCTCAACGGCAGCTCCCATGACAGCAAGGTCCGCCAGGCGGAGGCCCAGGGGGATCAGCAGCAGTTCCGGGAGCTGCTGCGCGGTACCCGGGTGCTGCTGGCCGAGGACAACCGGGTCAACCAGCAGCTCATTCTGGAGTACCTGCGTCGGGTGGAGGCCAAGGTCACCGTGGTGGACAACGGCCGCGAGGCGGTGGAGCAGGTGGCGGAGCAGCCGTTTGACGTCATCCTGATGGATCTGCAGATGCCGGTGCTGGACGGGCTGGATGCCACCCGCCAGATCCGCAAGATGGTGGACAAGCACGATGTGCCCATCATCGCCCTCACCGCCAGCGCCATGCCGGGGGACAGGGAGCGCTGCCTTGGCGTCGGCATGAACGGCTATGTCACCAAGCCGGTGAGCAAGCTCGATCTCTACAACAACCTGCTGCAATGGGTGAAGAGCAGCGGCGGGGAACCCAAGGTGCCCATCGAGGTCAAGCCGCCGGCCCTCATGGGCGTGCTGGATCTGGAGGATGCCCTGCGCCGGCTGGAGCATGACAGGGAGGCGCTGCAGATCCTCTTCAAGCTGTTCCTCTCCGAGCACAAGGACGATCTGTGGGACATCCGCACCGCCCTGCGTCGCCAGCAGCCCGAAGTGGCGTGCCGCTTGCTGCATACCCTGAAGGGGGTCTCGGCCAACATCTCCGCTTCCCGCCTGCAACTGCTGGCCGGGGAACTGGAGTGGCGGCTGCGGCTGCAGGAGGAGCTGAGCGAGGGGGAGCTCAACCAGTTGCAGCAGGTCTTTACCCAGACCCGGGAGGAGGTCTCCCACTTCCTGCTTACCGGGGAGCAGCAGGAGTCGGTCGCCTTCCCGTTCTCGCCCCCCGACAAGCGGCTGTGAGGGAGGGGAAGTTAGCAATCGTTCTCAAGTCACCCGCTTCAGGCTATGATGACCCACTCGTTCGCCCCCGCCAGGGGGCGATTGTATTGAGCTTCTCTTCATGATCACGCGGCAGCGCGCCGCGACCAAGGACTTCTCTGTGAGCGTATTTTTGCGGCTTGGCTGGTTTTTCAAGGATCAGTGGCGGCGTTATCTGGTGGCCATCTCCCTGCTGATGCTGGTGGCCCTGTTGACCGTGATCCCCCCCAAGGTGGTGGGCTGGGTGGTGGATGGCATCGCCAAGGGTGACCTGGACAGCGGCACCCTGACCGGCTATCTGGCGGGGCTTTTTGGCCTGGGACTGCTTATCTACCTGCTGCGCTACGTGTGGCGGGTCATGCTGTTCGGTGCCTCCTACCGGCTCGCCTACGTGCTGCGCAACCGGCTGTTCAGCCACTTCACCCGCATGAGCCCGGATTTCTACCAGCGCCACCGCACCGGTGATCTGATGGCCCACGCCACCAACGACATCCAGGCGGTGGAGATGACCGCAGGGGAAGGGGTGCTGACCCTGGTGGACTCCTTCATCGTCGGCATCCTGGTGCTCTCCATCATGTGCAGCCAGTACTCCTGGCAGCTGACCCTGCTCTCCCTGCTGCCCCTGCCGGTGATGGCTTTCTTCATGAACCGCTTCGGGACCCAGATCTACAAGGAGTTCAAGGCGGCGCAGGGGGCCTTCTCCCGCCTCAACAACAAGACCCAGGAGGCCCTCTCCGGGGTGCGGGTGCTCAAATCCTACGCGGTCGAATCCCTGGAGGACGAGGGCTTTGCCGAGCTGACCCGTCAGGCGGGGGAGCGCAACATGGCGGTGGCCCGCATCGACGCCAAGTTCGACCCCGTGATTTACCTGTGCATCGGCTGCTCCTATTTTCTGGCGGTCGCAGGGGGCAGCGCCCTGGTGCTGCAAGACAAGCTGACTCTGGGGGAGCTCACCAGCTTCACCATGTACCTCGGCCAGCTCATCTGGCCCATGTTCGCCATCGCCTGGCTGTTCAACATCATCGAGCGGGGCAGCGCCGCCTACTCGCGCATCGAAAGCCTGCTGGGGGAGCGCAGCGACATCGAGGAGCCGGCCCATCCCGTTGCGCTGGCCTCGGCCTTTCCCCTGGGGGTGCAGGGGCTGGGCTACCGGTTGGAGCAGCGCACCCTGTTGCAGGGGGTGGATGTCACCCTGCAGGCTGGCGCCATGCTGGGGATAGTGGGACGCACCGGGGCAGGCAAGAGCTCCCTGCTCAAGCTGCTGATGCGCCTGGCCAACCCCACGGCCGGGGAGATCCGCATGGGGGAGGTGCCCATCTCGCAACTGTCGCTGGGTGAGCTGCGCAGCCAGTTTGCCTATGTGCCCCAGGAGCCGTTTCTGTTCTCCACCACCATCGCGGCCAACATCGCCCTGGGCCGCCCCGAGGCGAGCCGGGAGGAGATTGAGCGGGTGGCGCGCATCGCCTGCGTGCACGACGACATCAGTCGCTTCCCCAAAGGGTATGAAACCGAGGTGGGAGAAAAGGGGGTGACCCTCTCCGGCGGTCAGAAGCAGCGTCTGGCCATCGCCCGCGCCCTGCTGCTGGATGCCCCTATCCTGGTGCTGGATGACGCCCTCTCGGCGGTGGATGCCCACACCGAGCAGCAGATCCTGCTGGCCCTCAAGGTCCACAAGCGCACCCTGGTGCTGGTGAGCCACCGCATGACGGCGGTGGAGCAGGCGGACGAGATCCTGGTGCTGGAGCAGGGCGCGATCAGCGAGCGGGGCCGT
The DNA here is from genome assembly GCF_040908105.1 of Aeromonas sp. R7-2. Classification (NCBI taxonomy): domain Bacteria; kingdom Pseudomonadati; phylum Pseudomonadota; class Gammaproteobacteria; order Aeromonadales; family Aeromonadaceae; genus Aeromonas; species Aeromonas sp. R7-2. Next base: position 4,293 of record NZ_JBFODC010000018.1, on the reverse strand, counting down.
CACGAGACCCTGATGGCCAGGAACGGCTGGTACGCGGACATGGTCCGCTACCAGCGCCTGGAGCAGGACGTGGAGGAGAGCCTGTGAACAGGATGACAAGACCCCAGGCACCCCTCACCCCTCTCCCGACTCCCGCGAGCGGAGAGGGGAGCAAAGAGAGTCAATTCCCGTGGAACGTTGCGCTGGAGGCAAGTCTGTGAATCCAACCATCAAACGGCTGCTCGCCTACTGCGCCAGCTACCCCCGCTGGCTGGTGCAGGCGGGCATCTGCCTGCTGCTCGCCACCGGCGCCGAGGTGGCGGGCCCCTTGCTCATCAAGCTCTTCATCGATGACTACCTGGCGCCGCGCCGGCTGGAGTGGGGCATCATCGCCGCCCTTGCCGCCGGTTATCTGGGGCTGCAGGTGTTGTCGGCGGCCGGCTTCTATCTGCAATCCCTGCGCTTCAACCGCATCGCCCAGGCGGTGGTACAGCGTCTGCGCGAGCAGGTGTTCGCCACCGCCATCCGCCTGCCTGCCCGCTATTTCGACAAGCACCGCTCGGGATCCCTCATCTCCCGCATCACCAACGACACCGAGGCGATCATGAACCTCTATGTCCAGGTGATAGGGCTTCTGGTGCAAAAAGTGGTGCTCCTGTGCGGCATTCTGCTCTCCATGGCGCTGCTGGATCTGCGCCTGATGCTGGTGTGCGCCACCCTGCTGCCGGCGGTGGGGGCCGTGATGTGGCTCTACCAGAAACTGAGCGTGCCCGTGGTGCGGGCGACCCGATCCTTGCTCTCCGACATCAACAGCCGTCTCAACGAGTCGTTGCAGGGGATGCCGGTGATCCAGGCAATGGTGCAGGAGCGCCACTTCGCCAATGCCTTTGCCGGGGTGAACCAGCAGCACTGGCAGGCGCGGATCAAGAGCCTCAAGATCAACGGCATCCTGCTGCGCCCCCTCATCGATCTCTTCTACATGATGGTGCTCATCGGCCTGCTGGCCCTGTTTGCCCACGAGGGGCTGAGCACGGCGGGGGCCATCCAGGTGGGGGTGCTTTACGCCTTCATCAGCTATCTGGGGCGGATGATCGAGCCCCTCATCGAGATGACCAACCAGCTCAACCAGTTGCAGCAGGCCATGGTGGCGGGGGAGCGGGTGTTCGCCCTGCTCGATGAAACCCGCGAGAGCACCGACGGGGAGGTGCGCCCCCTGGAGGGACGGGTACGCTTCGACGGGGTGGGCTTCTCCTACGACGGGGAGCAGCAGGTACTGCAAGATGTGAGCTTTGCCACCCGGCCGGGCCAGATGCTGGCGCTGGTGGGCCACACCGGCAGCGGCAAGTCCACCATCATCAGCCTGCTGATGGGTTTCTACCCCCTGGATCGGGGGAGCATCCACTTCGATGATCACCCCATGAACGGCCTGGCCCTCTCGGCGGTGCGCCGCTGCATCGGCCTGGTGCAGCAGGATCCCTTCATCTTCGTCGGCACCCTGGCCGAGAACCTGCGCCTTGGGCGTGACGGCATCGAGGATGGGCGGCTCTGGCAGGCCCTGGAGGAGGTGCAGCTAGCCGATTTCGTGCGCCGCCTGCCCGATGGCCTGGCCACCCTGATGGAGGAGGGGGGCAAGAACCTCTCCGCCGGCCAGCGCCAGCTGCTCTCCTTTGCCCGCGCCCTGGTGGGGGATCCGCGCATCCTCATCCTGGACGAGGCGACCGCGAGCGTGGACTCCCAGACCGAGCTCGCCCTCTCCCAGGCGCTCTCGGCGGCGCGCCGTGGCCGCACCACCATCGCCATCGCCCACCGTCTCTCCACCATTGTGGATGCCGATGAAATCCTGCTGCTCTCCCGCGGGTGGGTGAGCGAGCGCGGTACCCACGGCGAGCTGATGGCGCTGGGGGGACATTATGCCCAGCTGTTCGAGATGCAGAGCCAGGGGGCCTGGCTTGAAGAGAAACGGGCCTGAGGCCCACCTAAAAAAACAGCCGGCATCTGCCGGCTGTTTTTTTGACTGGCGGGGTTACACCGTGGCCTTGCTGCGGCTGACCTGCTTGGGCTCCAGGGGCGGGAAGTCATCGTTGAAGAAGGTATCCGCTTCTTCAATTTGTGCCTTGCGCTGCTTCTGGATGAAGTTGTCGAAGTCGCGCTTGATCTCGGGGTCCTTGAGGGCCTCGTAGTCGAACACGTTGGCGGCATAGAGGTAGTTGAAGTAGATGTCGACGAACTCGGCGCTGGCACAAGCGGAGGTGAACTTGCTGTTCTGGCGGTCGAAGTTGACGCGGTACTGCTTGATCTTCGGCACATAGACCAGCTCGTTGCCCACCTTGAACACTTCCACAGTGACCCCCACCGTGATGGTCTTGTAGAAGTCCTTGTTGTTCTCCACCCCGAAGCGGATGGCATCCCCCTGCTTTTGCAGGAACTTGTTGAAGCTGGCCAGCGCCGTGGTGCCCTGGCTCACCACCACGTCCATGATGAAGTTGATGAAGTCGGTGGCGATGCTGAGCCCCTTGATGTGGCGGCTGTAGCTCTGCTGATCGATCTTGCTCGGCCCCATCAGGGGGATCTTGGAGAGGGCCCTGGCCCAGAGATCCGCGTCCGTCTTGTACTGCTCGCCATAGGCTTCGGCGTAACGGTTGATGTAGGCGGTGACCACGGAGGTGATGGCGATGAGGTAGGCCTTCTGTTCCGCCAGCTTGGCCATGACGGCGGGATCGTCCAGCAGCTCGTTGGCCACGATGAACTCCACCAGACCGTCCTTGTCGGCATAGGGATCATTGCCCACCGCCCGGACGGTGTCGGGCAGATTGACGTCGTTGAAGAAGGCCTCGGCCTCGGCAAACTGATCATGGTTGCTCAGGCGGTTGGCCGGTGCCTCGCGCACCAGCTGGCAGAGCACCAGCTCGGCCTCGTAGTCCGACTCGCGCCACAGGGGGGCCTGCAACTGGTTGCCGAAGGTCTTCTTGTAGGCGAGGTTGAAGTCAAACAGCACCGAACTGCAGCCGCAATCCATGGCGAAGTCGACGGTGTAGCTCAGCGGCCCGGTGGGCAGGGGCTTGCTCATCTTCCCCTTGGCGCTGAGGTTGGCATAGCACTTGAGGTACTCCCGGCCAAACAGCTCGTAGGCACGGTTGTTGTTGAAGTTGAGCTAGAAAGTACCGGCGCTCTCGCCCCCGTTGAACAACTGTTGCACGTGACTCATCTCTCTATCCTTATGGTGAGATTGGTAGACGGGTTGACCCGGTGCCGAGTGGCTACTTCCGGGCCAGCAACAGCCTAGCGAGGGAGAGGGGGTTTGGTTACTGCGAATTATCCCAGTGGCGGGGGCGGGATCCTGGGCTAGCCCCCTGACGGGGAGTATTTCTCGTTGTGTTTCATTCGGATATGGCTGTCATGGTCCCGTCATCCGGGGCGGGACCTTGAAAAAAATCGGAAAAAGGGGAAAGAGAGGGGCGACCCGGGGTCAGGAAAGGCCGGTTTTATCATTTGCCAGACAAATAGAACCTGGCCATTGCATGAATTTTGCAAATACCCTTTGGGGGTCCGCTCACAGGGATGGCACGGGAGGCTTGTCTATCGGGAAGCAGGCTGGCAACATTTGCGTCACATTCACTCATCGGATCAGTTTGCAATGGACCTGCAACGCCTCAAAGCCAACCTCGCCCTGCGTCTGTTCGCCTGGCGCTACATTCCCGTCATTGGTTTTTGTGCCCCCGTCATCGAGCAGATGGACGCCAGGGCGCTGCGCATCCGCATTCCGCTGGGCTGGCGCACCCGCAACCACCTGGGCAGCATGTATTTCGGGGCGCTCGCCACCGGTGCCGACCTGGTGGGAGGGCTCCTGGTCATGGAGAAGGGGCGGGCGCGGCGCAAGAAGGTGCATTTTGCCTTCAAGGATGTGCAGGGGGAGTTTTTGAAGCGCCCGGAGGGGGACGTGCAGTTTGATTGCGCGGCGGGGGAGCTTATCGATGCCATGATCGACGAGTCCCTGGCGAGCGGCCAGCGCATCAACCGTCCCATCCAGGTGGTAGCCACCTGCCCATCGCGCAACGGCGACGAGGCCATGGCCCGCTTCGTGCTGACCCTCTCCATCAAGGCCAGCTGAAGGCCAGAGGGCGCTTGGCGCCCTTGTTCAAGCCGGGATCAGAGGATCTCGGGATTGATCCCTTCCTTCCCGACCACCTTCATGCCGTTGAAGTTGACCGCCCGCTCGGCCACTGTGCTGGGTAGCGCTTGCGTGGCAGGGCGTCAGGATCAGAGGATCTCGGGGCTGACGCCTTCCTTCACCACGACCTTCATGCCGTTGAAGTT
>NZ_JBFODC010000017.1:0-2101 GCF_040908105.1 Aeromonas sp. R7-2 | reverse complement strand
GGGGCCCAGGTCGTCGCCCAGGCCCGTCACGGCATCGTCGGCCTCTCCGGTGAAATCGAACAGGTCGCCGGGGTCATCGAGTCCCTGGCGAGCCAGACCGACTCCATCGGCAGCATCCTCGACACCATCCGCAGCATCTCGGAGCAGACCAACCTGCTGGCCCTCAACGCCGCCATCGAGGCCGCCCGTGCCGGCGAGCAGGGCCGTGGCTTCGCCGTGGTGGCCGACGAGGTGCGCAACCTCGCCAGCCGCTCCGCCGCCTCCACCGCCGAGATCCAGGGCATGATCAACAGCCTCCAGGAGCAGAGCGCCCGCGCCGTCAGCGCCATGGCACAGGGACGCAACCAGAGCCTGCGGGTGGTGACCCAGGCCGACGAGGCCAACGGCGCCCTCGACCAGATCACCGGGCACATCACCCAGATCAGCGACATGAACATCCAGGTCGCCACCGCCACCGAAGAGCAGTCCAGCGTGGTCGGGGAGATCAACCGCAACGTGGAGGACATCAACCAGCTCACCATGGAGACCGCCGATATCGCCCACCAGTTGACCGAGTCCAGCCGCAGCCTGCAACAGCTCTCCGGCGAGCTCGACAAGCTGGTCGGCAACTTCCGGTTATAAGATGAAAGGGCGCTGCGGCGCCCTTTTTTCACCGGGTCGACAGGGAATACCGACCCCCATGACGGCGAACCGTCATGACAAGCCGCTACAGTAGCGACACAGCAACACACCAAGGAGTCAACATGCTGGCAGGCAACCTCACCATCAAAACCCAACTGATCCTGGCCGTCACCGTGCCCTGTCTCGCCCTGCTGCTGGTTGGCGCCGCCAGTCTGCGCAGCATGGACAACATCAGGCAGCAGGCCGAAGAGCTGTTCCAGAATACCGCCACCCCCATGCGGGCCATGGCGGAAGTGGCCTCCCGCATCCCGCGCATGCGCGTCGGCATCGACATGATGCTATTGCAGGACACCTCCCTGCGCGACGAAAAGGGGGTGCTGACCCGGGTCAAGGAGACCCGCGAGGAAGACATTCCCGAGATGCGCCAGGCCATGGAGCAGGCCGTCAAGGCCCAGGTCGATCCCGACGCCCGGGCCAAGGCCCAGACCCTGCTCGATCAATTCACCCGGGTGGAGCGGGAGGAGCTGACCCCCATGTTGCAGGCGCTCTCTGACAACAAGATGGACGAGGCACGCGCCATCTACCGGGATCGCTACAGCCAGAGCTACGGGGTCATGCGCAAGGGCGCCAATGAGCTGCTCGACGGATTGATAGGTCAGGCCCAGCATCGCAACGACCTGAGCGAAAACAGCTATGACAGCGGTCGTACCCAGATGATCGCCATCATCGTCATCGCCATCGCCATCTCGCTGCTCGTCTCGACCCTCATCCTCATCGGGCTGCGCCGCCGGGTCTCCTTCCTGCAATCCCATATTGGCGAGGTGGCCCGCCACCTCGCCCTCGACAGCCGCGCCAGTCTTACCGGCAAGGACGAGCTGGCCGAGATTGCCCACAGCTTCAACCAGTTCGTGACCCGGATCCACGGGGCCATCGTGCAGGTGGCGAGCAACTCGCGCCAGGTGGCGGCCACCGCCAGCGAGGTGGCCGCCAAGGCCCAGCTCACCCAGCACAACTGCACCGCCCAGCGGGATCGCACCGTCCAGGTCGCCACCGCCATCCACGAGATGGGGGCCACCGTCACCGAGATCGCAGGGAATGCGTCTCTCGCCGCCGACGTCGCCAAGCAGGCCAACGAGCAGGCCGATGCAGGGGCCCAGGTCGTCGCCCAGGCCCGTCACGGCATCGTCGGCCTCTCCGGTGAAATCGAACAGGTCGCCGGGGTCATCGAGTCCCTGGCGAGCCAGACCGACTCCATCGGCAGCATCCTCGACACCATCCGCAGCATCTCGGAGCAGACCAACCTGCTGGCCCTCAACGCCGCCATCGAGGCCGCCCGTGCCGGCGAGCAGGGCCGTGGCTTCGCCGTGGTGGCCGACGAGGTGCGCAACCTCGCCAGCCGCTCCGCCGCCTCCACCGCCGAGATCCAGGGCATGATCAACAGCCTCCAGGAGCAGAGCGCCCGCGCCGTCAGCGCCATGGC
>NZ_JBFODC010000016.1:0-125208 GCF_040908105.1 Aeromonas sp. R7-2 | reverse complement strand
TCTTTACCGGTTAGTGTGCTGATATGGCTCAGTCGGTAGAGCGCATCCTTGGTAAGGATGAGGTCCCCAGTTCGATTCTGGGTATCAGCACCATTTTCAAGCAGTACAGCTTTTGCCTGACGGCAATAGCGCCGTGGAACCACCTGATCCCATGCCGAACTCAGAAGTGAAACGCGGTAGCGCCGATGGTAGTGTGGCATTCGCCATGCGAGAGTAGGACACTGTCAGGCACCTATTCAGAAGAGGCCTCCCATGCGGGAGGCCTTTTTGCATTTCTGTCCTCCCGCCGCAATTCCCTGCTTCTATTTCAGTAAAAATGCTGGGCTATCAAGGGATTGCTCGTTACTCTTTAGCCGTTGCCCGATGAACACGTGATGCTGCCTGCGAGGTATTGATGGCTACGTTGAAGGAAATTGCACAGGAGGCGGGGGTATCGCTTGCTACCGTATCCCGTGTGCTGAACGAGGATCCCAACCTGAGCGTCAAGGACGAGACCAGGCAGAAGATCTTCGAGATTGCCGAGCGGCTGGAGTACAAGACCAGCAGCGCCCGCAAAGGGGTGCACAAGAGCAAGCTGCAGCTCCTGGCTGTCTACGCCTATCCCCAGAGCACCGAGGTCAACGATCCCTATTACCTCGCCATCCGCTACGGCATCGAGACCCAGTGCACCCGCCTCAACATCGAGCTGGCCCACTGCTACAACGGTGCCGAGGGGCGTGAGCTCTCTGCCGTCGATGGCATCCTGGTCATCGGCCATCTGCCGGAAGAACGGCTGGCCGTGCTGCGCGGCCTGTCTGCCCAGCTGGTGTTCGTGGATTGCCGCTCTCAGGGGGATTTTGACTCGATTGACGTTGATTTGGCACTCATCAGCCAGCAGGTAGTGGACTTCTTCATCGCCGAGGGCCATCAGCGCATCGGCTATATCGGTGGCCAGGATGATGGCCCGGATCTGCGGGAACTGGCTTTCCGGGATTATGGCCAGCGGCTTGGCGTGGTACAGGAGAGCGACCTCTATCGCGGAGACTTCTCCAGCGCTTCCGGCTACAAGCTGGCGAAGGAGATGCTGGCCGGTGACTGGCCCAGGGCGCTGTTTGTCGCCTCCGACTCCATCGCCATCGGTGTGCTGCGTGCCATCCACGAGAAGGGACTGGCGATTCCCCAGCAGATCGAGCTTATCAGCGTCAACGATATTCCGACTGCCAAGTTCACCTTCCCGCCGCTCTCAACGGTGCGGATCCACTCCGAGTTGATGGGCTCCCAGGGGGTCAATTTGCTGGTCGAACGGCTGCGTGACGAGCGTGATATTCCACTCCGGGTGCTGGTACCGAGCAAGTTGACCCTGCGTGGCACCACGCGCTGATTTTAGTAAAATACCCTGCATTTTAGTCGCACCATCTTGCGGTGGTGCGACACTCCTCCCAAGTACACTGCTTTGCCATATCATCCAATGACGTCACATCACATTGTTTTATAGTTGATTTTACTGCTATTCAGCCAGCTATCATCAACATCCATGCCACTCATCTATACCTTGCCCTCCTTTGTCTCCCGCTTCTGATCTCGCTCACAAAACCATCCGCTCACTGTGATCAGGTTAAAACTTTACCTATTCAAAACTGATATTTAGTAAATATTTATCTAGGGTTTACCCAGTTAACGTTGCCTTGTTCCGGGAGGACATGTGAATAACTGGGAAAACGTCCAATTCATTGGTGAAAACAGGCTGGCTCCGCGCGCCTACTTCTTCTCTTATGCCGATCACGGGCTGGCGGCCACCATGCAGCGCGAGCTGAGCCGCCGTTTTCTGAGCCTGAGCGGCCAGTGGCAGTTCCACTACTTCGACCATCCTCTGCAGGTGCCGGAGGCCTTCTATCACAGCCCCATGAACGAGTGGGGCCAGATCACCGTGCCCAACATGTGGCAGATGGAAGGGCATGGCAATCTGCAGTACACCGACGAAGGTTTTCCTTTCCCCATCGATGTGCCCTTCGTGCCGACCAACAACCCCACCGGCGCCTATCAGCGCAGCTTCACGCTGAGCCCGGCCTGGGACGGCGAGCAGGTGATCATCAAGTTTGACGGGGTGGAGACCTACTTCGAGGTCTATGTAAACGGCCACTATGTCGGCTTCAGCAAGGGGAGCCGCCTCACCGCCGAGTTCGATATCAGCGCCTACGCCAAGGTTGGCGAAAACCTGCTGTCAGTGCGGGTGATGCAGTGGGCCGACTCCACCTATATCGAAGATCAGGACATGTGGTGGATGGCGGGGATTTTCCGCGACGTCTACCTGGTGGGCAAACCGGCCGCCCATGTGCAGGACTTCTTTATCCGCACCGCGCTGGCCGATGGCAATCAGATTGCCGGCCAGAGCGCCACCCTGAGCTGCGATATCCAGCTGGAAAATCTTGGTGCGCCAGCCCGTGATCACCGTCTGGTCTGGTCGCTGCTGGATCAGGGCAGCGAGATCGCCAGCGGCTCGCTCGACCATCTCGCCATCGACGGCAAGTGTGATTGCCGTTTCACGCTGGATCTGGCCAACCCCCATCTGTGGAGTGCCGAAGACCCTTACCTCTACCAGCTGCAACTCTCCCTCTACAACGGTCAGGGCGAGCTGCTGGAAGTGATCCCGCAGCGGGTCGGGGTGCGTGAAATCACCGTCAAGGATGGCCTCTTCTACGTCAACGGCCACTACCTCAAGCTGCACGGGGTGAACCGCCACGACAACGACCACCTCAAGAGCCGTGCGGTCGGCATGGATCGGGTGGAGCGCGATATCGTGCTGATGAAGCAGCACAACCTCAACTCGGTGCGCACCGCTCACTACCCGAACGACCCGCGTTTCTACGAGCTGTGCGACCAGTACGGCCTGTTCGTGATGGCAGAGACCGATGTGGAGACCCACGGTTTTGCCAACGTCGGCGATCTCAGCCGCATCACTGACGATCCCTTCTGGGAGCCGGTGTTCGTGGATCGCATCGAGCGCCACGTGCACGCCCAGAAGAACCACCCCTCCATCATCATCTGGTCGCTCGGCAACGAGTCCGGCTACGGCTGCAACATCAGAGCCATGTACCAGCGCTGCAAGGGGATCGACCCGACCCGGCTGGTGCACTACGAAGAGGATCGCGATGCCGAGGTGGTGGATGTGGTGAGTACCATGTACTCCCGCGTCTCCCAGATGAACTGCTTCGGCGAGTTCCCGATGGCCAAGCCGCGTATCCTCTGCGAATACGCCCACGCCATGGGCAACGGCCCGGGTGGCCTGAGCGAATACCAGCAGGTGTTTGACCGCCATCCCCACATTCAGGGCCACTATATCTGGGAGTGGTGCGATCACGGCATTCTGGATCAGGACGAGCAGGGCCGCCCGGTCTACAAGTACGGCGGCGACTACGGCGACTACCCCAACAACTACAACTTCTGCATGGATGGCCTCATCTATCCGGATCAGACCCCGGGGCCGGGGCTGCGCGAATACAAGCAGGTGATCTGCCCGGTCAAGGTGCGCGCCCTGGATCTGGCGAGCGGCAAGCTGGCGGTGGAAAACCGCTACTGGTTCTCCACTCTCGACGACATCCGCCTGCTGGTCGAAGTGAAGGCCGAGGGCGAACTGCTGGCCAGCCAGCAAATCCGGCTGGAAGGGGTGGCCCCCGGTGCCACCACCGAGTTGCAGCTCGAACTGCCATCCCTCGATGGGCGGGAAACCTTCGTCCAGCTGCGGGTCATCAAGGCCAGTGCGACCCGCTACAGCGCGGCGGAGCACGAGCTGGGCCAGTACCAGTTCCAGCTGAAGGTATCGACTCGCCAGCTGCAGCCCTTTGCCAATCCCAACGCCACCCCGTTGCATATTGCCGATGAGCGCCTCACGCTGACCTTGAGCGGCAGCGGCTTTGCCCTGCGCTTCTCGCGCCTCGACGGCAAGCTGGTGAGTTGGCAGCAGGATGGTATCGAGCTCATCGAGCGAGCCCCGCGCCTCACTTTCTTCAAGCCGATGATCGACAACCACAAGCAGGAGTACGAGAGCCTGTGGCACCCGAACCACCTGCAGATCATGCAGGAGCACTTCCGCACCTTAAGCTGGCGCCAGCTGGGTGAGGCGGTCGAGGTAACGGTGGAGAGTCTGATCGCACCGCCGGTGTTCGACTTTGGCATGCGCTGCCGCTACGTCTATACCCTGAGCCGGAACGGTCAGCTGCACGTGGCTCTGTCCGGCCAGCCCTACGGCGGCTATGACGACATCATCCCCAAGATCGGCTTCGAGCTGGGCATTCGTCAGGATCTCGACCGGGTGCACTACTACGGTATGGGGCCGGGCGAGAACTATCAGGACAGCCGCCAGAGCAACTGGATCGACAGCTTCCAGAGCACAGTCAGCGAGATGTGGGAGCACTACCCCTTCCCGCAGGACAACGGCAACCGCCAGCAGGTGCGCTGGGCGACCCTGACCAACCGTCACGGCGCCGGTCTCTACGTGCGGCCTGATGCCCCCATCAACCTGAGCGTCTGGCCCTACAGCTGGGAGCACATCCATGCGGCGCAACACATCAACGAGCTGGAACCGAGTGGCTATCTCACTCTCAACCTGGATTACAGGGTGGTGGGGCTCGGCTCCAACTCCTGGGGCTCCGAGGTGCTGGACTCCTGGCGGGTGCGCTTCGAGCCGTTCAGCTTCGGCCTGACCCTGCTGCCCATCTCCCGTGGCAACCTCAATCCGGCTGCGCTGGCCGGGCTCGATCTCACCATCAACGGCGGGAGGAACCTCGCATGATCACCCTGGACAACCTGACCCTGTTCAAAAACATCTACCGGGAGGGCAAGAAGTGGGGCCGCTGCGTGGAGGCCATCAACAACCTGCCGAACCTCAAGCCCGGCATCTGTCACTCCATCGGTGACTCCCTCACCTACCGCTTGCAGGAGGGGGCCAGCCCGGCCACCTCGTTGTTCGAGGGGCAGCGCCGCTACTTCGACGTTCACTACTACCTGGAAGGGGAAGAGACGGTGGAGTGGGCCCCCAAGTCGGAGCTGGGGGTCGAGCAGGCCTATGACGACACCACGGACCGCGAGTGGCTGGCCGGTGAGGTGCGCGAGCGCCAGCAAGTCGGCAACGGTCAGGTGGTGATCTTCGAGAACGACGAGGCTTACCGGTTCGCAGGCGACAGCCCGGTGCGCAAGCTGATCATCAAGGTCACCGTCGAAGGCGGCTACTTCAAAAACAAATAACAAGCCGCCGGTTCTGCACTGACAAAGCCGGAAGGGCGGGGCTCACCCTACACATCATGCCCCGCTCTTTCGCGAGATAACTACAGGTCTGGAGATGTACCATGTCTGATTCCAAACGCAATACGATAGGCAAGTTTGGTCTGCTGTCGCTCACCTTCGCGGCGGTATTCAGCTTCAACAACGTCATCAACAACAACATCGAGATCGGTCTGGCCTCGGCCCCGATGTTCTTTCTGGCCACCCTTTTTTACTTCATTCCGTTCTGTCTGATCATTGCGGAGTTCGTGTCACTGAACAAAAACTCCGAAGCGGGCGTCTATGCCTGGGTGAAGAGCTCCCTCGGCGGCCGCTGGGCCTTTATCTCCGCCTACACCTACTGGTTCGTGAACCTCTTCTTCTTCACCTCGCTGCTGCCGCGGGTCATCGCCTACGCCTCCTATGCCTTCCTCGGCTACGAGTACATTCTCACCCCGGTGGCGACCACGGCATTGAGCATGGTGCTGTTTGCCTTTGCCACCTACGTCTCCACCAACGGCGCCAAGATGCTCGGCCCCATCACCTCGGTGACCTCGTCCCTGATGCTGCTGCTGACCCTCTCCTACATTCTGCTGGCAGGTGCGGCACTGGTGGGCGGCGTACAGCCAGCCGACCCCATCACGGTAGAGGCCATGGTCCCCGATTTCAGCTGGGCCTTCCTGGGTATTACGACCTGGATCTTTATGGCGGCCGGTGGCGCCGAGTCGGTGGCGGTCTACGTCAATGACGTGAAAGGGGGCTCCAAGTCTTTCGTGAAGGTGATCATCATCGCCGGGATCTTTATCGGGGTGCTCTACTCCATTGCCTCGCTGTTGATCAACGTGTTCGTGCCGAGCGGTACCCTGAAATATACCGGCGGCTCGGTGCAGGTGTTCGAGGGGCTGGCGGCCTACTTCGGTTTGCCGGAGATCCTGATGAACCGCTTCGTCGGTCTGGTCTCCTTCACCGCCATGTTCGGCTCCCTGCTGATGTGGACGGCGACCCCGGTGAAGATCTTCTTCTCCGAAATCCCGGCCGGCATCTTCGGCAAGAAGACGGTCGAGCTGAACGAGAACGGCGTGCCCGCCCGCGCAGCCTGGATCCAGTACCTTATCGTGCTGCCGCTGATGGTGATCCCGACTCTGGGCTCCAACACCGCTCAGGATCTGATGAACACCGTCATCAACATGACCGCTGCCGCTTCCATGCTGCCGCCGCTGTTCATCATGCTGGCCTACCTCAATCTGCGCCTGAAGCTCGACCACCTGCCGCGGGATTTCAAGATGGGCTCGCGCTCCACCGGCATCGCCGTGGTCTCGGTGCTGATCGCCATCTTCTCGGTGGGCTTCCTCGCCTCCACCTTCCCGACCGGCGCCGACATCATGACCATCGTCTTCTACAACGTCGGCGGGATCGTGATCTTCCTTGGCTTCGCCTGGTGGAAATACAACAGATACGAAGCCTCCCTCAGTGCCGAAGCGCGTGCGAAAGAGGCCCAGCCGACGGCGCAGGTTGCCATGCAGACGCCATAGCCACGGCATTGAATCCCAATCAAACCGGGTGGCCGTTGGCCACCCGCAAACCGTTGAACCAGAAAAGGAAAAGTGCATGAGCGAGACGATCGAGTTTGCCGAATTCAAACGGGTCGAGATGAAGGTGGGCAAGGTGTTGGAGGTGGTGCGTCACCCCGGTGCCGACAAACTCTACATCGTCCAGATCGACGTGGGTGGCGAGCGGCCGCTGCAGACCGTCACCAGTCTGGTGCCTTACTACAGCGAAGAGGAGCTGATGGGCAGCGAGGTGGTGGTACTGACCAACCTCAAGCCCACCAGGATGCGCGGCGAGCGTTCCGAGTGCATGTTGCTCTGTGCCGAGACCCCGGACGAGAGCCAGAGCGTGCTGTTGCAACCGCGGGTGCCGATGGCGCCGGGCACCCCGATCGTCTGACTGGTATTGCGAGCTGGTGCGGAGAGATTGCACCGGTTCACCAACGAGGCCGTCCACGCGGCCCGATCATAACAAGAGAGTAAAGCGCGGGGCCGACAGACCCTTGCTGAACACATCACAGAGTCACAGCGCTCCCCGCAGTGAGCGCGAGTCCACTGGAGGACACCATGTCTGAATCCGTACGCGGCACCATAGGCAAGTTTGCCCTGTTGTCGATGACCTTTGCCGCCGTGTTCAACGTGCGCAACATCGTCAACAACAACATCGAGCTGGGGCTCAGTTCCGCTCCCATCTTCCTGCTGGCGACCATCGTCTACTTCATCCCGTTTGTCTTCATCATCGCCGAGTTTGTCTCCGCCAACAAAAACTCCGAGTCGGGGATGTACGACTGGCTGAAAAAACCGCTCGGTACCCGGATGGCCTATCTGGGCTCGTTTCTCTACTGGTTCGTGAACCTGTTCTGGTTCGTCTCCCTGCTACCCAACGTCATCGCCTACGCCTCCTACGCCATGCTGGGCTATGAGTACAGCTTCTCGCCCATGGTCACCTCGGTCATCTCCATCGTGCTGTTTGCGGCGGCGACCCACATCTCCACCAAGGGGGCGAGCTGGCTCGGCAAGATTGCCGAAATAGTGGCCTACGGGGTATTTGCCCTGTTCGCCATCTATGTACTGGGCGCCCTGATGGCCCTTAGTGGCGATCATGTGCCGGCCCAGCCCATCACGCTGGAGGCGATGACTCCCACCGTCAACTGGGCGACGCTCGGCATCATGTGCTGGATCTTCCAGGCGGCGGGCGGTGCCGAGACGGCAGCGGCCTACCTCAATGACGTGAAGGGGGGCCAGAAGTCCTTCATCAAGGTGATCATCAGCGCCGGTATCGTCATCGGTGCCATGTATGCGGTCGGTTCCCTGCTGGTGAACGTGTTCGTACCGCGCGAGAGCCTCACCTATGCCGGCGGCATGGTGGAGATCTTCACAGGCATGGCCCAGTACTTCCAGCTGTCGGAAGCGTTGGTGGGCCGCTTCGTCGGCGTGGTGCTGTTCATCGCCATGTTCGGCTCCATGATGATGTGGACCTCGGCGCCGGTGAAGATCCACTTCTCCGAGATCCCGCAGGGGGTTTACGGCGAGAAGACCACCCAGCTCAACGAGCACGGTGTGCCGGTGCGCGCCGCCTGGTGGCAGTTTGTCTTCGTGTTCGCGATGCTGGTGGTCAACGGGTTTGGCTCCGAGTCGGTGCAGCAGATGATGAACACCGCCATCAATCTCACCGCCGGTACTGCCATGCTGCCGCCGATCTTCATCATGGTGGCCTACTTCGTGTTCCGCTGGAAACATGACGACACCCCGCGCGAGTTTCGCATGGGGTCGCGCACCTTCGGGATGGGGGTGGTGTCGGTGCTGATCGCCATCTTCGTGGTGAGCATGAGCGCCTCCGCCTTCCCGGCCGGGGTGGATCTGGTGCGCGCCTTCTTCATCAACGTCTTCATGACCGCGGTCTTCTCGGCGCTGGCCTACTGGTGGATCTCCCGCTTCGAGAAACGGCAGGCCCGCAAGCTCGCCAGCAATGAGAAGAAAGCGGGCAGCGGCCCCCTGGCCAGCCAGCGCTGACCGGCATGTGGCAAACAAAAAACGGGCGACCAGGGTCGCCCGTTTTTTGTTGGCCGGATCCGGGGCCGGAGGGTCAAAATCGTTTAGTTTTGCTGTGAGAATGTGCGTTATCGTTTAACAAAATGAAACAAATGAAGCTGCCGCTCAACTTTGCACCACAGGGTGTTCGGGGTAAGCTTGTCCCTTCGTATCCGGGGTCGCCGCCTGATGACGCCTTCCCCGTGCCCTGTCGTCCCCATCCCGTGCGGGACGCGCTTTCTCTGGAGATTCTCCGTGCGTCTGGATCCTTTTACCTCTGTGCTGATTGCCGTGGTGGCCCTGGCCTCCTTCTTCCCCTGCGAGGGGCAGGTGGCCGTCTGGTTCGGTCTGCTGACCAAGCTGGCGGTGGCGCTGCTGTTCTTCATGCATGGCGCCAAGCTGTCGCGCCAGAACCTGCTGGCGGGCCTCGGCCACTGGCGGCTGCATCTGGTGGTGATGGCCAGCACCTTCCTGCTCTTCCCGCTGCTGGGGCTGCTGCTCACGCCCCTGGTGCCCCAGTGGCTGAGCCCGGCCATCTATCTCGGTTTCTTGTATCTGTGCGCCCTGCCCGCCACCGTGCAGTCGGCCATCGCCTTCACCTCCATGGCGGGCGGCAATGTGTCGGCGGCGGTGTGCAGCGCCTCGGCCTCCAGCATTCTCGGCATCTTCCTCTCGCCGGTGCTGGTGGGGCTGATGATCAATGTGCAGGGGGAGGGGGTCGATACCTGGCACTCCATTCAGGCCATCATGGTGCAGCTGATGCTGCCCTTCGTGGTGGGCCACCTGTCACGCCCCCTCATCGGTGGCTGGGTTGACAGCCACCGGCCGCTCATCGGCAAGCTGGATCAGAGCTCCATCCTGCTGGTGGTCTATGTGGCCTTCAGCGAGGCGGTGGTGCAGGGGATCTGGCACCAGGTCGGCTGGTACGATCTCGCCAGCATCGTGCTGCTGAGTTGCGTGCTGCTGGCGCTGGTGCTGGGGTGGAACGTCTGGATCAGCCGTCGCCTCGGTTTCAACAGGGCGGACGAGATCACCATCGTCTTCTGCGGCTCCAAGAAGAGCCTGGCCAACGGGGTGCCCATGGCCAACGTCATGTTCCCGGCCGCCAGCGTCGGGGTCATGGTGCTGCCGCTGATGATCTTCCACCAGATCCAGCTGATGGTGTGCGCCGTGCTGGCCCGCCGCTACCGCGAGCAGGAGGCCCTGCCCCAGGTACAGGAGGGGTAAGCGGTCCGGATAAAGAAGAGGGAGGCCATGGGCCTCCCTCTTTCGTTTGCCGCGTCGTCAGCGTTTGCGCCAGACGGTGAGCTGGGCCACCGTGTGCTGGTACTTGCGGGCGGTCTCGCGGATGACGAAGGGGACGTCCCTCGGGGGCATGTGCTCCTCGAACTCCTCCGCCAGCAGCCGTTGCAGCGCCTGATAGGTGCCGAGGGCCTCGCCGTTTTCCCGGATGCCGCCGAGCCAGTTGGCCTTGGGGGTGTAGTCGGTCAGCCAGGTGTAGGGGCTGGTGAGCACCAGCAGGCCGCCGCTGCGAAGGCGCGGAGCAATGTCCCGCAGGAAGCGGGCGGGCTCCCGCAGCCGGTCGATCAGGTTGGAGGCGAGCACCAGGTCGTAGTCACCGTACTTGGGCTTGAGGTTGCAGGCATCCCCCTGGCTGAAGTGGACCCGTTCGCTCTGCTCGCGACCAAGCTCGTGGCGGGAGAGGCGCGCCTCGCAATATTCCACCAGATCTCCTTCCACCGGCACCGCATAGCGGAAGCTGTCCTGTCTTGCCAGGGTCAGGGCCACGTCGATGAAGCGGGCCGAGTAGTCCACCCCGTCCACGTGGGCGAAGCGGCGAGCCAGTTCGAAGCTGGCGCGGCCGGTGGCGCAGCCGATATCCAGCGCCCGGTCATGGCGGCCGCAGAGCTCGCTGGCAAGACCGGCCAGAGCCTCGGCGTAGTTGGCGACCCCAAAGTGGTTCGGACCGTACTGGAAGTCGAGATACTGGGCGACGAGCGTGTCGGTTTCATAAGGGTTCACGATGACGGGCTCCTGATGGCGTGAGACCAGGTAGCGGAAGCCCGCGTGCTGGAAGAAGTGGCGACGGAAGGCGTAGCGGGAGGATTTGAGTGCCTCGTTGCCGGTGCTGATCCAGCTCCCGCCCTTGATGAGGGTGTGCTTGCCGTCGAAGGTGGGGGTGGAGAAGTCGTCGTAGAGGGGGTGCACCTTGAACCCCTCGAAGCCGTCGATGGCGGTGCTGGTCCACTGCCAGACGTTGCCCACCAGATCGAAGAAGCTGCCCTGGGGGCAGGCATCCACCGGACAGGAGGAGGCGAAGCGGGCCAGATTGATGTTGCCGGGGGCCTCCATCCAGTCCGGCTGATCGCCGGCCAGTTGCTCCCGCAGCAGCATCCACTCCCCCTCGCTTGGCAACTGGACGGGCAGGCCGGTCTGATCCGCCTTCCAGCGGCAGAAGGCGGCGGCCTCCAGTTGGTTCACCTCCACCGGCCAGTCCCAGGGCATGGGGACCTGCTCGGTCATCAGCCGCAGTTGCAACTGCTCGGGTTCATTGGGATCGCCGACCCAGAAGGTGGGCATGCGGGCGTTGGCATACTGGCGCCAGCCCCGGCCCTCGTCGTCCCACCAGGCGGGCGCTTCATATCCGCCCGCCTGCACGAAGGCCAGGTATTCGGCGTTGCTCACCAGCATGCGGCTGGCCTGGAAGGGGGGCAGCTCGATGTGGCGCTCGCCGTATTCGTTGTCCCAGCCGTAGGTGGCATCCTGTTTGCCGAGGCGCACCTGGCCGCCGGCCACCGGCAGCAGGGTGTTGACGGGGACGGCGGCGAGATCGTGGCGCGCCTCGGGGCAGACCGGCCACTGGGGCTGGCTGCGCACCCAGGCCAGGGGCAGCTGGCGGATAAGCACGCTGGAGGTCTCGAGGTGGATGCGCTCGTGCTCTATCCCCATCAGGATGACCCAGGCTGGGCTCTGCCAATGGATGGGCAGCTCGATCGGCATTCGCTCGATGAAATCACACACCAGGGCGCGCACGCGGCCGCGGTAGGCGCGCAGTTCGGCCACCGTGGGCCAGTCGTAGTGGGTCTCGTCCAGATCGTCCCAGCTCATTTCGTCTACCCCGATGGCGACCAGGGCCTCGATGCGGGGGTCGAGGCGGCTCTCGATGAGGCGCGCCGCCAGCAGCTTGTTGACGAAGAAGGCGGCGGTGTGGCCGTAGTAGAAGATGAGGGGGTGGCGCAGGGGGATCGCCTTGTTGAACCAGGCCCGCTCGTCGGCCAGGCAGTCGAACAGCGAGTCGTAGAGATCGAAGGTCTGGCAGAAGTAGGCGAGCAGCTCGCGGCGCTTGTGGTCGGGATCGTCGCCGGTCAGCAGCGGGGTGCGGGTGGGGGCAGGCAGGCCCGGATGGACGAATGGGTGGCTGGCTTGGGTCACGCTCTGACTCCTTGTTGATTCTGGCGGGTGAAGCAGCGATGGAGTGCTCTATACGCACCAGGTATCACTATTGGCTCAACGAACCGGGGCGGCAACCAAAAAAATGGGTCAACGCCCCCCTTCGGGTGTGGTCAGATTGACCAGATTGTGGTCTGAATGGCTCTTTGTTATGTACCCTTCGAGCCTCGAAATATTGAAATGGATAGATAAATCATGATGTTAACCATATGGCACAGGGTTTGCTGATTGCCACTCACCTGCCGCGCCGTGCGGCAAAGAGGAAACGAGGAGTAGCGGGATGAAATGGATGCTGGGAGTGGTGCTGGCCCTGGGACTGACCGGATGCAGCTGGCAGGATGACGTCAAGGTGCGCGGGGAGGGGGCCGTGGTGGAGCAGCAGCATCCCCTGGGGCATGAGGTGACCCGGGTGCTGGCGGGCGTGCCCGCCAACCTGTACCTGGTGGCGGGAGAGAGCCACACCCTCAGGGTCAAGGGGGAGGCCAACCTGCTGCCCTATCTGGTACTCACCGAGCAGGGGGAGAAGCTGGAGATCGAGGTCAAGGATGGCTACCGGCTCGACCCCACCCAGCCGCTGGAGATCACCATCACCCTGCCGACGCTGCACGAGTTGGCACTGGCGGGGGTTGGCAACGGCGCCTTGCGCGACTTCAAGGGGGATGATCTGGTGCTCTCCCTGGCGGGTACGGGGGACATCGTCGCCAGCGGGCTGACGCTGGATCGGCTGGAAGGCAACATCGCCGGGCTGGGCAACCTGGATCTGGGGCAGGGCTCCGCCCGGGTGATGGCGCTGAACATCGCCGGCGCCGGTGGTGTCAAGGGAGCCGGGCTCGCCAGCGAGGAGGTCGAGGTGAGCATCGCCGGCAGTGGCGAGGTCGAGGTGCGGGCCCGGTCGCGGCTCAAGATAGAGATCGCCGGTGCCGGTGCGGTCAACTACTGGGGCAGCCCAGCGCTGACCAGCGAGATCGCGGGCTCGGGCCAGGTGAGCCGGTTGGGGAGCTGATCCCATCATCGCAACAATGAAAAAGGCCCCTCGGGGCCTTTTTTGCAGGATGCGACACTGTTGGGCGACGCTTCACTCGAGGGGGAGTGCGAGGCCCAGATCGGCGTTCAGGCGCATCAGCAGCCACTGCATGCCGGCGAGGTGCTGGTGGTCATGGCTGACGAGCAGGCGCACCAGACCGTCTAGGGTCACCTCCCCATAGCCGCCATAGCGGGCGCGGCGCTGCCAGGCGTCGGACGGCACCGTCTTCAACCATTCGACGGTCTGCAGGCGGGCGGTACGAAAGCGGTCGAGCTGCGTGGCGGTATCCTGTCGGGGGTAATCATGGTCCAGCGCCAGCTGATAGCCATCGAGGGAGGCGAGCTCCGGCAGGCTTTCTGCCAGGGTGCGACGAAACCGCACCTGATAGCCCAGCACCTCGATGTCCAGCAGGTGGCAGAGGTGCCCCCTGGCACTGAAACGCTCGGAGGGGATCCCGGCCCAGTTGGCGGGTTCCCAGTCCAGGTGGTCGGTGGGGACCTGTGCCAGCAGCCGCTCGAACTGATCCGGCATGGCCAGCAATGTGGTGAAGAGAGGCATCCTTGTCTCCTGTTTCCGGGTGAATGGCCGCCCGCTGACGGGGCGGCCACGAGCGGGTCAGCCTCAGGCCGGTTCGCCCAGGTGGTTGGCGTGAAAGCGCAGGTGCGCCTCGATGAAGCTCGCCACGAAGTAATAGCTGTGGTCGTAGCCGGCATGGCGGTTGAGCGTCAGGGGCCACGCCCGGGTGGCGGCCACTTCGGCCAGGGTGTCGATGCCGAGCTGCTCCGCCAGGAAGGGGTCGTCCAGCCCCACGTCCACCAGGGTCGGCAGGGGCGGGCTGTCGTGGTGGCGCAGCAGCTGGCAGGCATCCCACTCCTGCCACAGCAGGGGGTTGTTGCCGAGGTAGGCGCCGAGGGCCTTCTGGCCCCAGGGGCAGCGGCTCGGGTGGCTGATGGGGCTGAAGGCCGACACCGAGCGGTAGCGACCCGGCTCGCGCAGGGCGGCGATGAGGGCGCCGTGGCCCCCCATGGAGTGGCCGCTGATGGCGCGCTTCGTCGAGACCGGGAAGTGGGTCTCGATGAGCTCGGGCAGCTCCCGGGTGACGTAATCGTACATCTGGTAGTGATCCCGCCAGGGGGTCTGGGTGGCGTTGACGTAGAACCCCGCCCCCATGCCGAGGTCATAGCCGGGATCGTCCGCCACCCCTTCACCGCGGGGGCTGGTGTCCGGCGCTACCAGAGCGATGCCGAGCTCGGCGGCGATGCGCTGGGCCCCGGCTTTTTGCATGAAGTTCTCGTCGGTGCAGGTGAGACCGGAGAGCCAGTAGAGCACCGGCACTTTCTGGCCGGTGAGGGCCTGGGGCGGCAGGTAGATGGCGAAGCGCATCTCGCACCCCAGCACATTGGAGCGGTGGCGATACTGCTTGTGCCAGCCGCCGAAGCTCTTGTTGCTGCTGATGATGTCCAGATTCATGTAAGGACTCCTTGCCCCGCCCATGCGATGGGCGGGGCGCTCATGGGATCAGTAGTGGATGACGGTGCGGATGCTCTTGCCTTCGTGCATCAGATCGAACGCCTCGTTGATCTGCTCGAGGGGCATGGTGTGGGTGATGAAGTCGTCCAGCTTGAACTCACCCTGCATGTAGCGCTGCACATAGCTCGGCAGCTCGCTGCGACCGCGCACGCCGCCGAAGGCGCTGCCGCGCCACACCCGGCCGGTGACCAGCTGGAACGGACGGGTGCTGATCTCCTGGCCCGCACCGGCCACGCCGATGATGACGGATTCGCCCCAGCCCTTGTGGCAGCACTCCAGCGCCGCGCGCATCACCTTGACGTTGCCGATGCACTCGAAGGAGAAGTCGACGCCGCCGTCGGTCATCTCGACGATCACCTCCTGAATGGGCTTGTCGAACGTGTTCGGGTTGATGCAGTCGGTGGCGCCCAGCTTGCGGGCCAGCTCGAATTTGCTCTCGTTGATGTCGATGGCGATGATGCGGCCGGCCTTGGCCAGGCGCGCGCCTATGATGGCGGAGAGGCCGATGCCCCCCAGCCCGAAGATGGCGACGCTCTCACCCTCTTTCACCTTGGCGGTGTTCATCACGGCGCCGATGCCGGTGGTGACGCCGCAGCCCAGCAGGCAGACCTCTTCCAGGGGGGCGGCCGGATCCACCTTGGCGATGGAGATCTCGGGCAGCACCGTGTATTCGCTGAAGGTGGAGGTGCCCATGTAGTGGTAGATGGGCTGGCCGTCCTTGGAGAAGCGGGTGGTGCCGTCCGGCATCAGCCCCTTGCCCTGGGTGGCGCGGATCTTCTGGCACAGGTTGGTCTTGCCGGATTTGCAGAACTTGCACTCGCCGCACTCGGGGGTGTAGAGCGGGATCACGTGATCGCCGACCTTGACGCTGGTGACGCCCTCGCCGACGGACTCGACGATACCGCCCCCTTCATGGCCCAGGATGCAGGGGAAGACCCCTTCCGGATCTTCACCGGAGAGGGTGAAGGCATCGGTGTGGCAGACGCCGGTCGCGACGATGCGCACCCGCACCTCGCCGGCCTGGGGCGGCATGACCTCGACCTCTTCGATGGAGAGGGGCTGACCCGGTCCCCAGGCGATGGCGGCTTTACACTTGATGCTCTGAACCTGTGCCATGAATGACGTCCTCGTAGTGGTTGGATGAACGGAAATGAGTTCGGAGATCCAGTGTAGTTTCCCGCCGATTTGGTGATAATAACGCTAAGTATCAAATCACTTTTACACACAGGTAATAATGTTCGGCTGGGAAGGGGTCTGTGAATTTGTCAGCGTGGCGGAGCAGGGGGGCTTTACCCCGGCCGCGCGCAAGCTCGGGGTGTCGGTGGCCCAGGTGAGCCGCCAGGTGGCGCAGCTCGAAGACAGGCTGCAGGCCAAGCTGCTGCTGCGCACCACCCGCCAGGTGCGACTCACCGAACTCGGGGAGATCTATTTTCGTCACTGCCGCCAGTTGCTGGACAACCTCTACGAGGCGGAGCTGGCGGTGGGACGCCATCAGGCGGTGCCCCAGGGCTCCTTGCGCATCACGGCCCCGGTCTCCTACGGCGAGAGCCGCATCGCCCCCCTGGTGAACGACTTCATGGTGCGCTTCCCCCAGCTGGAGGTGACCCTCAACCTCACCAACCAGTTGCTGGATCTGGTGCACGAGGGGTTCGATCTGGCGATCCGCCTCGGCCACCTCAAGGATTCGACCCTGGTGGCCCGCAAGCTGGCGCAGCGGGTTCCCTATGTGTGCGCCTCCCCTGCCTACACCGCCCGCCACGGCATGCCCAACAGTCTCTCGGAGCTGGCCCGTCACACCTGCCTGGTGGGCAACGGGGACGAGTGGCACTTCACCCTGAACGGTAAACCCCACAGCGTGCGGGTACGCGGTCTGCTTCAGTGCAACAGCGGCCACGCCCTGCTGGATGCGGCCATCAAGGGGATCGGCATCATCCAGCTGCCGGACTACTACGTGAGCGACCACCTCGCCCGGGGGGAGCTCATCGAGCTGCTGCCGGAGCTGCGGGCCCCCGAGGAGGGGATCTGGGCCCTCTATCCCCACAACCGCCACCTCTCCCCCAAGGTGCGGCTGCTGGTGGACTATCTGGCCGAGCGCCTCAGCGATCCCCACCAACCCGCCCTGGTTCGGCCCATCGGCTGAGCCGTCGCCCGAAAAAGAAAAGGCCCGCATGTGCGGGCCTTTTGCATGGCATGAAGGGCGGGGCTATTCCCGCTCCTTGACGTAGGGGGTGCCGAGGGCCTTGGGGGCCACCGCCTTGCCGATGAAACCGGCCAGCAGGAAGACCGTCAGGATGTAGGGCAGCGCCTCGATGGCCTGCACCGGGATCGGGAAATCGCCGATGCTGACCCCTTGCAGCCGGATGGCGACCGCGTCGAGGAAGCCGAACAGCAGACAGGCCGCCATGGCGTTCCAGGGGCGCCACTTGCCGAACACCAGGGCCGCCAGCGCCATGAAGCCCTTGCCCGCGCTCATGTTGGGGATGAACTGGGCGGTCTGGGCCACCGCCAGATAGGTGCCCCCGATCCCCGCCAGCAGGCCGCCGATGATGAGGGCGGTATAGCGCATCCGCACCACGGAGATACCGGCGGTATCCACCGCCGCCGGGGCTTCGCCCACCGCCCGCAGCCGCAGGCCGAAGCGGGTGCGGAACAGCACCCACCAGGCCAGGGGCACGGCGGCGAACGCCACGTACTCCAGCAGGGAGTGACCGCTCAAGAGCTCGCTGTAGAGCTGGCCGATGACGGGCACGTCATAGAGCTCCTTGGCATAGGGCAGGTCGATGGGGGCGAAGCGCGCCGCACCGGAGAGCGCCGGGGTCTGGCCACCCTGATCGAACCAGTAGCGCCCCAGGGTCACGGTGAGACCGGCCGCCAGGATGTTGATGGCCATGCCGCTCACCACCTGATCACCCCGGTGGGTGATGGTGGCGAAGCCGTGTAGCAGGGCGAACAGGATGGAGATCCCCACCCCGACCCCCAGCCCAATCCAGGCGGAACCGGTGACGGCGGCCGCCGCCGCACTGGCGAAGGCGGAGGCCAGCAGCTTGCCCTCCAGGGCGATGTTGACTACCCCGGAGCGTTCACAAAACATCCCGGCCATAGCGGCAAGAATGAGCGGCGGCGCGGTGCGGATGGTGGCATCCAGCATCAGGATCAGCATTTCGAACATGATCAGGCTCCTTTGACTTGCGCGGCTGAGCGGTTGGCGAAGGCCAGGTAGGCCTGCTCGATGCGCGGGCGCAGCATGTGCTCCAGGGCGCCGCAGAACAGGATCACCAGACCCTGCAGCACCACGACGATGTTGCGGTCCACCCCGAACTCGAAGCTGAGCTCGGCGCCGCCCTGGTAGAGGAAGCCGAACAGCAGGCTGGCGATGATGACGCCGACCGGGTGGTTGCGACCCATCAGGGCCACCGCGATGCCGGTGAAGCCGAAGCCTTCCACGAAGTTGAGCTTGATCTGGTGCAGCTCACCCTGCAGCACGTTGAGGGCGAAGAAGCCCGCCAGCATGCCGGAGATCACCATGGCCAGGATCACCACCTTGGGGTAGGAGATACCCGCATAGGCGGAGGCACTCTGGCTTGCGCCCACGGAGCGGATCTCGTAGCCCCAGCGGGTATGCCAGATGAAGACCCACACCAGGGCCGCACAGATCAGCGCCCAGAAGAAGCTGATGTTGAGGGGGCTGTTGGGCATGGCGATGCCGAAACCGGCCGCCAGCTCGCTCATCTTCGGCAGCCAGCTCGCCACGGCGAACACCTTGCTCTCGGTGGCCATGGATCCTGGCGGCTTGAAGACGTCGACCAAGAGGTAGGCCATCAGGGAGGCGGCGATGAAGTTGAACATGATGGTGGTGATGACGATGTGGCTGCCCCGCTTGGCTTGCAGCCAGGCCGGGATGAAGGCCCAGGCCGCGCCGAACAGGCCGCCGGCGATGATGGCGAGCGGCAGCAGCAGGGCGAACGGCAGCACGTCCCCGAGCAGCAGACAGACCAGACCGACCCCGAGGCCGCCGATATAGGCCTGCCCTTCACCGCCGATGTTGAACAGGCCGGCGTGGAAGGCCACCGCCACCGCCAGACCGGTGAAGATAAAACCGGTGGCGTAATAGAGGGTGAAGCCTATCCCCTCGCCGGTGCCGAAGGCGCCGTACCACATGATTTCGGCTGCCTCGATGGGGCTGATGTCGAGGTAATAGAACAGGATGGCCGACACCAGGAAGGCCAGCAGGATATTGACTGCGGGCAGCACGCCCACGGATATCCAGGCAGGAACACGTGCTTGGCTCATGAATGGGCCTCCTTGATATCGTCGGGGACTGGTGTGTTGACCATCATCAGGCCGAATCCGTTACAAGTGGTTGTGACCTTCATGATGTGGCTCCTTGTGATTGGCTTGCCGCCACGTCGTCAGGAACTATGTTCGCCATCATCAGGCCGATGGTGCGTTCATCCGCCCTGGCGCCGTCCAGCTCGCCGACGATGCGGCCATCGGCGATGACCAGAATGCGGTCGGAGAGGCTCATGATCTCGTCCAGCTCCACCGACACCAGCAGCACTGCCTTGCCCTTGTCGCGCATGGCGATGATCTGCTGGTGGATGTACTCGATGGCGCCGATGTCGACGCCCCGGGTCGGCTGGCCGACCAGCAGCACATCCGGGTCCTGCTCCACTTCCCGGGCGATCACCAGCTTCTGCTGGTTGCCGCCGGAGAAGTTGGCGGTCTTGTGCTCCGGGCTCGGCGGGCGCACGTCCCACTTCTCCATCTTGGCCTGGCAATCCTGGCGGATCGCCTCCTTGTCCTGCAGCCAGCCCTTGTTGTACTGGGCACGGCGGTGATAGCCGAGGATGAAGGCCTCTTTCGCCTCGAAGCGGTTGATGAGCCCCATCTTGTGCCTGTCTTCCGGGATGTGGCCGAGGCCGAAGTTGCGCACCCGCTCCGGGTCGGCCGGGTGGCTCTGGCTCACCTCGTGGCGCTGCGCCCCGGCGATGGTGAAGCCGCCCTTGCTGGGCTTGAGGATGCCGCCGAGCATGCTGAGCAGCTCGGACTGGCCGTTGCCGGAGACCCCGGCGATGCCGACCACTTCCCCCGCCCGCACTTCGAAGCTGACGGATTTGACCCGTTCCACCCCGGCATCATCGACGTAAGAGAGGCCCTCGACCTTGAGCTTGGCCTCGCCCGGCTGGGCGGTGCCCTTGTCGACCTTGAGGCGCACCTTGCGGCCCACCATCAGCTCGGCGAGCTGCTCCTTGTCGGTGTCTTTGGTGGCGACATGGGCCACCATCTCTCCCCGGCGCATGATGGAGACCTGATCCGTGATGGCCAGGATCTCCCGCAGCTTGTGGGTGATGAGGATGACGGTCGCCCCCTGATCTCGCAGCTTCTTGAGCACCTCGAACAGGTGATCCGCCTCTTGCGGGGTCAGTACCCCGGTGGGCTCGTCGAGGATCAGGATGCGGGCACCGCGATAGAGCGCCTTGAGGATCTCGACCCGCTGTTGCAGGCCCACCGGCAGATCCTCGACCTTCTCGTGCAGCGGCACCTCGAGACCATAGTCCCGTGCCAGCTCGCCCAGCAGCTTCTCGGCGGCCGCCAGGCTCTTGCCCAGGCGCCAGCCGTTCTCGGCCCCCAGGATGACGTTTTCCAATACGGTAAAGTTGTTCACCAGCATGAAGTGCTGGTGCACCATGCCCACCCCGGCGGCAATCGCATCTTGGGAGCCATGGGGTTTGAACGGATTCCCGTCGATCAGCATCTCGCCTTTGTCGGCGTGGTAGAAACCGTAAATGATGCTCATCAGGGTCGACTTGCCGGCGCCATTTTCGCCGACGATGCCGTGAATGCTGCCTTTACGAACCTGAAGGTCGATCTGCTTGTTGGCGTACACGTCGCCGAACCGCTTATCGATACCCCTTAATTCGATGGCATAGCGATCTGTCTGGTCCATGATGCAGTCCTTGCGGGTCATGAAGTAGAGACTAAAAACCGGCCCGTGCGGGCCGGTCATCACTGGTTGAGAGTCGTAGCAGTGACTCGGTATTTGCAGGATCAGTACTTACAGGAGTTGTCGCTCATGTAGTCGTGCACCTTGATTTTGCCGGCGATGATGTCGGCCTTGATGCTCTCGACCTTGGCTTTCATTTCCGGGGTGATCAGCTTGGCGTTGTTCTCGTCCAGCGCCCAGTCAACCCCGCCTTCGGCCAGACCCAGGGACTGGATGCCCGGCTTCCAGCTGCCCTTGGCGGCGTCATCCCAGCTCTTGTACGCGGCCAGACCCACGGACTTGACCATGGAGGTCAGCATGGTGCCCGGTTGCAGGTGGTTCTGGTTGGAATCCACACCGATGGCCAGCTTGCCTTCGTCCTTGGCAGCCTGATAGACACCGATACCGGTGCCACCGGCGGCGGCATAGACCACGTCGGCGCCCTTGGCGAACTGGGACTTGGCCAGTTCTGCACCCTTGGCGGGGTCAGCAAAGGCTGCCGGGGTGGAGCCGGTCATGTTCTGATAGACGTCGATCTTCGGATTGATGTACTTGGCGCCCTGCTCATAGCCGCACTGGAACTTGCGGATCAGCGGGATGTCCATGCCGCCCACGAAGCCGACCTTGCCGGTCTTGGAGGCGATGGCCGCCAGGGCACCCACCAGGAAGGAACCTTCATGCTCCTTGAAGATGAGGGACTGGACGTTCGGCTTGTCGACCACCATGTCGATGATGGTGAACTGGGTGTTCGGGAACTCGGTGGCGACCTTCTCTACCGCGGAACCCATGTTGAAGCCGACGGCGACGATGGGGCCGTTGCCACGGCTGGCCAGACGACGCAGGCCCTGCTCACGCTGGGCTTCGTTCTGGGGCTCGAACTCCTTGACCTTGACGCCTTTGTCCTTGTTGTAGACTTCGACGCCGTTGCGGAACACGGCTTCGTTGAAGGACTTGTCGAATTTGCCTGCGGTGTCATAGATGACGGCGGGCTCGGAGGCTGCCTGGGCGGACAGGGCAGCGAGGGTGAGGGCGGCCACGGTGGCCAGCTTGAGCACTTTAGTCACGATCGTATCCTTGATTGTTATGTGAGGGTCCACAACCTGTCTTGGCAGGTCATAAAGCACGCTGGCTAACTGTAAGTGAGCCAGCCCGTTGGTCAAGGGGATCATAGAGGAAAAACGTTTGCGTTAACGGTTTGAAATATAAGCAAATTGCCTTATAAGTGTTTGTTTTATGGTGTTTTTGCAGAATTAAATTCCGGGATTAATAGGGCTCGATCGACATTTGTGTTTGGATTCATGACGTTAGGCGCAACCGTTTTCCTCCCCTGATGAAAAAACTGGCTTCCATCGGCACCAGCCCTGCGGCCTCATCGACGCCACATTGGCGGGCTGGCTGGCTGATCGCCAGGAGGTCCGCCCCGGGTGTGACAGCCCACGATGGGTGGCTATTTCCCCTCCCAGGGCCGTCGTCTGTGGCCGTTTTTCCTGCTCGCTCGGGGCCTGCGTGATGGCAAGCACACTCATATGGAAATGCATTGGTGTTTGTCATATGGGTACGCTAGGTTATACCCGGATTAACTTGGCCCCCGGGATGGGGCCGTATTTTTGACATTTGTTCGGGTGATAAAAATGAAAAAAAACGTGCTGAGTATGGCAGTGGCTTGTGTGTTGTCCGGTGTCATGTTGACCGCTTGCGGGGGCGGTGGTGACGATAACGGTGGCGGCAGCAATGGTGGCAACAATGGCGGTGGCACCGACACCGGCAGCAAGCCTCTTCACACTGCCGTCTTCCTGGATTCCGTCGTGGGTGGCCTCGACTATCGGTGCAACGATTACACCGGTGTCACCAATGCCAAGGGTGAATTCCTGTTTGATGATGGCGACACCTGCGAATTCGCATTGGGCAACCAGCGCCTGGGGGCGGTGACCCTCAAGGCGGGCAACTCGCTGGTGACCCCTTACACCCTGGCGGGTGACGACAAGGAGAAAGCGATCCGCATTGCGGCATTGCTGCAGACGCTCGACAGCGACAGCAATCCGGAGAACGGCATCACCCTCGACAAGGCGCTGGTCGCGCAACTGGGGATCGTCGAACTGGGTAGCGATGACGCCTTCAACACCTCCCTGGTCGAGGCGCTGAAAACAGCGGGCCTCACCAAGGCCGTCGTCTCTCTGGCTGCGGCGAAAGCCCACCTCTCCGCCACCCTGGCTGGCGTCAATGGCCGCTCCGTGGCGGTCGACAAGGTGCTGAGCGATCTGCAGGGACTGACCGATCTGAAAAACCTGGACGTCGAGAGCAAGTTCAAGGAGTACAAGGAGACCCTGCAGGCCGAGACCGGTGAGAGCGGCAAGGCCGATCGCCAGATCGTGCTGGCCATGCTGACCATGCTGGAGGTGACCAACAACCCCGTGGTGGCTGAACGCCTGGCCTTCACCTCGTCCGCCATTGGCAGTGGTTACAGCACCAGCCTGGCCAAGGTGATGGATGTCATCATCCATACCCCCGGCACCGCCTCCGTGGCGCTCAAAGGTGGCAAGGGATATACCCGTGACGTGGCCAAGCTGATGGGCGCCTATGCCGACAGCCTGGAAAACGTCGCGGCTGCCCTGGCCGATATCCAGGATCCGGATTACAGCGCCACCTATGGCGATAACGATACCGTCACCCTCAACCTCGACGGTGCCAAGGCACTGCGGGCGTCTGCGATGGCGATGGCATCGGCCCTCAACATCGCCGCCTCCTACCAGTACGGTCCGGACAGCGCCTATGTCACCCAGCAGGAAGAAGTGACCTTGCCGCGTATGCACATCAAGGACACCTGGGGCATGCAGCCGACCACCACCTATGAAGAGAGCAGCAGCACCTTCGAGACCCAGTTCAGTCAGCAGGAAATCGAGCCGGATGCGCTGGTGGCGCACGCCGATTTCTTCCGTTTGACCGACGATGCCAAGGCACGGTTGGCCAAGGCCAAGTCGCAGTTGAAGGATGCGGTGAGCCTCGCTCTGACCATCGATCAGAGCAAGCTGGACGAATCGTTGACCCAGGATGAGATCGAGGCCAATGCCGCGACTCTCAAGGAGCTGGCGAACCACTTTGCAGGCACTGTGCCCACTATCCAGTGGGAAAGCGTCGAGACCCGATACGTCAATACCGGCATGGGCTGGCAGCCTCAAGAGGTGGGGGTGAAGTACAACATCAATGTGCTGCCGTTCTTCGATGAGATGCTGGATCGCAGTGACATGACCATCAAGGTGACCGGCGGCTGTGATGGCGCCGTGGGGGAGCGGGATGCCGAGCTGTCCAAGGCCATGGGAGAGCCCATGTGTCTCATCACGAGCGACGAGTTCAAGGCACTTGCCCAGAGCGATCGCGGCGCACTGAAGTACATCGGCTGGATGCAGGAAGATCAGGAGAGCCACACCGCCATCTATGCCAAGGGGGTGGGTTATGACTGGTCAACCCAGATGACGCCGGTGGCCGGGTCGACCTTTGACAAGGTCTTCGTCTCCTGTACCGACCTGGATGACAACAAGGTCAACTGTGCCGATCAGCTGTAAACCAGTGGGAGCGCTCCTGACGGGGGCGCTCCTGTTGTGGATGCCGGTGGCACAGGCTGCCGGCATGCTGACGCGCTACACCGATTATCGGGAGCGAGTCTTCGATCGTCAGGGTCAGTTGCAATATCAATTGACCACCCACGAATACTTGCAGCGGATGCCCAGCGGGCGTCCGTCATTGTCCAGTCTGTTTGCGTTGCGAGAGATGCAACGAGCATCACTGCAGCTCAAGCAGGGCACCTTGATGGTGAATGACGTCATCGTGCGCTTCGAGCATGGGCATTATCAGGACGGCATGCTGGTGATGGGGAAAACGGAAGTGACCCTGCCTGAGGGTCGCATGCTGGCCGCTTCACTTCGATTTGATCCCGTCCAGCAGATGCTGGATGCCCCCCGCGCCCGGTTGCTCAGCTTTTCCGGTGAGGTACTGGGCCAATACCGGGACTATCACCGCCCCCTTCGTTGATCCTGCCGGTTGGTCTCTGGCGGCTCAGGCCGTATAATCCCCGCCTGTATAAATAAACAGGAGTGGTGATGGACGTTTCAACCCTGCTCGACGGGCTCAATGACAAGCAAAGAGACGCGGTGGCGGCCCCCCGTTGCAACCTGCTGGTGCTGGCCGGTGCCGGTTCGGGCAAGACCCGGGTGCTGGTGCACCGTATCGCCTGGCTGATGCAGGTGGAACGCTGTTCACCCTTCTCCATCATCGCGGTCACCTTTACCAACAAGGCGGCGGCCGAGATGCGCGGCCGGGTCGAAAAAGTGATCGGTGACGGCGTGCGCGGCATGTGGATCGGCACCTTCCACGGCATCGCCCACCGCCTGCTGCGGGCCCACCATCTGGATGCAGGGCTGCCGCAGGATTTCCAGATCCTCGACTCCGACGACCAGTACCGCCTCATTCGACGGGTGCTCAAGGCCCTCAACCTCGACGAGAAGCACTGGGCCCCGCGCGCCGTGATGGGCTACATCAACGGCAAGAAGGACGAGGGGCTGCGCCCCGGCGACATCGACCTTTACGGCGACCCCGTCACCCGCACCTATCAGCAGATCTACAAGACCTATCAGGAGACCTGCGATCGCTCCGGGCTGGTGGATTTTGCCGAGCTGCTGCTGCGCGCCCACGAGCTGTGGTTGAACAAGCCCCACATCCTCGAGCACTATCGCGACCGCTTCCAGAACATCCTGGTGGACGAGTTCCAGGATACCAACGGCATCCAGTACGCCTGGCTGCGGATGCTGGCCGGTGACACCGGCAAGGTGATGATCGTTGGCGACGATGACCAGTCCATCTACGGCTGGCGCGGTGCCAAGATCGAGAACATCCAGCGCTTCCTGACCGACTATCAGGGCGCCGAGACCATCCGCCTCGAGCAGAACTACCGCTCCACCGCCAATATCCTCAAAGCCGCCAACAGTGTCATCGCCAACAACGCCGAGCGGCTCGGCAAGGAGCTGTGGACCGAGGGCGCTGAGGGGGAGCCGATCTCCCTTTACGCCGCTTTCAACGAGGTGGACGAGGCCCGCTTCGTGGTTGGCCGCCTCAAGGATTGGAAAGAGAAGGGGGGTCTGCTCGCCGACTGCGCCATCCTCTATCGCTCCAACGCCCAGTCCCGGGTGCTGGAAGAGGCGCTGATGCAGGACGCCATGCCGTACCGGATCTACGGTGGCCTGCGCTTCTTCGAGCGCCAGGAGATCAAGGACGCCATGGCCTACCTGCGGCTTATCAACAACCGCGGCGACGACGCCAGCTTCGAGCGGGTGGTCAACACCCCGACCCGGGGTATCGGCGATCGCACCCTGGAGATATTGCGTAACAACGCCCGGGATCAGGGCCAGAACCTGTGGCAATCGGCCAAGACCCTGCTCAATGACAAGGTGCTGACCGGTCGCGCCGGCAACGCCGTGCGCGGCTTTGTGGATCTCATCGATGCGCTGGAGAGCCAAGTCTCCCTGCTGCCCCTGCACCAGCAGGCGGACATCGCCATCCAGCACTCCGGCCTCAAGGCGATGTATCTGGCGGAAAAGGGCGAGAAATCCCAGGCGCGGGTAGAGAACCTGGACGAACTGGTTACCGCCTGCCGCCAGTACCAGCGCCCGGACGAGCTGGAGGACATGAGCGATCTCTCCGCCTTCCTCGCCCACGCGGCGCTGGAATCCGGCGAGAATCAGGCGGACGAATATGCCGACGCGGTGCAACTCATGACATTGCACAGCGCCAAGGGGCTGGAATATCCCCTGGTGCTGCTGGTCGGTGTGGAAGAAGGGATGTTCCCCAGCCAGCAATCCACCGAGGAGTCGGGGCGGCTGGAGGAGGAGCGGCGCCTCTGTTACGTCGGTATGACCCGCGCCATGGAGAAGCTCTACATCTGTTATGCGGAGAGCCGCCGCATCTACGGCCGCGAGATGTTCCACAAGCCGAGCCGCTTTATCCGCGAGATGCCCGCCGAGTGTCTGGAGGAGATCCGGCTGCGCACCCAGGTGAGCCGCCCCACCCAGTACGGCCGCTTTAGCCAGAACGAGGTGCAGCAGAGCTTCGACGCCAGTGGCATCAAGCTCGGCCAGCGGGTGCTCCATCCGAAATTTGGCGAAGGCATAGTGCTGAACTTCGAAGGGGTCGGCCAGCAGAGCCGGGTGCAGATCCAGTTCGACGACGTCGGCGCCAAGTGGCTCGTCACCGCCTACGCGAGATTGGAGGCACTCTGATTATTCCTGCCTTTTGACCCAACCAACCCGGCTTAGGCCGGGTATATATGCGTAGTTGATGAACCTGCGGATTTAAGACTGAATCTAAGTGTCTGAGCATTTTCATCTGCTCTGTATGCCATAGAATGGTATGAATCCATAACTAATAATAGAAACTATGTATCAACTTCAGTAAAGATTCTGAGATAAAAGGAAGGCAATTGTGATCTACATCTCTAATCTCTTACAGCTAACATAATATTTTAATAGATCTTAAACGATGATTTAAGTTCTATCCGAATCTTAAGGTGTTATGCTCACTTTTGGATAAAACGTATAAACATTGCTTTATCAATGGCGGAAGAATAATGTATCCTCACTAGACATGAAGCCAGTCAATTATAATAGGGATATATTGATATAAATGACGATGGTCTTATCTTATGAGAGCGAACAGATTCGTAATGTCTGTAACAAAGAGGTCTTTGCTCAGCAGACTCTACCGAGACATGTAGTTAATATGTTGATACGTAGGCTTGCAGACTTGCGTGCAGTTTCAAATTTGCATGATCTCCTAGCAGGTAACCCAAGAGAATGCAATGCACTCCCTCCTGGTGAGTATATGATAGACCTATGTGATGGATACTCTCTTATTTTTAGCTCATCCCATCAAATTACACCTATACTCTCTACAGGGAAGGTTGACTGGTCAAAAGTAGACCGTATTAAGATTCTTAGGATTCAAAGAATATGAATGCACTAGATAGTTATTCTCCTAACTGGATAAGTCCTCCTGGAGATACAATAAGCGATATATTAGGTGAGAGGGATATATCATTTCTTGATTTTAAGAGTCTTCTAAATTTATCCGAACTAAACGCAAAGCAGCTCCTTGACGGGAAGCTTAGGATTAATTCTGCTTTGGCAGAAAAATTGTCTGTCGTTTTGGGGGCATCACAATCTTTTTGGTTAGAGCGAGAAAAGCAGTATTGTGAAGCTCTAGCTAGAGTTAACCAGGAACTAGAACACAGTAAAAAGTATTGGCTTTCCTCCTTACCTACAAAAGAAATGGTAAAGCTTGGATGGTTACCGAAAACTATCTCTCAGTTCCAAGAGTTTATATATTGCCTTGACTTTTTTGGTGTTGATAATCTCGATGAATGGAAAAAAGATTATCAAAATAAGCATTCAACAGTAGCCTTTAAAACATCTCAACACTTTATTTCTGTGCAAGGCGCGCTCGATGCTTGGATCAGGCAGGGAGAAGTGCTTTCTAAGCGTATAGAATGCAATTCATGGGATAAAAGTTTATTTATCTCTATACTTCCATGGATTAGAAAATTAACTAGAGAGAAATCACCCTCTGTTTTTGTGCCTAAGTTGCAAGAGGCTTGTGCTTCATGTGGTGTTGCTGTGGTTATTGTTAGGGCACCGACTGGTTGTAAGGCAAGTGGTGCTACTAAGTTTATTAGCAATGACAAGGCTATGATAATTATGAGCTTTCGTCATCTATCTGATGATCATTTTTGGTTTACTTTTTTCCATGAAGCGGGTCATTTGATCTTGCATGATAATAATTTGACATTTATTGATGATGATACTGTTGATATTAATGAGAAAGTTGAACAGGAAGCAAATGACTTTTCAAAATATCTTTTAATTCCAAAAGAATATAATGGCAAGTTGTATGAAATAGCTAATGATGGACGACTAGTTTTACGTTTTGCTAGAGAAATAGGAATATCACCAGGAATTGTTGTCGGTCAATTACAGAAAAAAAATATCATTCCATATAGCCATTTAAACCGTCTCAAGACAAAGTTTGAATGGCTATAGGTATAATCCTCACCCCCTGAATTTAATAAATTCATTTGGGCTTTTCTGCCAATTACATAGTGAGTCTTCAATTATTTGCATACCTATATTCAAATCTATATCTAAGTCCGATATCCATTTCTCTAGAAGCTCAGGACTATAACTACTCGTTCTTGTACCAAAAAATAGTAGATTTGCCCCTCTTTTGGGGCCGGTTGCTTCCGACATGTAAGTTGAATCAGCTTCAATATCCATTATGTCAAGTTTTCCTAACATAGTTAAATAATCAAATTTTGCTGTCCTGCCAAATCTTAATACAGAGCTCATAGACTTATAAAGCATCTTAAACCGATCTTTTTCGTTTATGGACTTTTCTTCAAATGTCTTTATTAGGTCAAGATGATCACCAAAACAACAAACCCAATCAATATAGCTTTTGATTATTGCCCCATTCCAATTTCTCTTCTTTGGGTTTAGTGATTCATACTTTCTATGGTTGCCAAATTTACCCAGTCTTCCAAGTTTTATATGGTTGTCTGATAACCATTGTATAAATTCATCTGTATTGGATGTAACATTTTTCCAAGACCAAATCATCTCATCATCAAGGGAACCATATACACCTTTGGACAGACTCCATTGATTTTTTGAATTTTTTCCAAAATGAATTGCCAAAAAAGCTAACCAACAGGCTTCATTTATATCCCCTATTCTTCTCATTAATACTGCAGCTTTTATAGGGTCAAACATTTCACTTTTTGGATTTGCTCGTTCATAACTCATCTCTTGCTGATTTAGCATTTTTACATAATCAACTCTTCGCTTGCTTTCAACTATCTGGAACAATAAAACGTCTAAGTTATTTGGATTGTTAATTCCTTTTAGCTCCCTGACACTGCCACTATGATTTATAAGTTTAACTCTGATCTTTTCAGCGAATGCTCGATCACTTTCCTTCATTTTTCAATACCCCCAAGTAATTGCATAATCTATTACTTATTTCATCTTTGACTTTATTGGTCACACCAAAACTACTTTGTATATTATGGTTAAATCCATATATATATATAGTTCTTCCAATGTCTATTCCTGATATGTGCGTCAGTTTTCCTGTGTACTCATAGCCATGAATGTTTTTACCTGTCTTTCTTTTTAGGGATAAGGACTCTACACAGGTTTCATTTAGTTCTAAGTCAGAGATAAACTTTAGTTGCTCGACAATAGTCCTTCCATTTAATATTAATAACCCTATAGTTGAGTTTTTTATTATGGCGCCTAATGATGACGATGTTCTTGATAATAGTAGCTTTTTTTCTTTAACATTAAGTGCTGACCATTTTTCATAGGTGGCAAAAGGGACAAGGTCTAAATGGCATGCATTGCCATTCACTCCATAAAAACTAAAGCCAGACTTAAGCAATAAGTTATCTAATGGCCTAAACCATCGATCGTATGGTTTTCTGAGAAAATATGAATTACAGGTTTCCATTATTAGATCTAATTTCTGATCATTAAGGTCGCTCCAGTCATTAATCTGCAATGACTTTTTTGTATGGAAACGCCTCTCGTCTCCTTCCAGCTCATTCCCATTGTCATCAAAGAATTCATTATTACTTGGATTTAATCCCAATGTAGCTACTTGCGCAGTGGAGATGTTACCAAAGGCAGGTATAGGGCTTCCATCTAAGATAACTCCTGTGTTGGCCAAAGTAGAGTTATACAAAGCGTCGACAAGCATTTTTGTTATGTTTTTATATGTTTTATCGCAATGTACTTTTGATGGGGTGGGCGTGTTTCCTTTCGATTTTATATAGATCTTATATTGTTCATTTTCTATCTTTTCTAAGATTGAATTTATAACGAAATCATCTTTCCCATGTTTCTTTGCATGAAAATACACTAAAAGATACAAAATATCTTTCCAATATGTGTTAATAGATAAAGCATCTATGTTTACATCTACACCCAATCTTATTTTTTGTTCATTTTCTAGAACTACATCTAAGTCTGGAGCTATGTTCGTAACTGGCATCGGAGGCATCTGATATTCATCCTGCCATCCTTCACATATATACTGTGTAGCATGAGGCTTATTCTTGTCATATAAATGTAGACTACCTACGAAATGTTTATAATCACCAATGTCACATTCTAATTTCGCGGCCGCATATTCCTGAATCATTGTAAATGAAAAAATATCATGGGGTAGCCCTAAGAAAACATCATTTGAACGCATGTGCACAATCAAAGAGAGTTTATCTCTCCGCAAAAGGAATTGTAGTGTGCAGGTACATGGAATGTCATTATGCTTTTCTTTTAAATCTTCAGCATCAAAAATCTGAATTATGGCTTGGCGAGAATCTTTTTTCTCTGCAAGTAATGACATAACTCGATCAAACTGTCCATTTGGGCCAAAAATCCTTGGGCCATATCCACCATATATGGTCTTGTTATCATCGGAAAATTTATCATACATTGGTATGTAATAGCGAATAAATGACAAGTCATTCCTGCCTGACATATACCAAAACAACTCGCCCAAAGCGCTAAATACTTTCCCTCTTCCCTCTGTTCGACTTAGTCTGGCTCGAGGGTTTTTCATCCTGATTAATACGCCAGTAATTTCACTTGCTTTCCCTTTTGATGGGCTTATATTAGCTTTCCCTTGAAGCTTTTTATATAACTTCATCAATATATCATCAAGATTGTCACCACATATATACATGAATAGCCTCTTGTAATAGTGTATCGATGAAGGTGCTTTTAACGTTGTCAAATTATGACTAGTTCTTAGGTGCCGATCATTCTGACCATTCTGTAGCTGATGAGGCTACGCCTTATTTTCTAGGTAGAGCATCCGATCATTTTTATCCAACTTACTCCCCATTCCCCCTTGCTTGTCTTCCTCCTCACTGACCTGACTCAGCTTGGAGCGGGCCATCAGCAGACCCATCTTGACCTCCTGCCAAACTCAACAGTTTTTGCCCGCCTCGGCACTGAGGGTCTGGGTGGCATCGTTCTCCGATTTGTAAGAGATGCGGCTGCCCGGCGCCCTCTGTTTTGGTTGGAAGAGAGGAAAGTAAAGGTTCGCATGAGGCTTTGTTGCCGGGCAACCACTCAAACCGCCGTCGATGTGACGGGATTCAATATTCCGACAATTAACCTGCATGGGGCAGGTCCGTAGGTTATTGGTAAGTCAGACAGGCGGGTCCCAGGCTCCCGCCTGTCTGACTTACCTCAGCTGAAACGCCTTGACGATACATTCGATAAAGAGCCGCACGTTGCGGGACTGTTCCTTGTGGAAGGGGTAGACGGCGAACAGGGCGTGGGGGTCGGGTTGCCAGTCGGGGAGCAATCTGACCAGGGTGCCGTCCGCCAGTTCGTCCGACACGAATTCATCCGGCACCAGGATCACCCCGAGCCCCTGCACCGCCGCTTGTTTCAGGGCGATGCCGTTGTTGGCGCAGAAGCTGGCGGGGGGCAGCTCCACCGCCACGCTCTCCGCGTCCCGGGTGAAGAACCACTTGTTGGGGGAGGAGGAGAGGCTGTAGCGCAGGCAGTTGTGGCCCTTGAGATCCGCCGGGTGGGCAGGCTGGCCCGCCTCCTTCAGGTAGTCGGGGGCGGCGCAGAGCACCCGCTGCACCTCGCACAGGGGTTTGGCGCGCAGGGTGGAGTCCTCCAGGGTGCCAGCCCCCCGGATCACCACGTCCAGCCCCTGATCCACCAGATCCATGTAGGCGTCGCTCAGGATCACCTCGATGCCGATTTCCGGATAGCGGCGCTGGAAGGCGCAGACGAGGGGATTGAGGCGGATCAGCCCGTAGGACATGGGCATGCCGATCCTCAGCCTGCCCCTGGGGGTGAAGGAGGCGGCCATGATGGACTGGTCGGCGGCCTCCAGGCTGTCCAGCACGGCGCATATCTGGCCGTAATAGGCCATGCCGGCTTCGGTGACGCTCAGCCGCCTGGTGGTGCGGTTGATGAGGGCGATGCCGAGAAAGGCCTCCAGCTCGTTGATGTTCTTGCTGACCGCCGCCTGGGAGAGGCGCAGGTCGTCCGCCGCCGCCCTGAAGGTGCCCATTTCCACCACCCGGCGAAAGACGTTCAGCGCCGTGATCTTGTTCATCCTGCCCCCGTTAATTCACTACTGGTAAATGATGGCGCCATCATTGCGCACTTTTATCACAATAGTGCGGATCCCCGGGGTGTCCACCCCCCATCCCCCGCCAGACAGAGAGTTGCCCGTGGCAGACCGGTCCGGATCATGGCCCTCCGGGCGTGGCGGGCCCGGCAGAGACGCAGACGAAAGAGAGGCGATGAGCCCCGGGCTCCCCGGCCCGTGACGGCAGGCATAAAAGCAGGCGGCAGGGCCCGGGCCCCGCCGCCAGATGGCACGCACCGGCTTACTGCACCTTGCCAGGGGCGGGGGGCAGGGTGATGCCGACATCGGCCCAGGGGTTGGTGCCGAGCAGCTGGGCGTGGGGCACGTCGGCCTGGTAGCGCATGGTGAACGCTCTGGGTCCGTGGGCGAAGGCCACCAGCAGCCCCTGTTTTGCATCCATCAACCCGGCGTGCATGCCGAGCCCGTGATAGCTGATCCGCACGGCCTTGTCCTCAAGGCCCACCTTGTCTATCTGGAAGCGGGCGATGCTGCCGTCTTTGAGGGTAAAGCCCCAGCGGAAGGGGCCGCCGCTGACCACCGTCATCACCTCGTCGATGTCGGTGCCGTCCTCGGCGGAGTTGACGTGCATGCGGCCATATTTGCCGAGCACGGCGCTGCGGGTGCGCTCGTCCAGCGCCATCAGGTCATAGACCTTGGGGTAGGGGCCGACGCCGGTCTCTTCGGTGGCGACGCCGCCCCCTTGCACCGCAGGCGCGCGCCCTGCGAGCCTGGCCTGCTCCAGCAGTTCTCCCTGACTCAGGTTGAAGGCCGAGATCAGGGCGCCGTGCTCCGCTTTGGTCAGGGCGCGGCGGTGGGAGGCTTCAAGCAGGGGCCTGGCGGCCTCGGGAATGTCGACGGTGACCACGTTGACGCCGATGGGGTTGAGCGCGTTGTTGACCGCTTCGACCCCGGTCACGGCGGGGCGGCCATCGCTGAACTGCACCGAGACGATGTCACCGGCGAAGGTGTTGAAAGAGAAGGCCGAGGCGAGGGTGCCGGCCAGCAACGGGATATGGGTGAGTTTCATACAAGACTCCTCGTTAAGGTTCGAGAAGCAGTCTAGGGCGGTGATGTGTTCACTGAAATGACACTCGAATGATATGAAAATTCACTGGTAGTAATGAATCGTGGGGATCAGAGCCGTCGGCCCGCCCTGGGGTAGATCGCCCTCTGCCAGAGGGTGTGAGCCCGGTTGACGCAACGGGGCCCGGCTTGTGGTATGACTCGGGGCGTCACCAAACAGAACCTGTCGGAGGAAGAGACAATGCTGGCGTTGATCACCACGGCGCACCACACCTGTTACCCCAATCCCATCGCCTTTCGGGCCGGAGAGCGGGTGCGCATCGGCCACGAGGACGACGAGTTCCCGGGCTGGGTGCGCACCTTTACCGCAGACGGCAACGAGGGGTGGGCGCCCCTGTCCATGCTGACCCCGATCAGCGCCGAGGAGGCGCAGGCGCGCCAGGACTATACCGCCCGGGAGCTGGACGTGGCGGCGGGGGAGCGGGTTCGAGTGGATCGGGAGCTGGCAGGCTGGCTCTGGGTTCACAACGAAGCGGGGCAATCAGGCTGGATACCGGCAAGCTGCATCGCCTCGCCCTCATAAGGTGCAGCGGCTCGGAGAAGGAGTAG
Source organism: Aeromonas sp. R7-2 (assembly GCF_040908105.1). NCBI lineage: Bacteria > Pseudomonadati > Pseudomonadota > Gammaproteobacteria > Aeromonadales > Aeromonadaceae > Aeromonas > Aeromonas sp. R7-2. The sequence continues at coordinate 90,554 of NZ_JBFODC010000016.1, read as the reverse complement.
AGAGCAGAAACCCGGCCACTGACGGGGCGCGGCGGCCGGGTGAATTGTAAAGAGTAGGGTGACGGGAAACGGGATCAGCCTAGTCTAATCAACTCGATGGGGGCGTAGCGCTCCTGGCTGTTCGTCAGCAGCACGCACTTCTCATGTTCCGCCTCATAGGGGGTCAGGTTGTCGGTGTGCGCCTCCTTGAGGGTGTCGACCGCGCCGGTGGCGGCAATCATCACCCGTTGGCCCAGGGTCAGCACATTGCGGTTTCGATCGTAGATCTTCATGGCATTCTCCTTGTGGGATGGGTGCCCCGGCCCGTGCCGGGGCAACGGGCTCCAGACTACGCCCCTCGAAAAACGAGATGCCTGTCACAGATCAAAAAAAGGGGAAAGAGGGACTCGGTGCGGCGACGGGGTATGGCGCTCTGGCCTCGCAGCCCGCCGGTGATCGCCACTGCCTGTCGCAGGGCAGGGAGGACGCCCTCGCTTTTCACCCCCTCGGGCTCGAACTGCAAGGGGGATGCGCTATAGTGGAGCCGCTCGTTTTACTGCCTTCAACCAACCGAGAGTGCATTATGAATCGTGATATCGCAGCCCAGTTCATCAAGATGCTGACCAACCTGGACCAGTGTCTGGCCAAGGCCGAGGCCCACGCCGAGGCGAAGAAATTCAACGTGGACAACTTCTTCAATGAGCGCCTCATCGTCGACATGCTGCCCCTGAGCAAGCAGGTGCTGATCTGCTGTGACAGCGCCCGCGCCGTGGTGGCCACCGCCAGCCTGAGCGAGCCGCCGGTGCTGGGGGATGATCCCAAGACCATGGCGGATCTGCGCGCCCACGTGGCCAAGACCCTCACCTACCTGCAAGGCAAGCTGGACGCCGATTTCAGCCAGTATGCGAGCGGCCACTACTACCCCTACTGGGCGGGCGGCAAGGGGATGGACGGCCACAGCTGCGTGCATGAGTACGGCATCCCGAACTTCTACTTCCACCTCACCATGACCTATGCCCTGCTGCGCCAGGCCGGGGTGGATCTGGGCAAGCGGGATTACCTGGGCGGTCTGAACCTGCAATAAGCCGCGCTTCAGCGACGACAAAGCCTGCCCCCTGGCAGGCTTTGTCGTTTTCGGCCCGGCTCAGCGCCCCAGATTGTCGGCCAGTTGTTTGGCGCGACTTGCGGCCCACTGATCGATCATCTTCTCCATCTCCAGGGCGGTGATGGGGGAATCCTTGTGGGTGGTGTCCGGGCTCTCGCGCGCGTCCATCACCCGCACCAGCAGCTTGCCGCTCTGGGCGTCGAGCAACTGGGCCATGCTGCCCACCTTGAGCAGATAGGGCTCCTTGCCTATCACCTCGCGGGTGACGTTGATGGCGATCTTGGCGGGCAGCAGATCCCGCAGCTTGGGGTCGGGCCGGGTCAGGTCGAAGTTGGTGATGGCCGCCTGCACCCGCATCACGCCGGGACCGGGTTCGGTGGCAATCTTGACGCCGTGGCTCATCAGTTCGCGCTGGAAGGTGGCGTGGTAGTAGCGGCCGATCTCGTTCTGCTCGTTGGCGGTCAGCAGGTACCACTGGCCGTTCTCCTGGCGGATGAACTGCAAGGGATCGAGCAGCACCTGATGGTACTGGCGCAGATCTACGCCGGGCTCCTTGTAGATGCGCTGATTGGGGTTGCTTTCACTCTGCTGGAAGGCCGTCAGCGGAATCGCCTGCAGGCTGTGGGTGACCTGGTTCTTCACGGCGCACCCGCCCAGCAGGGCGGCGGCCATGGTCATCATCAAGACTCGTTTCATGGGGGCTCCTGGCGGTGGATGGTCGCTGCAAGAACGCAGCCCGCCCTGCCCACAGAGATACCTGATCAGGCCCCTCTCTCACAAGGGGTATCTGTGTGGGGGCTACCGGGGGAGCCCCCGTGTCGGGTCACTCGGCGGGGATCTCGGGCTCCACCAGGGTGGCGAGCTGCATCAGGGACTCCTGCCAGCCGAGGTAGCACATCTCCACCGGGATGAGCGCCGGAATACCCGCCTGTTCGATGGCGAGATCGGTGCCGCACAGCACCTGGGTGAGGGTGATGGTGACCTGCATCTCCCCCGGCAGGTTGGGGTCGTCGAAGCGGTCGGTGTAGCGGATGCGCTTGCCCGGCTCCAGCGCGAGATACTCGCCGCCGAAGGCGTGGGTGTGGCCGGTGCCGAAATTCGTGAACGACATACTGAAGGTGCCGCCGACCCGGGCCTCCAGTGCCGCCACCTTGCAGGTGAAGCCATGGGGGGGCAGCCATTTGGCCAGGGCGTCCGGCTCGATAAAGGCTCTGTATACCCGCATCGGCGGGGCCTTGAGTACGCGGTGCAGGGTGACTGTGTTCATGGGGGACTCCTCTTGGCGGCAACAGGGACGGGTCGCAGCAAGGATAGCCGTCATCCCCGTGGCCTGCGGGGGTGCGTCGCCTCCTTTCGCCTGCAGAGAGGATTTTTCGTTTTCTCTTCAAGGAGTTGATCAAGATAGAGGTTATTGTCACCGTTCGCTCATATAATCGCCGCCATGCAAGCGACTCGGAAGGATTCGATGACACAGCTGATGGCGGCCCTGCTGGGGCTGTTTTACGCCAGCCTGATCTGGGCGGCGCCCGTCCCCTTCGTGACGGCCCCCGGCCCCCATGCCACGCAGGGGAGGCTGGAGCCCCTGCTCTCCTGGTTCTCGGGGGAGTTTTCCAGCCAGGAGCAGGCCACCTTCGATGCCCGCTTCACCAGCGCCGAGCTGCGGCTGGTGGAGATCTGGCCCGGGGAGGGCCCCTTTCGCTGGGTCTATGCGGAGCAGTTTCTGACCGAGCGGGCGCAGCGACCGTTTCGCCAGCGCATCTACCGCTTCTCCTCCCTGCCCGATGGCCGCATCCTGATGGCCGAACTGACCATGCCGAGGGCCACGGATTTTGCCGGCGCCTGGCGTCGGCCCGAGCTGCTCGACTCCCTCACCCCGCAGCAACTCTCCCTGCGCGAAGGGTGCGAGATCTGGCTGACCCGCCAGCCGGGCGGGGAGTACAAGGGGCAGACCCGGGTCGGGCATTGCGCCACCGATTTTGGCGGTGCCACCACCCTGGTGCAGTACCTCTGGATCGGCCCGGACAGTGTCCGGCTGCTGGACAGGGCCTATGACAACGGCGCCCATCAGCGCTGGGGCAGCCCGGGGGAGGGTTACGTCTACCTGCGCAAGGGGATGCGGCGCGGGGAGTAGTCGAGCCGTCCGTCAAGGCCCCTCCCTGCTTGCCGCCAACAAGGACGTGCCGGTCAGGCCGCTGGCCAGTGCCCCTGCAGATCCACCAGGATGGAGAGGCTGACCGCGCCAAACAGCAGGCCTGTCATCAGGTTGAGCGGGCGCTGGATGCGGCCGAGCAGGTGCTGGGCGCGGGGGGTGGAGAGGCTCCAGGCCAGGGCGCTGAACCAGACGAGGGAGAGCAGGAACAGCTCCAGGATCAGCAATCCCCGGGTCAGGCCATCCACCTGGGGCGTCACCATGGCGGCCAGCAGTCCCATGAAGAACAGCATCGCCTTGGGGTTGAGCAGATTGGTGGCCAGCCCGCTCTTCACCCCCTTGCGCCAGCCCGGCCGCTCGCCCCCGGCGCGCAGCGCCAGATCCCCGCTTCCCTGCCAGGCCGCCTTCAGCGCCCCCCAGCCCAGCCAGCCCAGATAGAGGGCACCCACCAGTTTCACGGCGAGAAAGAGCCAGGGCTGGCTTGCGATCAGCAGGCTGATGCCGGTCAGGCTCAGGGTGGCGTGGAGCAGGATGGCGAGGGCGATGCCAAGGGCCGCTCCGAGGGCGGTGGGCCTGTGCAGGCTGGTGCGCAGGATGAGTGCGAAATCCGGGCCCGGGCTCGCCAGAGCGACGAGGTGGACGAGACCCAGGGTCAGAAACAGGCTGGTGAACATAAAAGACCTCCGACAGCGGTATGGAGGTGACAGCATGGGGCAGGACGGGGGACGGGAGATTGTAAAAGATTGCAGCGGCGGTGATTCAGGCGGGCAGCATCTGCTGGCGATACTCCGCCGGGGTGAGGCCGAACGCCTGACGAAAACCGTGGTGGAAGTGGCTCTGATCGAAGAAACCGACTGCCAGCGCCACCTCGCTCACCGGCAGGCCGCTGCCGAGCAGGCGCTTGCTCTGCTCGAGCCTCAACCGCTTGAGCCAGGCGTAGGGGGTCATGCCGGTCTTCTTCTTGAACTGGCGCAGAAAGGCGAAGCGATCCAGCCCGAACAGGGCGGCCAGATCCTCCAGACTGTGGCGCTCATCCAGCCGGGCCATCAGATAGTCGCGCAGGTACCTGAGCTGGGGGTCCGCCAGGGCGTGGCGCTCGGGGGCGAGCCGGAACAGTTCGCCCAGCAGGGCCAGCAACTGGCTCTCCGCCAGCAGGCCGTCGGGGGCGGGGCTGTCCAGGTGCATGTGCAGGCGAGCAAAGCCCTGATAGAGGTCGGGGCGGCTCTGCAATCCCTGGTGGAAAAAGGGCTCGGGGTGTTCCGGCAGCCAGCGGGCCAGCTGCTCGGGGGCGATGGAGAAGACCCGCACCTCGTACCCTTCCGGCAGCAGGCTGAGGCCGTCGTGCATCTCGTCCGGGTTGACGGTGGAGAGTTCGCCGCGCACCAGGTTGTGGCTGTTCCCCTTGTGGATGAACTTCTGGCCGCCCCGCTGCACCAGACCGATGTGGTAGTCCAGATGCACGTGGCGGCCATAGCTGAACTCCCTGTGGTGGGAGTGGGAGAGTTCAACCCCCGGCAGCAGCCGGGATTGCCAGTAGTGGATGCGGGATTGGGGTGCGTTCATCCCCTATTGATACCCCGAAAGCGGCCCCTTGGCTTGTAGATTATTGCGCCGGCGCCTCAGCCGACCTCCTGGCGCCGCTTGCCGCTGCGCAGGCCATCCAGGCTGAACAGCACCAGGGCGCTCCAGATGCAGCCAAAGGTGATCATCTTGTCCAGCGCCAGCGCCTCGCCATACAGGGTCACCGCCAGGATGAACATCAGGCTGGGGCCTATGTACTGGAAGAAGCCCAGGGTGGAGAGCTTGAGCCGGGTGGCCGCCGCGGTGAAGCAGAGCAGGGGGGCCGTGGTGACGGCGCCCGCGGCGATGAGCAGCAGGTTCAGGTGCCAGTCATTCTGGGTGAGGTGGCTGGTGGGGCTGTCGGCGATGCCCCACAGATAGAAGGCGGCCGGCGGCAGCATGATCAGGGTCTCGATGAGCAGGCCGGTGAGGGCGTCCAGGGCCAGCTTCTTGCGAATGAGGCCGTAGATGGCGAAGCTCGAGGCCAGCACCAGGGCTATCCAGGGCAGGGAGCCGAAGGCGATGAGCTGGACGGCAACACCGACAAAGGCGAGCCCCACCGCCCACCACTGCAGGCGGCGCAGCTTCTCGCTCAGAAACACCATGCCGAGCAGCACGTTGAACAGGGGGTTGATGTAGTAGCCCAGGCTCGCATCCAGCATGTGGCCGTTGTTGATGGCCCAGATGAACAGCAGCCAGTTGCCGCCGACGGTGACGGAGGTGAAGGCCAGGGTGAGCAGCACCTTGGGCTGGCGCAGCACCGCCTGCACCTTGTGCCACTGGCGTCCGAGCAGCACCAGCACCATCAACAGAGCGCAGGACCAGATCATGCGGTGGGTCAGGATCTCGGCGGCCGGCACGGCGGAGAGGGACTTGAAGTAGATGGGTGCCAGGCCCCAAAGGGTGTAGGCGCCGAGGGCATAGAGGACGCCCTGGCGCTGGATCTGTTGTTGCATGCGGATAACCTTCACTGGAGTGCGGATGTCGGGAAACATCGCAAAAAGTCAGTGTAGCGATCCTTCTGCAGGGAAAGAAGACAATAAATGGGTCTGACGGGATTTTAACAGCAGGAGCGACTTCAGCGACCGCCCCCGCGGCGGATCTTCTCCACGTCCATCAGCAGCCACAGCATGAGGGCGATGGCGGAGATCCAGGGGCCCCAGGTGACATAGGCTTCCCCCTGACCCAGCACGAAGAACAGCAGCGGCAGTCCCACCACCAGAAACAGTACACTTCCCAGAAAAAACAGCATTTTTATCTTTAAATTTAATGGCTTGCTATTTGACGATTATATCGATTGAGCGAGGGGATAAAAGAGTAAAAATGAGAAAGGGGGATTTCTCCCCCTGTTTTGTTGATAAGCGTCATTTATGACGTTATTCGAGCTGGATCCAGGTGCTTTTCAGCTCGGTGTACTTCTCCAGGGCGTGCAGGGACTTGTCGCGCCCGTTGCCGGACTGCTTGAAGCCGCCAAACGGCATGGTCATGTCGCCGCCATCCCAGTTGTTGACGAAGACGGTGCCGGCGCGCAGGGCGCGCGACCCCTTCACCGCCTGGTTGAGATCCGCCGTCCAGATAGCGGCCGCCAGGCCGTAGTCGGTGTCGTTGCCAAGGGCGATGGCCTCTTCCAGGGTGTCGAAGCCGGTCACCGCCAGCACGGGGCCGAAGATCTCCTCGCGGAAGATGCGCATCGTCGGGGTCACGTCGTCAAAGATGGTGGGCTCGATATAGTAGCCGCCCTCCTCGGGCTGGGTGCGCTTGCCTCCCAGCAGCAGCTTGGCGCCCTCCTGCTGGCCGATGGCGATGTAGTTGAGGACCTGCTCCATCTGGATGTGGTCCACCATGGCGCCGATGCGGGTGGTGGGGTCGAGCGGGTTGGCCGAGATCCATTCGCGGGCGTGGGCCAGCAGCCGCTCCATGAACTGGGGCTTGATGCTGTTTTGCACCAGCAGGCGGGAGGCGGCGGTGCACACTTCCCCCTGGTTGTAGAAGATGGCGCCGACGGCGCTTCTGGCGGCGGCGTCCAGATCCGGTGCATCCGCCAGCACGATGTTGGGACTCTTGCCGCCGCACTCCATAAAGGCGCGTTTCAGATTGGATTTCCCGGAGCACTGCACCAGATGCTTGCCGATCTTGGTGGAGCCGGTGAAGGTGATGCAGTCGACGTCCATGTGCATGGCCAGCGCCTCGCCCACGGTGTGACCAAAGCCCGGCAGCACGTTGAACACGCCGTCGGGGATGCCCGCCTCCTTCGCCAGACCCGCGATGCGCAAGGCGGTGAGGGGGGATTTCTCGGAGGGTTTGAGGATCACCGAGTTACCGGTGGCGAGCGCCGGGCCCAGCTTCCAGCAGGCCATCACCAGGGGGAAGTTCCAGGGCACGATGGCAGCCACGACACCGAGGGGCTCGCGGGTCACCAGGGCCAGGGCGGACTCTTCCACCGGGGCGACCTGATCGTAGATCTTGTCTATCGCCTCGGCGTTCCAGGCGATGCAGTTCGCGGCGGCGGGGGCGTCATACCCCATGGCGTCGCCGATGGGCTTGCCCATATCCAGGGACTCCAGCAGTGCCAGCTCCACCAGGTTCAGGCGCATCAGCTCGGCGAAGCGCTGCATGATGAGCTTGCGCTGCTTGGGAGAGAGGCCGCACCAGCGCTTGTCGTCGAAGGCGGCACGGGCCGCCTTGACCGCCAGCTCGGCATCGGCGGCGTCGCAGGAGGCGACCTTGGTCAGCAGTTGGCCGTTGGCCGGATTGATGCAATCGAAGGTGGCGCCGTTGACGGCATCCCGGTAGGTGCCGTCGATAAAGGCTTGCGAGGGCAGGGTCAGATGGGCGGCCTTGTGTTGCCACTGGGCCAGGGTCAGGTCACTCATGTTCACTCCTTGAACCGGCAGAAAGTCAGTCTCCGCGTATCAATATGCTAAACATCCTGCCGCTTGTAAATCCATCTTGTAACAATTCATTAAACACTGACCCCGAACAACCCGGGCCAACGGCGGGTCAAACCGGGGGCCCTGGCCTGTGGTGTCGGGGGTCGCGCGGCGGGGCGGGAGCCCGTGTCGCTGGCCTGATCCCTGGGCCGGGCAGGGGGGATCCCGGCGGGCTGTTCCGGGAGAAGGCCCGTCAGAAGCTGGCGGGCGTGTTGGCGGAGATCAGCACGCACTCCTGATCCCCCACGTTGCGAAAACGGTGGGGAGTGCGGCTGTCGAAGTAGTAGCCATCCCCCGGTGCCAGCAGGTGAACCTGCTCGCCTACCGTGACTTCCACCTGACCCCGGATGACGATGCCGCACTCTTCCCCTTCGTGACTCAGCATGTCGTCACCGGTGTCGGCGCCCGGGGGCAGTATCTCCTGCATCATGCCGATGGCGCGGTTGGCGCGGCTGTGACCCACCAGACGGTAGCTGATGGGGTGGGTGCCGAGATCCGGCATGTCGTCCGCACGGAAGATCACCTCGGAATCCATCTCCGTCTCGTCGGTGAAGAAGCTGGCCAATGACATGGGGATGCCTTCCAGCACCTTGCGCAGGGAGGCCACCGAGGGGCTCACCTGATTTTTCTCGATCTGGGAGATAAAGCCGTTGGTCACACCGGAGCGTTTTGCCAGCTCGCGCTGGGAGAGGGCCGCCTTGGTGCGAACCGCCTTGAGGCGGTGACCGATATCCATCGATAGACACTCCTTGACTGTTTACTATTATTAAAATTGTGTTAAATATCTTATACCACCCCTGAGGGGTGACACCAAGCCGGGCGATAAAAGCCCTTTTTTATGGATTCAGGTGTTTAATTTAATAGGCATGAGCCGGGTGTTACTAAACGCCTTAAGGATGAGGTGACCATGAAACCTGTCAGCGACATCAATACCCCCGACATGTCCGCATTCTGGATGCCGTTCACCGCCAACCAGCAATTCAAGGCGGCGCCGCGCATCCTGAAGTCGGCAGAGGGGATGTATTATCACTCAGAGGATGGCCGCAAGATACTGGATGGCACTGCCGGACTCTGGTGTTGCAACGCAGGCCATGGTCGGCGCGAGATCGCCGAGGCGGTCTCCCAGCAGATCTCCCACCTCGATTTTGCCCCCACCTTCCAGATGGGCCACCCCCTGCCGTTCGAGCTGGCCAACCGGCTGGTGGAGATCGCCCCCAAGGGATTCGGTCACGTCTTTTATACCAACTCCGGATCGGAGTCCGTGGACACCGCGCTCAAGATTGCGCTGGCCTGGCAGCGGGCTCGCGGCCAGGGGACCCGTACCCGGCTCATCGGCCGCGAGCGCGGCTACCACGGGGTGGGTTTTGGCGGCATCTCGGTGGGGGGCATTCCCGGCAACCGCAAGTGGTTCGGCTCCCTGCTGACCGGGGTGGATCATCTGCCCCACACCCTCAACATAGGGAAAAATGCGTTCACTAAGGGATTGCCAGCAGAAGACCTCACCCTGGCCGATGAACTGGAGAAGATTGTCTTCCTGCACGACGCCAGCAACATCGCGGCGGTCATCGTCGAGCCCATCGCCGGCAGCACCGGGGTCATCATGCCCCCCAAGGGCTATCTCAAGCGGCTGCGGGAGATCTGTACCAAACACGGCATCCTGCTGATTTTTGACGAGGTGATCACCGGTTTCGGCCGCCTCGGCTCCCCCTTCGCCGCCCAGGAGTTCGACGTCATCCCCGACATGATCACCTGCGCCAAGGGGCTCACCAACGGCGCCATCCCCATGGGGGCCGTGCTGGTGCAAAACCATATCTATGACGACATGATGGCGGCGGGCAAGGGGGCCATCGAGCTGTTCCACGGCTACACCTACTCCGGCCACCCGGTGGCGGCGGCGGCGGGTCTGGCCACCCTCGAGATCTACCGGAGCGAAAATCTGCTGACCCGGGCAGCCGAGCTGGCGGGCTACTGGGAGGAGGCTGCCCATTCCCTCAAGGGCTGCAAGCACGTGAAGGACGTGCGCAACTACGGCCTGGTGGCGGGCATTGAGCTCGAATCCATGCCCGATGCACCGGGCAAGCGGGCCTACGAGGTGTTCGTGCGCTGTTTCGAGAAGGGGGCGCTTATCCGGGTGACCGGCGACATCATCGCCCTGTCGCCTCCCCTCATCATCGAGCGCAGCCAGATAGACGATCTCTTCACCCTGCTGCAGGACGCCCTGCAGGCCCAGGACTGACCCCCACATCACACAGGATGGCGCTCGTCCCGGGCGTCATCCCCCTGTGCTGCCCCGGCGCGGCGAGGGGAGGACGGATGACCCATCACGGAGGATTTATGAGTTACAGGATCGACAACTTCATCGACGGCGAGACGACCGAGAGTCGCAGCGAGCGTTTCGGTGCCATCTTCAATCCGGCCACCGGCCAGCAGCAGGGCTCCGTCGTTCTCAGCACGGCCGATGAGTGTGCCGAGGCGATTGCCTGCGCCGAGCGCGCCTTTGGGGAGTGGTCCCAGACCCCGCCGCTGGTGCGGGCCCGGGTGCTGTTTCGCTTCAAGGAGCTGATGGAGCAGCACAGGGACGAGCTGGCCCAGCTCATCAGCCGCGAGCACGGCAAGGTCTTCTCCGACGCCCAGGGGGAGCTGACCCGGGGGCTGGAGGTGGTGGAGTTTGCCTGCGGCATTCCCCACCTGCTCAAGGGGGAGCACTCTCTCAACGTGGGCCGCGGGGTGGACAGTCACTCCATGATGCAGCCGGTGGGGGTCTGCGCCGGCATCACCCCGTTCAACTTCCCTGCCATGGTGCCGCTCTGGATGTTCCCGGTGGCCTTGGCCTGCGGCAACACCTTCATCCTCAAGCCCTCGGAGAAGGATCCGTCCCTCTCTCTGCGCATGGCCGAACTGCTCAAGCAGGCGGGCCTGCCGGACGGGGTGCTCAACGTGGTCAACGGCGACAAGGAGGTGGTGGACGTGCTGCTGACCGACCCGAGGGTCGGTGCCGTGTCGTTTGTCGGCTCCACCCCCATCGCCCAGTACATCTATGCCACCGCCTCGGCTCACGGCAAGCGGGTGCAGGCCCTGGGCGGCGCTAAGAACCACATGGTGGTCATGCCGGATGCCAATCTGGATCAGGCGGTTTCCGCCCTGATGGGGGCCGCCTATGGCGCGGCGGGCGAGCGTTGCATGGCGATCTCGGTGGCCGTGGTGGTGGGTGACGAGACCGCCGATGCCCTGGTGGCGAAGCTCTCGCCCCTGGTGGCGGCCCTTCGGGTCGGCCCCGGTCTCGGTCAGAGTCCGGAGAACGAGATGGGGCCCCTCATCAGCCGGGAACACCTGGCCAAGGTGCGCGGCTACGTGGATCAGGGAGTGGCCGAGGGGGCCGAGCTGGTGGTGGATGGCCGGGGCCTGAGCCATGGCGAGGGCTACTTCATCGGGGGCAGCCTGTTCGATCGGGTCGGCCCCGAGATGCGCATCTACCGGGAGGAGATCTTCGGCCCCGTGCTCGCCATCGTGCGGGCCCCGGACTACGAGACGGCCCTGCGCCTCATCAACGAACACGAGTACGGCAATGGCACCGCCATCTTCACCGGTGACGGAGATACCGCAAGGGACTTCACCACGCGGGTTCAGGTCGGTATGGTAGGGGTGAACGTTCCCATTCCGGTGCCCATGGCGTTTCACAGCTTCGGTGGCTGGAAACGGTCCATCTTCGGGCCGCTCAACATGCACGGGCCGGATGGGGTGCGCTTCTACACCCGGATGAAGACGGTGACCGCCCGCTGGCCCCAGAGCCTGCGCGCCGGCGCCGAGTTCTCCATGCCGACCATGAAGTGAGCCGCCGGCTCGCTGCAATGGCTTTAATCTCTTGCCCCCGCAGGCCGCCGGTCTGCGGGGGCGCTTCTGTCAAGGAGTAACAGATGCGACTGGGTATTCTCGATTGTGACCGGCTGGACCCCGATTTGGTGGGGGATTTTGGTCCCGTTTACTCCGAGATGTTTATCAAGGGTTTCCGGGCGTTGGCCCCCGAGCTGGAATTTCGGGTCTGGTCCGCCCTCGACGGCGATCTGCCCCTGGATCTGACCGAATGTGATGCCTGGCTCATTACCGGCTCGCGTCACGATGCCTACAGCGACATCCCCTGGATCCTGGCGCTGCGCGACTGGATCCGCCGGGCCCACGATGCCAACGTCAAGCTGGCCGGGGTCTGCTTCGGCCACCAGGTGATCGCCCAGGCGCTGGGAGGGGAGGTAATGAAGTCCACCAAGGGGTGGGGGCTGGGGGTGTCGGTCCATGCCATGCAGACGACAAAACCCTGGATGGCGCCGGGTCTGGACACCATCCGCATCCTGGCAAGCCACCAGGATCAGGTGGAGCAGCTTCCGCCAGGGGCGACCCTGCTCGCGGGCAACGACTTCTGCCCCAACTTCATGTTCCTGCAGGGGGATCACATCGTCGCCATCCAGGGGCACCCGGAATTCTCGGTGGCGTACAACCGGGCCCTGATCGAGCGGCGACGGGACAGGCTGCCCGATGCACATTACCAGAGCAGTCTCTCTTCCCTGGAAGGGGAGGTGGATTCCGCCACCATGATGCAGTGGCTGCTGCAGTTCCTCGGCATCCTGCCGATCGGGGCCGACGCGCGCTGAACCCCGTTTGTCATATCCACCGCGCTGATGCTAGATTTTGTAGCAAAATGAAGGATCAAGCGGCGATATGCCCAGTCCGGATGATACACTGGCCGCCATTTTTGGCGGCCTAGTCCATCGACGAGCGCCGCGTCAGTCTGTGAGGGGGCAACCTTGAAACTACAGCAGTTGAAGTATCTGATCGCGGTGCGGGACCACAATCTCAACGTCTCCGTTGCCTCCGATGCGCTCTATACCAGCCAGCCTGGGGTGAGCAAGCAGATCGGCTTGCTGGAGAGCGAGCTGGGGGTGCGCATCTTCGAGCGCCGCGGCAAGCACCTGCACCGGATCACCCCGGTGGGGGAGGAGATCATCAAGTGTGCCGAGGCCATGCTCAATATCGAGAGCAAGATCAAGGCCATCTCCCGGGAGTACCTGGATCCGACCGTGGGCACCCTCAACATCCACACCACCCACACCATCGCCCGCTACCTGCTGCCGAAAAGCGTCACCTACTTCACCAAAAAGTACCCCAAGATCTCGTTCCACCTGCATCCTGTGATGTCCGCCACCAAGGAACAGATCAGCAAGGGATACTCGGATTTTTCCATCGTGGCCCACGAGATAGGCTTCGACAAGGAGCTGATCGCACTGCCCGCCTACCTCTGGACCCTCTCCCTGGTGGTGCCCCAGGAGCACCCCCTGGCCAAGGTGAAGAAGCCGACCCTGGAGCAGCTCTGCCAGTATCCCATCCTGAGCTACGAGAGCGGCGCCACCGGGCGTCAGGTGCAGGACAAGGTGTTCCAGGCGGCCGGCCTCACTCCCAACTACTACATGACGGTGATGGATGCCGGCGTCATCAAGCGCTACGTGGAGCTGGGCTTTGGCATCGGCATCATCTCCTCCCTGGTAGCCAACGATAGCGATGCCCCCGGCCTCGTGGCCATCAATCTGGAGCACCTGTTCGAGCCCTGCCCGGCCCAGATCTGCTTCAGCAAGAGCATCCTCTTGCAGAACTACATGTATGACTTCATCAGCTCCTTCTCCCCCCATCTCACCAAGGAGATGATCCAGAACGTGATGCAGCAGCCGACCCAGGCTCGCATCGACGAGCTGCTGTCAGGGGTGGAGCTGCCCGTCTACTGATCCCGCTTCCGTTTCTGTGCCGGCACCCCGGGGTGTCGGCCTCCTCCCGCCGAGGTTTCCATGTCCCGCATCCTGCTGCTCGCCAATCTCAACTGTGATCATGTGCTCTCCCTGGCCGAACCCCTGGTGGCGGGGGCGCGGCTGCAATATGTGGATCAGGGGCGCAGGCTCGGCGGCGGCGCCGCCAATACCGGCATCGGATTGGTGTGGGCGGGGCACGAGGTGATCATCGCCTCCCGGGTCGGGCTGGACGACACCGGTGACTGGCTGCTGGAGCAGGCGGCCTCATACGGCCTGGATTGCAGCCATGTGGAACGCTTTGGCGGCGAGACCGGCGAGCTGCTGGTGCTGGTGGACGCCACCGGTGAGCGCACCATCCTCAGGCGCCCACGTCGTCCGGATCTGCCGGGGGATCTGCCGACCGAAGGGGTGGACTGCCTCTATGTGAACTATCCGGGCACCGCCATCGTGGGCTACATGCGCCAGATGCTCGCCAAGAGTTTCGTGGTGGCCCAGTATCCCAAGGGGGGGCAGGCCCGCCGCCCCTGCCACGTGCTGGTGGCCTCCCGCTCCGATCTCGGCGAGGTGAGCGACCCCTGGCAGCATGCCCGCCAGCTCGCGGGGGAGCAGCTTGAATGGCTGGTGCTGACCGAGGGCAAGGCGGGCGCCGTGGCCATTCACGGGGAGGAGCAGGTCAGGGTGGCGGCGCGACCGGTCTCCGTGGTGGATACCACGGGGGCGGGGGATGCCTTCGCGGGCGGTCTCATCCACGGTCTTGCGCGGGGCATGGCCATGGCCGATGCGCTGCAGTGCGCCGTGGACTGGGGCGCCTTCGCGGTGGCCTCCGAGAGCTCCATCCCCTCCCAGGCGCTGCGCAACTGGCTGAAACAGCCCCACTGAACTCGCCGGACAACGGCTCCGGCGATGGCAGAGGAGGTGGGGGTTTGTCGACGGAAACCGCCAAAACCCCTCGCTGAGGCGGCAAGTTTGCGATCAATCAAAGAAAGTGTCGATTTATGTACATCTTCGTCGACACCCGCCCGGGCTGCTCTTACCCTTGTGACTTCACGACTCGGTCGAAGAAGCCCATCCCGTGCGCACGCATGTGCAGACCCCCTCTTTGGCCACCGGCTGTCGTCCTGATTTCTGGCTTGTAGTAAGAGGCAAGTGCGACCATGCAACTGACACGATTTACCGATTACGCCCTGCGTACCCTGACCTTCCTGGCCATCCAGCCCGGTGATCGCCTGTCGACCATCACGGAAGTGGCCGACACCTTCGCCATCTCCCGCAATCACGTGGTCAAGATAGTGCATCAGCTCGGCATCAAAGGTTACATCGAGACGGTGCGTGGCAAGCATGGGGGCATCCGCCTCGGCCGTGCCGCCGTCTCCATCAACCTGCGCGATGTGGTGATGGACATGGAGCACGTGCTCTGCCCGGTGGACTGCAAGCGCGAAAACTGCCGTCTCTCCGGGGGCTGCCGCATCCAGGGCATTCTGCGCCGCGCCATGCACGCCTTCCTGGAGGTGCTGGGGGAGTACACTTTGGCGGATGCGGTGCGGGATCCCACTCGTCTGTGCCACCTTCTCGGCATAGAGCAGGATAATATTCTGACCATGGCATGATGCCACGGTGAATGACAGAGGGGCCTGCGGGCCCCTCTGTCATTGCCAGCGGTCAGAGCTGGGGCACAAGGGTGATGGCTCCGTGCAGACAGGCGAGGCCGCAAGCGCCGCAGCCATCGCAGGCGGCCATGTTGACGGTCACTCCCTCGCTGCCGACCTTGATCGCCTGCTGGGGGCAGGCGTCTTCGCACAGCAGGCAGTAGTAGCCCTGACGGGCCTGGCAGCTCGCCTCTATCCTGACCCGGGTCTGCACCTGACGGCCGAGGCAGAGATCCAGTGCGCCCGTGGGGCAGGCTCTGGCGCAGCTGCCGCAATAGCTGCACTGGCCACAGGCGAGATCCAGCACTGGGGTACCGGCGATGGGGCTGCCGTCATATTCGGGGCGATCGGCGGGCTTGATGAGGCCGTTGGGACACGCCTTGAAGCAGTCGCCACAACGGGTGCAGAGGGTGAGGAACTGGGACTCGTCGATGGCCCAGGGCGGGCGTGCCTCATGGCAGACCACCTCGGGTCTGCGGGGGCTCCCCCATGCGTGTGCCAGCCAGCGACAGAAAAAATGCGTCATGCCCACCTCTATACCTATTAGGGGTTAATTTTATCCAGTTTTAGGCCGGCAAGCCAGAGAATAGCGGCGGGCAGGATCGCAAGCCGGGTTGCCCTTGTGTAAGCTAGGCGGGTCTTTTTGCGGGATTGAATGAACTCATGTGGCTATTTCTGTGGCGTGCTTCTCTGCTCTATGTCTTCCCCCTGCTGATGTGGGCCTACTGCCATCTCAAGGGTATCGAGTTCAGTGAACTGGATACCGGGGTCAACAGCCACAAGTGGGTGGTGCTGGCGGCCTATCTGCTCTATGTGCTGATCTGGTTGCTGCTCAACCGCTATCTCGAACTCTTCCTGCGCCAGCGGGGGCGCCGATGACCCCGCTGCTGACCTGGTGGCCTGCCATGCTGGCTGGCGGGCTGGCGCTGCTGTTCGGCTGGTGGTGGGGGCGACGCAGCGGCCGTGAAGAGGCGCTGCTGCTGGAGGAGCGTTATCAGGGGTTGCAGGATCGCTGGGACGCGCTGCAGGACGAGAAGATGTTGGCTCAGCAGAAGCTGGATCAGCAGCAGACCCTGCTGCTCAAGCTCACCGCCCGCCTCAAGGAGGCCGAGGCGACTCTGCGCAGCGAACGCATCGCCAGCGCCGAGAAGCTGCAGTTGCAGCAAGAGGCTGAGCAGCGCCTCAGTCAGCAGTTCGAGAACCTCGCCAATCGTATCTTTGAACAAAATGCCGGCAACTTCCGCGAACTGAATCAGAACAGCATGGATCTCCTGCTGACTCCACTCAAGGAGCAGTTGGAGGGCTTTCGCCGCCAGGTGGGAGAGACCCACGCCCAGGAGACGGCCCAGCGCCACAATCTCAAGTTCGAGCTGGAGCGCCTTGCCGAGCTCAACGCCCGCATGACCGAAGAGGCGGCGGCGCTGACCCGGGCCCTCAAGGGCGACAGCAAGCAGCAGGGCAACTGGGGGGAGGTGGTGCTGGCGCGGATCCTCTCCGAGTGCGGCCTGCGCGAGGGGCATGAGTACCACACCCAGGTCAACATCGAGGTGGACAAGGGCAAGCGCTACCAGCCCGACGTCATCGTCCACCTGCCCCAGGAGAAGGACATCATCATCGACGCCAAGGTGTCGCTGACCGCCTATGAGCGCTGGTACAACGCCGCTGACGATCTGGAGAAGGCGGTGGCGCTCAAGGAGCACGTCGCCTCGGTGCGCAACCATATCCGCGAGCTGGGCCGCAAGGATTACCAGCAGTTGCCCGGGGTGCGCACCCTGGACTATGTGCTGATGTTCGTGGCGGTGGAGCCTGCCTTCCTCGCTGCCCTGGAAGCGGACCCTTCCCTGGTGCGCTACGGGCTGGAACACAACATCCTGCTGGTGAGCCCTACCAACCTGATGGTGGCGCTGCGCACCATAGAGAACCTGTGGCGCTACGAGCGGCAGAACCAGAACTCGCGCCAGATAGCGGAGCGGGCCGGCCGCCTCTACGAGAAGCTGCGGCTGTTCGTGGAGGAGATGCAGCAGATGGGGGGCAGCCTGCACAAGGCGCAGGAGAGTTACGACAAGGCGATGGGCCGGCTGGTCAACGGTCGTGGCAACCTGATCGCCCAGGCTGAGCGCTTTCGCGAGCTGGGGGTCGAGGTGACCAAGCCCTTGCCGGACGCGCTGGTGGACAGGGCGCTGGAGCGGGAGGAGTCGGCGGACTGAGGGGAGTCGTCATTCGCCGGGACAACGAAAAGGGCAGCCATTGGCTGCCCTTTTCGTTTCATGCAACAGCCTGGACGGCTGCTTATTGCTTCCAGAAGGAGGGGAAGAAGAGCACCGCCACCGTCAGGATCTCGAGGCGTCCCAGCAGCATGCCGAACGACAGTATCCACTTGGCCGCATCCGGCAGACTGGCGAAGTTGGTGCTGGGACCGATGACAGGCCCCATGCCCGGGCCCACGTTGGCCACGGCGGTGATGGAGCCCGAGATGGCGGTCAGGGGGTCCAGCCCGATGGCGGCGAGCAGGGCGGCGATCAGCAGGATGATGGCGAAGTAGACCAGCACGAAGGAGATCAGGGAGCGGATGATGGCGTCGTTGACCGGACGGCCGTTGTACTTCTGGGGAAACACGGCGGAGGGGTGCATCAGCTGGCGCATCTGTTTCTTGAACAGGGCGAAGGCCACCTGGACCCGAAAGATCTTGAGCCCGCCCGAGGTGGAGCCGGAGCAGGCGCCGAGTGCCAGCAGGATGATGAAGATAATGGTGGTGAGCGGGCCCCAGGTGCCGAAGTCGCCGAGTCCGAAACCCGTGGTGGTGAGCACGGAGACGATATTGAAGCTGCTGATGCGCAAGGCATCCATGAAGCCGTAGATGTCTCTCACCCAGAGATAGAAGGTGACGACCAGGGTCACCCAGACGATCAGCCAGAAGAAGCCCTGCACCTGGGCATCCTTGAACAGGCTGTTGTCACGGCGGGAGAGAGCCTGCACATAGAGCAGGAAGGGCAGGCCACCGAGGAACATGAAGAGGGTGCCTATCCAGTGCGCCGCGTGGGAGAAGTGGGACATGGATTGATCGGAGGTGGAGTAGCCGCCGGTGCTGAGGGTCGTCATGGCGTGGTTGACCGCTTCGAACAGGTTCATGCCACTCACCCAGTAGGCGAGGAAGCAGAGCATGGAGAGTACCAGATAGACCAGCACTATGTTGTTGGCCACCGTTTTGGCGCGGGGGGCGCTCTTGTCGGACCAATCTGAGCTCTCGGTCTGGAACAGCTTCATGCCACCGACGTTGAGGTAGGGCAGCACCGCCACCGCCATCACGATGAAGCCGACTCCGCCCAGCCACTGCAGGATGGATCGCCACAGCAGGATGCTGTGGGCCATGCCGTCGAGCCCCGACAGCACGGTGGATCCCGTGGTGGTGACCCCCGACATGGTCTCGAAGTAGGCGTCGGCAAAGTCGATATGGGTGATGAAGACGAAGGGCAGGGCCCCGAAGACGCAGGCGACCACCCAGACCGAGGTGGTGAGCAGGAACATCTCCCGCACGCCGAGGTGAAACTCTGCCTTGCGACCGTAATGGAGGCAGAGCAGGGCGGCACCATGGGTGATCAAGACCGACTTGAGAAATTCGACGAAACCTTCCGAACCGGTCAGCAGGGCCAGCAGGGTGGGCAGCCACATGAAGAGCGCCAGCTTGGAGAGCACCAGCCCGAGCGTGAAGACGATGGGATGCAGCTTGATCATGCAAGAAAACCTGGTCGTTGATTGAAAAAAGACCCGGACCTTTCCTGAGAAAAAGGGCCGGGTCCGGATACCGTTGCCAGAGACATGGCCGGCTTACAGGAAGAAGGGACTGGGCTGGAACAGACGCTCCACTTCCGGGATGTACTTCTTGTCCACCAGGAACATCACCACGTGGTCATCCTGCTGTATCTGGGTGCGATCGTGGGCGATCAGCACCTCATCACCCCGCACCACTGCGCCTATGGTGGTGCCCGGGGGCAGCTTGAGCTCGCCCACTTTCTTGCCCACCACCTTGGAGGTGTTCTCGTCCCCGTGGGCGATCGCCTCGATGGCTTCGGCCGCCCCGCGGCGCAGGCTGTAGACGTTGGCGATGTCGGCACGGCGCACATGGGTCAGCAGGGCCGAGATGGTGGCCTGCTGGGGGGAGATGGCGATGTCGATGGAGCCGCCCTGTACCAGGTCCACGTAGGCGCCGCGCTGGATCAGCACCATGGTCTTCTTGGCCCCCATCTTCTTGGCGAGCAGGGCCGACATGATGTTGGCCTCATCCTCGTTGGTCACCGCGATGAAGACGTCGATCTGGTCGATGTGCTCCTCCGCCAGCAGCTCCTGATCCGCCGCATCGCCGCAGAAGACGATGGTGTGTTCCAGGTGCTCGGAGAGCTGCTCCGCCCGCTTCTGGTTGCGCTCGATAAGCTTGACGCTGTAGCGCTTCTCTAGCTGGCGGGCAAGGCCGGCGCCGATGTTGCCGCCGCCGACGATCATGATGCGCCGGTAGGGGCTCTCGAGGCGTTGCAGCTCCGACATCACGGCGCGGATATGGCCCGCCGCGGCCACGAAGAACACCTCGTCATCGGCTTCGATGATGGTGGTGCCCTGGGGACGGATGGAGCGCCCCTGGCGGAAGATGGCGGCGACCCGGGTTTCGATGTTGGGCATGTGTTCCCGCAGGGTGGAGAGCGCATTGCCCACCAGGGGGCCGCCGTAATATGCCTTGACCGCCACCAGGCCCACCTTGCCGTCGGCAAAATCCACCACCTGCAACGCCCCCGGATACTCGATCAGGCGACGCACGTAGTCGGTCACCAACTGCTCGGGGGCGATCAGGTGATCCACGGGGACGGATTCGGGCAGGAACAGGCGATCCCGCTCCACCAGATAGGCGGGGGACCGAATGCGCGCCACCTTATTTGGGGTGTTGAACAGGGAGTAGGCGACCTGGCAGGCGACCATGTTGGTCTCGTCGCTGTTGGTGACGGCGACCAGCATGTCGGCATCCTGGGCGCCGGCTTCGCGCAGCACCCTGGGATGGGCGCCGTGGCCGTTCACCACCCGCAGGTCGAATTTGTCCTGCAGTTCGCGCAGGCGCTCGCTGTCGGTGTCGACGATGGTGATGTCGTTGTTCTCGCCGGCGAGATTTTCGGCCAGGGTGCCCCCCACCTGACCTGCGCCCAGAATGATGATTTTCATAAGGCTATCTTACTCAAGGTTGTTGCTTCGTAATGAGGCGGCCCGTCACCGGGCCTGCCATCCGCCGGTTCGGCCTACAGCTTGATGAGCTTGGCATAGTAGAAGCCGTCCATCTCCGCCTCGCCGGGCAGGAACTGGCGACCCGGACAGGCCGGGGTGTCTTCTGCATGCAACGGCACCAAGCGGGCATCCGGGGTATCGGCCAGGAAGGCGCGGATCTGCTCCCGGTTCTCTTCCGGCAACACGGAGCAGGTGGCGTAGAGCAGGGTGCCGCCCTGCTTCAGCTTGCCCCAGAGGGCGTCGAGAATGCGGCGTTGCAGCTCGGCCAGCTCGCGGATGTCCTGATCCCGGCGCAACCACTTGATGTCGGGGTGACGACGGATGACGCCGGTGGCGGAGCAGGGGGCATCCAGCAGGATGCGGTCGAACTGCCCCTGTGGCCACCACAGCTCCGGCGTGCTGGCATCACCGTGGATCACTTGGGCCTGAAGGCCGATGCGATCCAGGTTCTCCTGCACCCGCTTGAGGCGGTTGTCATCGGCGTCGACGGCAACCACGCCGGCAAGGGCCGGCTGGCGTTCCAGCAGGTGGGCGGTTTTGCCGCCGGGGGCGGCGCAGGCGTCCAGCACCCACTCGCCCGGCTGGGGATCGAGCAGGGCGGCGGCCTGCTGGGCGGCACCGTCCTGCACCGAGCAGTCACCCTGCTCGAAGCCGGGCAGCTTGGTCACGTCGCAGGGGCGCTCCAGCAGGATGCAATCTTCCCCTTCCACACCGGCCATGGCCGGGATACCCACCTCGCTCATGCGGGCCAGCATGGCCTCGCGGCTCTGGCGCTGGCTGTTGTTGCGGATCCACATGGGCGGGCGCTGGTTGTTGGCCTCCATGATGAACTCCCAGTCATCGGGATAGGCCTGACGCAGGCGCTTGGTGAGCCATTCGGGGTGGCCGAGGCGGACGCTGGGAACGCGGTCGATGCGCAGCAGGATCACTTCGGCGCTGCGCTGGAAGTTGCGCAGTACGCCGTTGATGAGGCCGCGCAGGGAAGAACCCTTGAGCAGCTTGACGGCGTTGACGGTCTCGGCCACGGCGGCGTGAGCCGGAATGCGGGTATAGATGAGCTGGTAGAGGCCGACCAGGATGAGGTAGTGGAAGATGCGGCTCTTGTTCTTGAGCGGCTTGTCCATCATCTCGCTGACCGCCGCATCGAGGCGGGGCAGCCAGCGCAGGGTGCCGTAGCAGAGTTCTTGCAGGAGGGCGCGATCGCGAGGGGCGACCTTCTCCTGGGCAGCAGGCAGAACGGCGGAGAGAGATTGGCCCTGATCCAGCACCTGTTGAATGACGAGAGCAGCCTGTGCGCGTGTTTTCATAGCGTTACCTTAGATGCACAAGTCGGGGCCAGGGCCCCGCTTGTGTCAATTCAATCCAGATCAAATCAGTTGCGTGCCAGGTTCAAACCAGTCGCGGCGAGAGTTGAGCAGATCCGAAACGGACATGGCCTTCTTGCCGGGAGGTTGCAGGGTCAGCAGGCGCAGCACCCCCTGACCGGTGGCAACCTCGATCCCCTGCTTGTCGGCCTTGAGCAGGGTTCCGGCTGCCTGGCCGTGATCCTGTGCGACGACCTCGGCCTGCCACACCTTGACGGTCTGTCCGGCGACCTCGAACCAGCTGATGGGCCAGGGGTTGAAGGCGCGGATGCAGCGTTCGATGGCAACGGCGTCCATCGACCAGTCGATGCGGGCCTCTTCCTTGGAGAGCTTCTCGGCGTAGTTGGCCAGCGCATCGTCCTGGGGCTCGGCGGCGGTGTCGCCGGCAGCCATGGCGTCCAGGGTATCGACCAGTGCCTGCGGGCCCAGACCGGCCAGCTTGTCATAGAGGCTGGCAGAGGTCTCATCACTGGCGATGGGACAGGTTACCTTGCGGATCATGGCGCCGGTGTCCAGCCCCACGTCCATCTGCATGATGGTGACGCCGGTTTCGGCATCCCCCGCCCAGATGGAGCGTTGAATCGGGGCGGCACCGCGCCAGCGCGGCAGCAGGGAGCCGTGCACGTTGATGCAACCCAGACGCGGCGTATCGAGCACCGCCTTGGGGAGGATGAGGCCATAAGCCACGACGACCATCAGATCGGCACCCAGAGCGGCCAGTTCGGCCTGCGCCGCTTCATTGCGCAGGGAGGCAGGTTGATAGACCGGCAGATCGTGGGCCAGCGCCAGCTCCTTGACCGGGCTGGCAGTGAGCTTCTGGCCGCGACCGGCGGGTTTGTCCGGCTGGGTATAAACGGCGACGACCTCGTGGCCGGAAGACAACAACGCCGCCAGATGACGGGCGGCGAAGTCGGGGGTACCGGCAAAAATCAGTTTCAGCTTGTTCAATGGAGCGGATCCTCAGAGGACTTTGCGATCTTCACGGGCCATCTTTTCCAGCTTCTGACGAATGCGCTGGCGCTTGAGCGGGGACAAGTAATCCACAAACAGCTTGCCGACCAGATGATCCATCTCATGTTGGATGCAGATGGCGAGCAGATCATCCGCTTCCAGCTCGAAGGTGTTGCCGTGGCGATCTTGCGCCCTGACCTTGACCCACTCGGCGCGCGGAACCAGAGCACGGTTGCCGGGCACGGAGAGGCAGCCCTCTTCGATGCCGGTGCTGCCGGACTGCTCCAGGATCTCCGGGTTGATCAACACCAGTTGTTCTTCGCGGTTCTCGGAGACATCGATGACGATGATGCGCTGATGAATGTCGACCTGGGTCGCGGCCAGGCCGATGCCTTCCTCCGCGTACATGGTTTCGAACATATCATCTACAATGTGTTGTAACTCGGGTGTAAAGGCTTCGACAGGGGCCGCGACTGTGCGCAGACGCTCATCGGGGAAACGCAATACATCTAGAATGGCCATAATTTTTTTTCTTTAGTTTCATATAAACGCAGTCAATATTGACGTAATTCTAGTCATTTACGCCGACAAAAAACAGCAACACTTTGCGTGCAGAAGTAACAGGGAGTGTTATGTATCTGAAGCAAATCGTCGTCGCCTGCCTGGCGACAGCCCTGGCCGGTGGCGCCATGGCACAGCAGTTGACGCTCAAATCCGGTTACCCCGAGACTTATGTGGTGCAAAAAGGGGACACCCTCTGGGATATCTCGGGCCAGTATCTGGCCGAACCCTGGCTCTGGCCACGCCTCTGGAACATCAATCCGCAGATCGCCAATCCCCACTGGATCTATCCCGGTGACGTGCTGCACCTGAGCTGGGTCAATGGTGAGCCTCGGCTCGGCAAAGCCAGTCAGGGGGGCAAACAGGTCATCCGTCTCTCGCCCAAGAACCGCTATGAAAACAAGGCCAATCCCATACCGACCCTGCCTCTGAGTGAGATAGCGCCCTTCCTGCAGACCGACCACATTCTGGCCAATAGCCAGCAGAGCAAGGACTTGCCCTATGTGCTCGGCAACAATGACAAGCATGTCGGGATGCTGGAGGGCGACATTCTCTATGTGAAAGGAGCCTTGAACCCGGGCCAGAGTTATGGCCTCTATCGCCCGGGGGTGGCATACAAGGACAAGCATACTGGCGAGTCGCTCGGTCAGGAGGCGATTTTTGTCGGCACGGTGCGGGCAGAGGAGTACCTTGCCCACGACACCACCAAAGTGACGCTGACCCATAACCGGCGTGAGGTGTATCAGGGCGACAAGGTGATGCCGCTGCCGTCGCAGGAGAGCATCACTGCCGTGTTCATGCCAAAGGCGGCACCCTCCATTTCTCCCGGCTATGTGATCGAGCTGCCGAGTAAGGTACATGGTGGGGGCAAATTTGATGTGGTACTCATCAACAAGGGGGAGCGTGATCAGGTGGCCCCGGGCGATGTGCTCGAGATCCTGCGCCCGGGAGCCGAGATGGTAGACAAGAATGGCAAGGTGTCATACCGGGAATATTCATCCGTCTATGACAAGGCGTTCTATTCTGCCGGCAAGTCATCGCTGCCTGCCGAGGCCGTTGCCAGAGTCATGTTGTTCAAGGTCTACGACAAATTGAGTTACGGTCTTATCCTGCAGAGTCAGGATCTGGTCGGCTCTGGTTATCAGGTCAGTAATTTCTGACGTGTCCTTGCCACTGGAGCGGTTGTCGCTATGGCTGACGCTGGATGCCGTTACAGGCATAGGCCCGGTCACCGCCGCTCGCCTGTTGGCTCATGTGGGTGGTGACATCACAACTCTGTTTGACTCAGACGATGGCGCCCTCCGAGCTCTTGGTCTGCAGAGTGTCCAGATTCAGCAGATGAGATGGCCTCTTCCTGTCGTGGAGCAGGGATTGAGCTGGGCCGCCGAGCCCGGCAATCACCTCCTCTGTCCCGATGACCCCGCATATCCTGCCCTGCTCAAAGAGATCCCCGGCGCCCCGCTCTTGCTCTACTGCCGCGGGAACGTCTCATCCCTCTCCCTGCCACAGTTGGCGATGGTGGGTACCCGCCACCCCACCTATGCTGGCAAAGACAATGCGACACGCTTGTGTGCCGAGTTGGTGGACTGTGGTCTGGCGATCACCTCCGGCCTCGCGTTGGGCATCGATGGCGTCTGCCATCAGCAGGCGCTGGCATCGGGCGGAATCACCCTGGCGGTGCTGGGATCCGGTCTGGATTGTCTCTACCCCAAGCGTCATCAGGGGTTGGCGATGCAGATCCTCGAGCAGGAAGGTCTGCTTGTTTCCGAGTTGGCGCCCCAGCAAGGCCCCCTGGCTGAACACTTCCCTCGCCGCAACCGTATCATCAGTGGTCTGTCGCTGGGGACACTGGTGGTGGAAGCGGCAGAACAGAGTGGTTCGCTCATCACGGCCCGTTATGCGCTGGAGCAGGGCCGCGAGGTCTTTGCCGTTCCCGGCGCCCCGCAAAATGCACAGGCAGCAGGCTGCAACCGTCTGCTTCAACAGGGTGCCAAGCTGGTCTTGAATGTCGCCGATATCCTGGAAGAGTTTCCAAGGCTGGTCTTGCCCCCCGGACCAGTCAACGGTTCTTCCGAGGCGCAGTATAATAGCGAATTGCCTTATGCCGATTTGTTGGATAACGTAGATTATGAGACCACGAGCGTGGATACCGTTGCCGAACGGGCCCGGCTTCCTGTCGATGTCGTACTGGGCAGGTTGGTAGAGCTGGAGCTGGTTGGTGCAGTGATGGCGGTAGCCGGTGGATACGTCAGAGCGAGGAGGGCGAATCATGTTTGATGTATTGATGTACCTTTTCGAGACCTACATCCACAGCGATGCAGATGTGATGGTCGAGCAGGATGAACTCACCGACGAACTGAGCCGGGCCGGTTTCGACAAGGACGAGATCGAGAAAGCGCTCAACTGGCTGGAGCGACTGGCCAACCTGCACGACAGCGAGCGGGAAGTCTATGTCACCGCAAGCCAGCAGGGCTCTATGCGGATCTATGCGCCGCAGGAGCTGGTTCGCCTCAGTACTGAATGTCGCGGTTTCCTGCTGTTCCTGGAGCAGGCGCAAGTGCTGAATGCCGAAACCCGTGAAATCTGCATCGAACGGTTGCTCGAGCTGGACAAGCCGGACATCGAGCTGGACGATCTGAAGTGGGTCGTCATGATGGTGCTGTTCAATGTGCCAGGCAGTGAAAACGCCTACCAGCAGATGGAAGAGCTGGTGTTTGACGAGTCGGACGGCGTCATCCACTGACAGCCCGGTGCCGCGCTGGTAGAATTCAGGCCATCTGGATTTCAAGGCGCGGCCCATGTCAAAGATCGATCACCACCTCTTCTCTGCCCACGAACATGCCTTCGAGCGCGAGCCGTGCCCGCAGTGTGGTGCTGAACTGGTGATCCGCCAGGGCAAGCACGGTCCCTTCCTTGGTTGTTCAGCCTATCCCGCTTGCGATTACATTCGCTCCCTCACCCCCTCTGGCCGCGACATAGAGAAAGTGCTCGAGGGGTCGTCCTGTCCGGATTGTGGCCATCCACTGGCCATCAAGAAGGGTCGTTACGGTCTGTTTGTGGGATGTACCCAGTACCCGGCCTGTCAGCATATCGAATCCCTTCAGGAGAGTGACGATACCCAAATCCTCTGCCCGGAGTGTGGCAAAGGTCATCTGGTGAGCCGCACGTCCCGTTATGGCAAACAGTTCTACTCGTGTGACGCCTATCCTCACTGTAAGTATGTGGTGAATGACAAGCCGGTTCCCATACCCTGTCCCGAGTGTGGCTGGGGCATCATGATCGAGAAGAAGGTGCGGGGAAACCTGCGCTGGGTCTGCCCGCAAAAGAAATGCTCCCACCAGATTGAGCGGGTATAATCTCGCCGCCCATGATCAGGCAGGCGGATTGCTGGTCAGCGTGAGGTTGTGAGCCGATGCACATCGCCCAACTTGCCCTGATCCTGACCTGATCGCCATCTCAAGCTCCCTGCGGTTGCTCGGTTCACTGATGCACTCAAGCGTCTGAACCGAAATGCATGACTGAAGAGGAGCAGGGATATAGCCCATATCGCAGCAGTGATGGCCCCGATGCCGTCATGTCGGTTCAACATACAATCCAGTGATGAGAGGCGGCAGCGTGGCTGTCGCATGTGCTTATGCCAAATGAATTTGAACAAGCGATTGCCGCCCTTCAAGGAGAAGGGGTTATCGCCTATGCCACTGAAGCCGTGTTTGGTCTGGGGTGTGATCCTGATTCCGAAGCCGCCGTGCAGCGGCTGCTGGCCATCAAGCAGCGGCCGGTGGAGAAGGGATTGATCCTGATCGCGGCAGATCTGGCGCAATTGCAGGACTACATCGACCTGAGCCAGCTCAGCGATGAGCAGCTTGCTCGCGTGCAGGCGAGCTGGCCTGGTCCCTTCACCTGGATCATGCCCGCTCGCGCGACGACGCCGTCCTGGTTGACCGGTCAGTTCGAGACTCTGGCGGTGCGGGTCACAGGCCATCCCCAGGTGCAAGGGCTTTGCCGGGCATTTGGCAAACCGCTGGTGTCCACCAGTGCCAATCTCACCGGTGAGGAACCCGCTCGCCGGGTGGCTGATATTGGCGATCTGCTGGCAAGCCAGCTGGCTTACATTCTGCCCGGCGAAGTCGGGGGGCAAGCCAACCCGTCCGAAATCAAGGACGCCCGCACCGGGGCCATCATTCGCCCATCCTGAGTTGGGCACGGCCCTGTTTCATGCAGGTTGTGCGATGAGGTCATGACAATACGAGAAGTGCAGGCAGTGCATGCATGATGCCTGTCTGACAGGAGATAAAATGAGCAAACCGGATGTGGCCCAGGTAAAAGCCTTCCTGCTGCAATTGCAGGATGATATCTGCCGTGGCCTGGAGCAGGCCGATGGATGCGGGCGCTTTGTGGAAGATGCCTGGAGTCGCGAAGGTGGTGGTGGCGGTAGAACACGGGTGCTGCGCCAGGGGGCGGTGATCGAGCAAGGTGGGGTCAACTTCTCCCATGTCTATGGCGATGCCATGCCGGCATCCGCGACCGCACATCGTCCCGAACTGGCTGGCCGCAGGTTTGAGGCCATGGGGGTGTCGCTGGTGATCCACCCGCATAATCCCTATGTACCGACCAGCCATGCGAATGTGCGGTTCTTCATCGCCGAGAAAGAGGGGGAGGAGCCGATCTGGTGGTTTGGTGGCGGCTTCGACCTGACGCCCTTCTATCCGTTCGAAGAGGACGTGAGGCATTGGCATCAGGTCTCCCATGAGCTCTGTCAGCCGTTCGGCACCGACATTTATCCCGAGTTCAAATCCTGGTGCGATCGTTACTTCTTCCTCAAGCATCGGGGCGAGACGCGCGGGGTGGGTGGTCTTTTCTTCGATGACCTGAACCGCTGGCCCTTTGCCGACTGCTTTGCCTTCATGCGTGCAGTGGGTGAGGGTTACCTAGCGGCCTACTTGCCGATTGTCGAGCGACGCAAGGAGCTTGCTTATGGGGAGCGGGAACGGGCGTTCCAGCTTTATCGCCGTGGCCGCTACGTGGAGTTCAATCTGGTCTACGACCGCGGGACCCTGTTCGGACTGCAGACGGGGGGGCGCACCGAATCCATCCTGATGTCGATGCCGCCGCTGGCGCGCTGGGAGTACGACTGGCAGCCGGAGGCTGGCAGCCCGGAGGCATTGCTCTACAGCGACTACCTCAAACCGCGCGAGTGGTTGTGACCAGAGGGGCCATGATGGCCTCTTCTTATTGGCCGATATTCGGCTTGTCCCTTCATGAGAAAACCCGTTAAATCGGGATATTGCTCTCAAAAGGAACGCCTTGATGGATCGTTATCTGGTTTTTGGCCACCCCGTGCGCCACAGCAAATCTCCCTTCATTCATACCCTGTTTGCCAGGCAGACCCAGCAAGCGCTGGAGTATGGTCTGGCAGAACCGGCTGTCGATGAGTTTGCCAGCGCTCTGAACCACTTCTTCGCCGAAGGAGGGAAGGGGTGCAACGTGACCGTACCTTTCAAGGAGCAAGCCTTCGTGCTGGTGGAGCGGCTGAGCCCCAGGGCCAAGCGGGCAGGAGCGGTCAACACTATCAAACTGACTGATGATGGCGTGTTGCTGGGTGATAATACCGACGGCGCCGGGCTGGTCGCCGATCTCAAGGCTCACGGAGTGAACCTTGCCGGTAGCAGGATCCTGCTTCTGGGGGCCGGTGGCGCTGCTCGTGGCGCCCTGGCCCCCCTGCTGGCGGAAGCGCCGGGCGAGATTGTCGTGGTCAACCGTACCCATGCCAAGGCGGAACAGCTGGCTGTGGAGTTCAGGGATCTGGGCAGCATCACGGCTCAATCCTATGAACAGCTGGTGGGGCCGTTCGATCTCATCATCAATTCCACCTCAGCGAGTCTGCAAGGAGAGTTGCCACCTTTGGCGCCAACCCTTATCCACCCGGACATCGCGATCTACGACATGATGTATGGCGCAACGGACACAGCCTTCATCGGCTGGGCCAAACAACATGGCGCGCGCCATACCATGGATGGATTGGGCATGCTGGTCGAGCAGGCTGCTGAGGCCTTTACCGTATGGCGAGGGATCCGGCCCGGCACCAAGCAGGTATTGAGAGAGTTGCAGCGCAATCTGGGCGTCGTGTGAACCAGCTTGTGCGTTCTATTGGGCTGTCGGCAGGTCTGATGTAGAGATTCTGCATCTCTGGATAAGGGCTCCCTCGTGATGCGGCACGGCACGTGTGATGTGAAACGGTCGTTCTGCGGTGGGTGTGTGGCAGAACAGGTGCCATTTTTATAAAACCATTGCATAACAATAAGTTACTTTTACTTTGCCGTCACTCGCAGAATTTTTTTGAGTTTTTTCTCAAAGCAGCGGAACTTCTGTAACGGACTGCTGACTAACTGGATAGTTGAGGAAGTGCTAGCTAGTCACCTTTATAACTCCCCGGTATTCGTACTGGGGATTTTTTTATCTGCATGAAAATTATGAATATTTTTTCTCTTCCCTATCTTTGAAACTAAATTACATAAATTACTTTCACTTTCTGCTGCTTTGCTGTACAGTTGTCGGCGTAGGGTACAGAGGTAAGATGTTCTATCTTTCAGACCTTTTATTTCACGTAATTGAATGTGGCTGAATAGCAGCCCCGATGAGTAATCGTCGGGGCGTTTTTTTATGAGCAACATTTAGAGTAAATGCTTTAAATGTTGCCGTTCTTTGTTAAAATGAAGGCGTTTCTTGAGGAAAACCAATCGTCTTTGTTCTCGAGAACTCGCTTTTTCCCAAATTTTTGAACTCATTTCTTCAGGCCGGTTTGCAATGGCAAGACCGGCCTCATTTTTATCCCTATATTGCCTCATAATGTAATTAAATTTCAGTTTCGTTTGTTACAGCCTTCAACTCTGATTTTTTACTCGATATCCATGAAAACGGTATCAGGTTGATGATTAGTTAATTCTTTTCGCGTCGAAACATGCTATCAGTATGATTTAAATATATTTTTTGAGGTTTTTCTTCAGAGGTGGCGAAGGCGGGGAGAAAGGGCTCGGAGATGGGGGGATCATGAAAGCCTTTCAATCAGCGGAGGTCCAACTCCGCCAATTGCAGCCAGGGAGAGGAGTCGTTTACTCCTCGTTCTGATGATCTTCGTCGTCTGCCTGGGCGTTGTCTGCTTCGGACAGATACCAGCCGCTCAGGGTCTGGGCCAGCTTCTCGACGCCGATATTGGTCAGAGAAGAGAATGCTTCAACCTGGATCTGTGGGCCCAGTTCTGCCACCGCCTGACGAACCTTGATCACCTGGTTGTTGCGGGGCCCCGGGCTTAACTTGTCCGCCTTGGTCAGCAACAGCATCACCGGCAGTTCACGGTGTGAACTCCATTCCAGCATGTTCATGTCGGTTTCCTTGAGCGGATGGCGGATGTCCATCAGGATCACCAGACCTTTCAGGGACTCCCGTCGCTGCAGGTATTCAGCCAGTGACTTTTGCCACTTGAGCTTCATTTCCAGCGGAACCTGGGCATATCCATAGCCAGGCAAGTCAACCAGGCGTTTGCCCGGTTCCAGCTCAAACAGGTTGATCAGCTGAGTACGGCCAGGGGTCTTACTGGTTCGCGCCAGGTTCTTGTGTTTGGTCAAGGTATTCAATGCAGACGATTTGCCAGCGTTGGAACGACCGGCAAACGCAATCTCGACACCCCCATCATTTGGCAGGTGGCGGATGTCGGGTGCGCTGGTCACAAAATGCACCTTATTGAAATTCAGAGTTTGTGTATCCAACGTAAATTCCCCATAGAGATAGAGGGTTATAGAGTTACTTTTTTGTGAAATAGTGTAAAATGGCGTCGCTTGAACGCGTTTATTTTAACATGCCTTCAGCGGCATGGGATCTGGAAGCCTAATAACGAGAAAGTTGGAACGCCATGAAGAACCTAGTCATTACACTTGCTCTGATGGTTGGCGTAACTGGGATGGCACAAGCCAAGGGCGATGCCGCTGCGGGACAAACCAAGGCTGCCGTCTGTGCGGCCTGTCATGGACCGGACGGCAACAGCCCAGTCGACATGTATCCCAAGATTGCTGGTCAGCACGCATCATATATCAAAAAACAATTAGTTGAACTGAAGGCTGCAGCTTCTGGCCAAACTGGTCGGGTTGCGCCCGTCATGGGACCCATGGCGTTGCCGTTGTCCGAGCAGGATATGGACGATCTTGCCGCTTATTTCTCCAGCCAGAAGGTGACGCCGGTTGCCGTGCCCGATGATGTGGTTGCCGCAGGCAAGGCGCTTTATATGGGGGGAGACATGGAGCGAGGCCTGGCCGCCTGTACCGCCTGTCATGGCCCACGGGGTTCCGGCGTCGAGCAAGCGAAGTATCCCAGCCTGTCAGGGCAGCATCCCGCCTATATCAAGGCCCAGCTCACCGCTTTTCGTTCGGCGACCCGCGACAACGATCCCAATGGCATGATGCGGGATGTGGCCAAGAAGCTGACGGATCAGGACATCGAGGCGCTCTCCAAGTATGTGGCGGGGCTTCACTGATATAGACTGTTCGTTATCTTGTTGAAAAGAACAGGGAACCATTGTGTTCCCTGTTCTTTTTTGAGGTTGTAGCGATCGCCTGTAAACAGCCTGCATTGCTGTAAGAGATCTTCTATATACGGGGCTGGTCGTGTCTGAAAGATTGCTCACGTATATTATTTTATTTTTTGTTTTTCAATGAATTAAGAAATAGAACATTACTTTGTACCAGTTCGAAATGTGCTTTGGTTGATTGAGTCATCCAGCGAAGAAGTTACAGTAGGCAATCAGGATTGGCCGGAGAGAGGGAGCAAGACCCGTCTTCGGTTTGACAGGATGTCTGCTCGGAGCATGCGATGAGCAATAGATGCAAAAAGCCAGGATGGTGACCGCCAGGGATGAGCGGGGCTGCGGGAGGCAACCACCCCGATGGGAGGCAGGATGCCGCCGGTTTGGGTTAGACAAACAAACACACGCACACTCAGGACTGGTCAATAAGGATCAGGATGATCCAACGAAATGATGCGCCGTGGTTCGCCCAGGGATAAGGCGATTGGCTACCAGGGAATGGAACTCGCATGATGGAAAAAGGCAGCTTCGGCTGCCTTTTTTCTATTGGGTCATTAACCCGCCAAGACATTCTGTGTCAAAATACCAGCAACATGCCCAGAGGATGCCGATCCTGCGGTGTTCAGCGGCCCAAAGTGGTCGAATTGGTGCGGGATCCCACTCTTGTTCCATATTTACTGTTCCCCGCTTCAGCATCCTCCCCGGACGACACGCTCCGGGGGTTTCCATTCAGTTATTTGTCGGAGTCATTCATGTCGGCCAAACAACCCAACCGCAAGCCTACCGGCAAGCGCAAAGAATCAGATGCCAGTGCTCAGGAAGGTCGTGAGCGCAAGCGCGCCGCCAAGCGCAAGGGCCTGAAGGCGGGCTCCCGCCAACAGGTCGAGCAGGCGGGCAAAAAGAGCGGCTCCAAGCAGGCCAAGGATCCACGCATCGGCTCTCGCAAGCCCATCGCGCTGATTGCCGACGAGAAGGGCAGCAAGCCGGTGGCGACCAAGCCTGCGAAAGAGAAGCGGGTGGTGATGACCCCCGAGCAGGAGCTGGCGTCCATCGAGAATGATGATCGCCTCAATGCCTTGCTGGATCGTCTGGATGCCGGTGAAACCCTGGAGGCCGCAGAGCAGGCATGGGTCGATCAGCGGGTTGACCGTTATCAGGAGCTGATGGACGAGCTCGGTATCATCGACAACGGCGATGACGAAGATGGCGACATGGATTTTGATGATGCCGATTTTGACGAGCCGAGTCAGCCTGCCTCCGAAGAGGAGCTGTGGGAACGTTTCTCTCAGGCAGACTACCAGCCTGAAGCCAAACCCGAGCCGAAGAAAAAGTGATGAGTGGATGGATGCTGGCCGCCCTGCTGGGTGGCCTGATTTTGCTGGGGCTGGCCGTCTATGCCGGCACCCTGATGGCGCGTCTCAAACGCCAGCAAGAGATGCAGCAGCACGCCATTACGGCCCGCAACGAGCGGATCCTGGAGAGTGTCAGGGTGATCGCCCACGCGGTACGAGATGGTCAGTGCGACTACTCAGAAGGTGCCATTCGGCTGACCAATCTGCTGGATGCCTTGCAAATAAAGGGGGGCCGCGCCTTTGCCACCGAGTTCCCGGGGCTCTACGGCCTCTATGAGAAGGTGAAGGAGATGCCGACCCATGAGGCGAGGCGGGCACTCAAGCGCAATGAAGTGATGAAGATGGATCTCGAACGCAGCGGCTACGAGGCCGAGCTGGAGGCGCAGATCCTTGAGGATGTCGCCAGACTGAAGGATTTTCAGTTAAGCCGGTGAGCCCATGACAAAGACAGAGGAAGCAAGCGTGCAAGCAGAACAGATTGTGTGGGATCAGGCCCTGATCGAAAAATACAACTACAGTGGTCCGCGTTACACCTCCTATCCCACTGCGCTGGAGTTCAACGAGGGGTTCGGCTATCCGGACTTTGTCCAGGCAGCGGGCCAGTATCCTGCACGCAATCTGTCGCTCTACGTGCATATCCCCTTCTGTCACAAGCTCTGCTACTACTGCGGCTGCAACAAGGTCATTACCCGGCACCAGCACAAGGCAGATCAATACCTCGACTACCTCGAACAGGAGATCAAGGCCCAGGCCCCCCTGTTCAAGGAGAGACTGGTCACCCAGCTGCACTGGGGTGGCGGCACACCCACCTATCTGAGCGAACCCCAGACTCGTCGCCTGATGGCCATGTTGCGGGAGCACTTCCACTTCGCCGAGGAGGGGGAGATCAGCATCGAGGTGGATCCCCGCGAGATCGAATTGTCCATGCTGGATGTGCTGCGGGAGCTCGGTTTCAACCGCATCAGCCTTGGCGTTCAGGACTTCAACAAGGCGGTCCAGGTTGCGGTCAATCGGGAGCAGGACAACGACTTCATCCGCGCCATGCTGGTCCGTGCCCGCGAGCTGGGGTTCCGCTCCACCAATCTGGATCTCATCTACGGTCTGCCGCACCAGAACCGGGAGAGCTTCCATCACACCCTGGAAGAGGTGCTCAAGACCGACCCGGCTCGC
This sequence comes from Aeromonas sp. R7-2, assembly GCF_040908105.1. Classification (NCBI taxonomy): domain Bacteria; kingdom Pseudomonadati; phylum Pseudomonadota; class Gammaproteobacteria; order Aeromonadales; family Aeromonadaceae; genus Aeromonas; species Aeromonas sp. R7-2. Next base: position 56,164 of record NZ_JBFODC010000016.1, on the reverse strand, counting down.
CTCTCCATCTTCAATTATGCCCACCTGCCGAGCCGTTTTGCCGCCCAGCACAAGCTGAAAGAAGCGGACATGCCGGCGCCGCAGGAGAAGCTGGCCATGCTGCAGGACACCATTGCCTTCCTGACCGGCCAGGGTTATCAGTTCATCGGCATGGACCACTTTGCCAAGCCCGATGACGAGCTGGCCGTCGCCCAGCGCGAGGGCAAGCTGCATCGCAACTTCCAGGGCTATACCACCCAGGGGGATTGCGATCTGCTGGGGCTGGGGGTCTCTTCCATCAGCATGATGGGGGATGCCTATTCCCAGAACCAGAAGGATCTCAAAACTTACTACGCCCAGGTCGAGTCACTGGGCCATGCCCAGTGGAAGGGGTGCTCCCTCAATCGGGACGATCTGATCCGTCGTGAGGTGATCAAGCGCCTCATCTGCGATTTTTCCCTGAACTTTGCCGCTGTGGAGCAGGCCCACGGCCTGGTGTTCAAGGAGTATTTTGCCGAGGATCTCAAGCTGTTGCAGACCTTCATCGACGACGGTCTGGTGCGCATGACCGAAGAGGGGCTGGAGGTGGTCTCCACCGGTCAGCTGCTGATCCGCAACATCTGCATGTGCTTCGATGTCTACCTGCGCAACAAGGCGCGCCAGCAGCAGTTCTCCCGGGTGATCTAGGCCGGGCAATGTCGTTGGACAATAAAAAACCGCCTTTCGGCGGTTTTTTATTGGGTTTTACCCCTGCTCAGCGTTGAGCCGCGCGGGCACTCAGCTCGGCCTTCTCAGCTTCGCTCAGGAAGGCCAGGGTCAGGCCGTTCTGCTGGGCGGTGCGGATCTCGCTCACCGTCATGCCGGCAGCCGGGGCCGCCACCTCGTATTCATGGGGCAGGTCGATCCCCTCCACCGCCGGATCGTCGGTATTGAGGCAGGCCAGCACGCCGGCTGCCAGGAACTGGCGGATCGGGTGATCGGCCAGACTCGCCACCGTGGTGGTCTGGAGGTTGGAGGTGAGGCAGGACTCGATGCCGATGCGGTGTTCGGCCAGATAGGCCATCAGGGCCGGATCCTGGATGGCCTTGACACCGTGGCCGATGCGCTCGGCTCCCAGCTCGCGAATGGCCTGCCACATGCTCTCGGGGCCGGCGGCTTCACCGGCGTGCACTGTGACCCGCATTCCTGCATCCCGCACCCGGCGGAAGTGGTCGGTGAAGAGATCGCCCGGGAAGCCCAGTTCGTCGCCGGCCAGATCGATGGCGACCAGGCGATCGCGATGAGCCAGACAGGCATCCAGCTCCTGCTTGCACTGCTCGGTGCCGAAGGTACGGCTCATGATGCCGATCAGGTTGGTCTTGATGCCGAAGTCACGGCTGCCTGCGGCCACGCCGTCGATGATGGCTTCGACCACGCCCTGCGGGTGCAGTTTGTGGGTCATCGCCATGTAGGCCGGGCTGAAACGCAGCTCGGCATAGTCGATCCCGGCACGCAGCAGATCTTCCACGTTTTCGTAGGCGACCCGGCGGCAGGCATCGTAGTCGGCCAGCACGGCTACACCCCAGTCCAGTTTCTTCAGGAAGGCCACCAGACTCGGCTCGTTCTCGACGATCTGCACGTGCGGGCGCAGGGCTTCAAGCTCGTCGGCCGGCAGTCGGATGTTGTGCTGACGTCCCAGCTCGAGAATGGTCTGCGGGCGGATGTTGCCATCCAGATGGCGATGCAGGTCGGTCAGGGGGAGGGATCTGTCAATCATGGGGCACCTTCTGCGAGTCGGGTTGGAAAGCCTGCCATTCTAGGCGGGGCGCCTGAAAAAGATACCCCGTTTGCAAGCAAACGGGGTGTGATTGGTCAGGCTTTCCCTCAAGGCGTGATGGGAATCGTTTTTCCCGCAGGCTCAGGGAATGTCGAGCTCCTTGAGCTTGCGGGTCAGGGTATTGCGGCCCCAGCCGAGCAGGCGGGCAGCCTCCTGCTTGTGACCGTGGGTGTGATCCAGTGCCGTCTCCAGCATGATCCGTTCGAACTGGGGCATGGCATCCGCCAGGATATCTGTCTCCCCCAGCGCCAGCTTGGCGGCCACCCAGTCCTGCAACTGCTGCTGCCAGCCACCGGTCAGGGCGGGCTGGCCCGGCTCGGCGGTGCTGGTGATGGGAGTCAGCAGCTCGGTGGGCAGATCGCCTACCAGCACCTCCTGGCCCGAGGCCATCACCGTCAGCCAGCGGCAGACGTTCTCCAGCTGGCGCACGTTGCCCGGCCAGGGGAGGCGGCTGATGTAGGTCTGGGTATCCGGGTGCAGGCTCTTGGCCTCCACGTTCAGCTCCTTGGCGGCTCGCAGCAGGAAGTGCTGGGCCAGCTGGGGGATGTCCTCCCGGCGCTCCTTGAGGGCCGGAATATGGATGCGGATGACGTTGAGGCGGTGGAACAGGTCTTCCCGAAACTCGCCGTCGGCGACCCGCTTCTCCAGATTCTGGTGGGTGGCGGCAATGATCCGCACATCCACCTGCACCGGTTGGTGGCCGCCAACCCGGTAGAACTGCCCGTCCGCCAGTACCCGCAGCAACCGTGTCTGCACGTCCAGCGGCATGTCGCCTATTTCGTCGAGAAACAGGGTGCCGCCATCGGCCTGTTCGAAGCGGCCGTGACGAATGTTGTTGGCGCCGGTGAAGGCTCCCTTCTCATGACCGAACAGCTCGGATTCGATGAGATCTTTCGGGATGGCCGCCATGTTGAGGGCGATGAAGTTCTTGTGGGCCCGGGGGCTGTGCTTGTGCAGGGCATGGGCAACCAGCTCCTTGCCGGTACCGCTTTGACCGTTGATGAGCACCGAGATGCTGGAGCGCGACAGCCGGCCGATGGCGCGGAACACCTCCTGCATGGCAGGGGCTTCGCCGATGATCTCCGGGGTGGTGGTGGCTTCCTGCTGGCGAGCCTTGCGCTTGGTACGTTGCTCCTTGAGGTGGTTCTCGGCCCGGCGTACCAGGGTGACCGCCTCGTCGATGTCGAACGGCTTGGGCAGGTATTCGAAGGCACCGCGCTGGTAGGCGTTGACCGCGCTGTCGAGGTCCGAGTGGGCCGTCATGATGATGATGGGCAGATCGGCCTGGCGGCGATGGATCTGCTCCAGCAGGCTCAGGCCGTCGATGCCCGGCATGCGGATATCCGAGAGGATCACGTCCGGTGAGCGCATCTCCAGTGAACTCAGCAGGGCTTCGCCGTCGGCGAAACTTTCGCATTCGAAGCCTTCGCTGCCAAGGGTGCGCTCCAGAACCCACCGGATGGAGCTGTCGTCATCGACGATCCACACTTTTGCTGTCATGAGGTTCCCTTATTTGCGAAGTGGTAGATAAATGGTGAATTCGGTGTGGCCCGGCCAGCTGATGCAGTCGATGCGACCCTTGTGCTGATCGATCAGGTTCTGGGCGATGGAGAGGCCCAGGCCCGTTCCCCCTTCCTTGCCGGTGATCATGGGGTAGAAGAGGGTGTCGCGAATGGCGTCGGGAATGCCGGGGCCGTTGTCGATGATCTTGATTTCGGCCGCCAGGCGATAGCGCTGGCCATGGATGGTGATCTGGAAGGCGGTGCGCGTCTTGATGCGGATGAGGCCGTCCTGATCCCCAAGGGCCTCGGCGGCGTTGCGCACTATGTTCAGGAACGCCTGTTGCAGCTGGTCCGATTCCATCTCGAATTCGGGGATGCTGGGGTCGTAGTCCCGCTCGATGCGGATCTGCGGCGGCAGCTCCAGGTCCACCAGACGGCGCACCTGCTCCAGCACGGAGTGAACGTTGTGCATCTGGTGACGGCCGGGACGCTGGGGACCGAGCAACCTGTCGACCAGCACCCGCAGGCGATCGGCCTGCTCGATGATGATGCCGGTGTATTCACGCAAGGCCGGGTCGGGCAACTCCTTTTGCAGCAGTTGGGCCGCGCCGCGCAATCCCCCCAGGGGGTTCTTGATCTCGTGCGCCAGGCCGCGCACCAGCTCCTTGGCGGCCTGCTGCTGGGCGTGTTGCTGCAGCTCCTGGCTGATCTTCTTCTGCTGATCGATCTTGCGCAGTTCTACCACCATCAGTCGCTGTTCATGATCGGCCATGGGACTGACGCTGATCTCCACCAGCCTGGGCTCCCCCTCCACCACCAGGGTGACTTCGCTGTCGGTGAAGCCCTGCCCCGAAATGAGGCACTGTTTGAAACGCTGCAGATCGAGAGAGATGTGTTCCAGCAGGTGGGGCAGTTCGATGCCGATCAGTCGTCGTTCGCTGAGGGAAAGCAGCTGCTCTGCCGCCGGGTTGACGAATTGAATGCAGAGACGTTCATCCATGAGAATGACGGCGGTCAGCAGATTGTCCAAGAGTGTCTTGGCGTTGTCCGAGCGGGTTGGCACAGGTTTCTCCCTAAAACGGTGCTGTACACCTAGAATGCACCAATATAGTGCATCAAGTTTACCCGCATCGGTGCGTCACATCACCCCTAATTGGCCTTGGGGGCGGCTCTGGGAGCCTGATTCACCGACGCCCTGTGCAGGTAAAAGGTGGTTGGCTTAGATTTAGCAAGGATCGTACCGTCTTTGGCGAGCAACTCGAGCCGTGCCTCGTAAGCGCCCCTATCGAGGTTTTCCACCCGTATGGCCAGGCTGTTGTGCACCAGGGGCACCGCCTTGCCGTTCAGGATCAGACGCACATCGTATTGCACCGGGACCTGGGGAGAGATCTCGCCCTGGAAGACGATGTTGCCGGTATTGTCGCGCAATGTGCTGCCCGGTTCCGGAGAGATGAGGTCGATCTCCAAGGGAGCCGCTTCCAGGGCTTTCCTGGCATCGACACCGGTCAGGCTGTTGAAGTTGTCCACCTGGACCGAGTGGGGGGCTGTGCCGATGAGCGGCGAGACCCGCAGGTCCACCTCTTTTGCGCTCTTGCCGGGAGGGGGGGCATCGGTGTAGTGGGTCACTCCCTGGGGATCGACCCAGGAGTAGACGCGGGCGGCCTGTGCGGAACAGGAGGCCATCAGCAGGAGGCTCAGCAGCCAGGGTACAGTGTTCATCCATCTCTCCTTGACGGGGTTCACCTTAATCCTATCAGAGAAAAACCACGGGGTCGGGGTGTGAACAGCCGAGGATGGTACGGCTCCGTGAACGGGATCATCTTTCTGCATGATCGTGCCCGTTTGGGGGTATTTCCGTTGCCAGAATGAAAAAAACCCGCCAGATGGCGGGTTTGTCATGGGAAAGCGGATTAGACGGAGTAGTACAGCTCGAACTCCAGCGGGTGCGGGGTCATGCGCACGCGGTCAACATCCTGCTGTTTCAGTTCCAGGTAGGAGTTGATGAAGTCATCGCTGAACACGCCACCACGGGTCAGGAACTCACGGTCTGCATCCAGTGCGGACAGCGCTTCGTCCAGGGAACCGGCAACGGTCGGCACTTCAGCGGCTTCTTCCGGCGGCAGATCGTACAGGTTCTTGTCCATGGCATCGCCCGGATGGATCTTGTTGATGATACCGTCCAGACCGGCCATCAGCTGGGCAGCGAAGGCCAAGTACGGGTTGGCAGCCGGATCCGGGAAGCGTACTTCGATGCGGCGGGCTTTCGGGCTCGGCACGACCGGGATACGGATGGAGGCAGAGCGGTTGCGGGCGGAGTAGGCCAGCATGACCGGTGCTTCATAGCCCGGCACCAGACGCTTGTAGGAGTTGGTGGTCGGGTTGGCGAAGGCGTTGATGGCCTTGGCGTGCTTGATGATGCCGCCGATGTAGTGCAGTGCCATCTCGGACAGACCGCCATACAGGTCGCCTGCGAACAGGTTGACGCCGTCTTTGGCCAGGGACTGGTGGCAGTGCATGCCGGAGCCGTTGTCGCCAAACATGGGTTTCGGCATGAAGGTGACGGTCTTGTTGTAGGCGTGGGCCACGTTGTGGATCACGTACTTCAGGACCTGCACTTCGTCAGCCTTCAGGGTGAGGGTGTTGAAGCGGGTTGCGATCTCGTTCTGACCGGCAGTCGCCACTTCGTGGTGGTGAGCTTCGACGACCTGGCCCATCTCTTCCAGCACCAGGCACATGGCGGCACGGATGTCCTGGGAGGAGTCAACCGGGGCAACCGGGAAGTAACCACCCTTGACGAACGGACGGTGACCCTTGTTGCCGTGCTCGTAGTCGGTACCGGAGTTCCAGGCAGCTTCTTCGGATTCGATCTTCACGAAGCTGTGGCCCATGGTGTTGGAGAAGGTGATGTTGTCGAACATGAAGAATTCCGGCTCCGGCCCGAACAGCACGGTGTCAGCGATGCCGCTGGACTTCAGGAAATCTTCGGCACGCTTGGCGATGGAGCGCGGATCACGGTCATAGCCTTGCATGGTGGCGGGTTCAAGCACGTCACAGACGATGTTCAGAGTGGTCTCTTCGGTGAACGGGTCCAGTTTGGCGGAAGCCGGGTCCGGCATCAGCACCATGTCAGACTCGTTGATGCCCTTCCAGCCGCCGATGGAGGAACCATCGAACATCTTGCCGTCTTCGAAGAAGTCTTCGTCAACCTGGTGGGAAGGGATGGATACGTGCTGCTCTTTACCCTTGGTGTCGGTAAAACGCAGATCAACAAACTTGACTTCGTGTTCCTGGATCAGGGCCAAAACGTTCTGGGCTGACATGCTAAGTAACCTCCGGTGTTAAAACTCTTTGGGTGAATGCGTCGTCACATTCACATAAGCCAGTATCGTGCCAAGTTTGTGACAGCTTGATTTCAGGGCACTTGCACCGTTTCAGGCTGCCGAGAAACCCGTTCTCATGCCGGTTGCTGCATTAAAGTGGTGCAACCTTGGATCGTTTTGGTGCACCGAGATGGTGCGCCAGCGTATCCAGGCCATCTAAGCAGCCTTTTGCCGCGGGGTCCATGATCCTGATCCTTTGTTGTGTGTGAATGTGTTGCAATTCTGCTAGGCAGATCACAAAGGCGAGAGTACAATTAGCGCCCAATTTTACCCGGTGATTTGAGGCGAGAATGTTAGAGAATTTACGCAATATTGCGATTATTGCGCACGTTGACCACGGCAAAACGACTCTGGTTGATAAGCTGCTGCAGCAATCCGGCACTCTGGATCGCACCAGCGAAGGTCAGGAACGGATCATGGACTCCAATGATCTGGAACGGGAACGTGGCATCACCATTCTCGCCAAGAACACTGCGATCCGCTGGAACGACTATCGCATCAACATCGTGGATACCCCGGGTCACGCCGACTTCGGTGGTGAAGTTGAGCGCGTACTCTCCATGGTTGACTCCGTGCTGCTGCTGGTCGACGCCGTTGACGGCCCGATGCCGCAGACCCGTTTCGTGACCCAGAAGGCGTTCGCCCAGGGTCTGAAGCCCATCGTGGTCATCAACAAGATCGACCGTCCGGGTGCTCGTCCTGACTGGGTAATGGATCAGGTCTTCGATCTGTTCGACAACCTGGGTGCCACCGATGAGCAACTGGACTTCAAGGTTGTTTACGCCTCTGCACTGAACGGTTGGGCCACCCTGGATCAGGACGTCCCGTCCGAGAACATGGAACCCCTGTTCCAGGCCATCGTCGACAACGTGGAAGCCCCGAAGGGCGACGTTGACGGTGCCTTCCAGATGCAAATCTCCCAGCTGGACTACAACTCCTACGTGGGCGTCATCGGTATCGGTCGCATCACTCGTGGTCGCGTCAAGACCAACCAGCAGGTCACCATCGTCAGTGCCAACGGCAAACCGCGTACCGGCAAGGTCGGTCAGGTGCTGGGCTACCTGGGCCTGTCCCGTACCGAAGTGACCGACGCGCAAGCGGGCGACATCATCGCCATCACCGGTCTGGGCGAGCTGAAGATCTCCGACACCATCTGTGACAACAGTGCCGTCGAAGCCCTGCCGCCGCTCTCCGTTGACGAGCCGACCGTGAACATGACCTTCCAGGTCAACACCTCGCCGTTCGCCGGTAAAGAAGGCAAGTTCGTCACCTCCCGCAACATTCTGGAGCGTCTGAACCAGGAACTGGTCCACAACGTGGCCCTGCGCGTGGAAGAGACCGAAGATCCGGACAAGTTCCGCGTCTCCGGCCGTGGTGAACTGCACCTCTCCATCCTGATCGAAAACATGCGTCGCGAAGGTTACGAACTGGCGGTATCCCGTCCGGAAGTTATCCTGCGTACCGTGGATGGCGAACTGCAAGAACCGTTCGAAACCGTTACTGTGGACGTGGAAGAAGCGCATCAGGGTTCCGTGATGGAGCAGCTCGGCCTGCGTAAAGGCGAGATGACCAACATGACCCCGGATGGCAAGGGTCGCGTCCGTCTGGACTTCATCATCCCGAGCCGTGGCCTGATCGGCTTCCAGACCGAGTTCCTGACCATGACCTCTGGTACCGGTCTGCTGTACCACACCTTCGACCACTACGGTCCGCACAAGGGTGGCAGCATCGGTGAGCGTCAGAACGGCGTGCTGATCTCCAACGCCACCGGCAAGGCCCTGACCTTCGCCCTGTTCGGTCTGCAAGATCGTGGTCGTCTGTTCATCGGTCACGCGACCGAAGTGTACGAAGGCCAGGTGATCGGTATCCACTCCCGTTCCAACGACCTGACCGTCAACTGCCTGAAAGGCAAGCAGCTGACCAACATGCGTGCCTCCGGTACCGACGAAGCCCAGGTGCTGACTCCGCCGATCCGCATGACCCTGGAGCAGGCTCTCGAGTTCATCGACAACGACGAGCTGGTGGAGATCACCCCGAAAGCCATCCGTATCCGCAAGAAATTGCTGACCGAGATGGATCGCAAGCGCGCCGGTCGTGCTTGATCGATAGCTGTTCATCGACAGACCAAAGAGAGGCCTTATGGCCTCTTTTTTATGGGCTCGACATGAGGGCGCATGGGGCCTTAGTTCGATGGAGGCGCATCCGGCCGGTCTGCGGGTGGCCAAATGACCACCCTATCTGACACAATGTCTGCATGATCACGCTTACGAGAAACAAGATGCAGCAGCAGATCCGCGGCCGTCTGGCCCATGCACTCTCCTTCTTGCGCCACGATGGTGCCCACTTCGCCCAGTTTGTCTGGGGCCGCTTCCAGCAGGACAGATTGACGGTGACCGCCGGTTACCTGGCCTATGTCACCCTGCTCTCTCTGGTGCCCATGATCGCCGTGGTGTTCGGTATGATGTCGGCCTTTCCGGTGTTCCAGAGCCTGAAGCAGGCGATGGAGCAGTTCGTCTATCACAACTTCGTCCCCACCGCCGGCGAGATGCTCAAGGAGTACATCGACGGCTTCGTGGCCAACGCCACCAACACCACGGCCGTCGGTATCGGTGCCCTGATCGTGGTGGCCCTGATGCTCATCTCGGCCATTGACAAGAACCTCAACTACATCTGGCGATCCACCCGAAGCCGGCCCTTGGCCCAGGCATTCGCCATGTACTGGATGATCCTGACCCTGGGCCCCGTGCTCATCGGGGCCAGCATCGCCATCTCCTCCTACATTCTCTCGCTCAGGTTGTTCGCGGCTGACAGCCTGTTCGGTATTGGCTATCTGCTGCTGCGCAGCCTGCCGTTCCTCTTCTCCGTGCTCACCTTCCTGCTGATCTATACCGTGGTGCCCAACTGCCGCGTGCGGCTGACCCACGCCTTCATCGGTGCCCTGGTGGCGGCCACCCTGTTCGAGCTGGCCAAGCGCGGCTTTGCCATCTACATCACCAACTTCCCCTCCTACCAGGCCATCTATGGCGCCCTGGCGACCATTCCCATCCTGTTCGTCTGGGTGTATCTGAGCTGGCTGGTGGTGTTGCTGGGGGCCGAGACCACCGCCTGCCTCGGGGAGTACGAGAAGCCCGGTGCAGAGGAGCTGGCCTGACGCCGGCCGGCCATCACACCGGATCCCGACACAAAGGCGTTGGCCCGGGCAGGGCATTTATTGGTAGCATCGACGACCGCTCATCCCGCAGGATGGGCGGTCGTGCTGTTTTGAGAGGAGAGGGATGTGATTGCACTGATTCAGCGGGTCAGCGAGGCCAGCGTAACGGTAGAGGGAGAGGTGACCGGGGCCATCGGCCAGGGGTTGCTGGTGCTGCTCGGGGTGGAGCAGGGGGATGACGAGGCCAAGGCCGACAAGCTGCTGCACAAGGTGAGCGGCTATCGCATCTTCTCTGACGAGAACGGCAAGATGAACCTCAACGTGAGTCAGGTGGGTGGCAGCCTGCTGGTGGTCTCCCAGTTCACCCTGGCGGCGGATACCGGCAAGGGGATGAGACCCAGCTTCTCCGGTGGCGCCCATCCCGCAGATGCCGAGCGACTCTATGAGTACTTCGTGGCCCGCGCCAGGGAGAGCGGCGTGCCGACCGAAACCGGCCGTTTTGCCGCCGACATGAAGGTCAGGCTGCTCAACGACGGCCCCGTCACCTTCTGGCTGCAGGTATAAGGGTGGCAGGCAGGGCAGGCCTCACCGGAGGGGCAGGACGCGATGCCTGCATACTTCGCAGGTTCTTCACCCTGCCGGTGCTCGCCCGCCCTGGCCATGCTGACGGGTCGCGTGCAGGATGACGTTGCGGTAGCCGGGCACGTCGTGGACGTGGGTCGGGCCTATCCACTCCTCTGCCAGTCGCAGAGCCTGTGCCTGTTCGAGCCGGGTGCGGGGCAGCAGATTGATGATTAGGGTTCCGCTCAGGCGGCTGGCCAGTGCCTGATAGAGCGGAGCCTGGAACAGCAGAAGGGGGTTGCCGTCCTGGCTGAACAAATCCAGCAGCACCAGATCGTAGATCTCCTGGCTCTGGTGCAGGAAGTGCAGCGCATCGGCGTGATGCAGCCGAGGCGAGCCCCCTGACGAGGGGAGGAAGAACTGCTGGAACAGGGTGAGGATCTCGGCATCCAGATCCACGCAGTCGTGGTGGGCATCGGGCCAGCGTGCCGCCAGGTGACGGGTGAGATCCCCTCCGCCCAACCCCAGCTCCAGGATCCGGTTTGCCTGCTTTGGCAACTGCTCCGCGATGCTCCGTTGATGAGGCAGACAGAGGCGTGCCGGCTGGTGGAGGCTCATGGCGGATTGCACCACGCCGTCCATTTCCAGCCAGCGATGACGGGCATTTTCAAGCACCGAAACGCGGCGTTCGGGTTTGGCACTGAGGTGCAATAAGTGATCGGCTTGGTACGCTTGCAGATTGAAGTCCATGAATTTGCACGGCAAGATGGCTTTCGACCAGTGTAACTCAAGGATGTTGTTATGTACCGGGTGGTCACCCCCCAAACGGCAGCCGAGCTGGATACCTACTACAGGCTGCGCCGGGAGAAATGGTTGCGTCAGTCCTTCCATCTGCCAGTCGGCGCACACTCAAGGATCGCTTTATGTACCGGGTAGTCACCCCAGAAACACCAGCGGAGCTGGATGCTTACTATCAGTTGCGCTGGGAACTACTGCGCAAACCCTTCAATCTGCCCCTTGGCTCCGAGCGTGACGAGTACGATACCGTTGCCATTCACCGGCTGATGCTCTCACCCGACGGAACGCCCATCGCCGTGGGTCGCCTCTTTGTGGGCGGCGATGAAGCCCAGATCCGCTTTATGGCGCTGCGACCCGAATTTCGCGGCCAGGGGCTGGGCGCCCGCATGGTGGAGGATCTCGAGCAGCTTGCCCGCGACGAGAAGGTGAAACGGCTGGTGATGAACGCCCGCCAGGAGGCGGTGGAGTTCTATCGCCGCTGCGGCTTCCTCGAGGTAGGGGAAGGCCCCGTCTCCTTCGGTCGCATCCCTCACCGCCAGATGATCAAGTCCCTGAGTCCCATGCAGACCATCCAGTACCGTCCGGAGTGGTGCCAGGATCTCACCACCCGCTGGTCGCGGGGTATTCCCATCAGCGAGAAGATGGGGGTGCACATCACCCACTACGATGGCCAGACCTTCCACCTCAAGGCCAACCTGGCGGCCAATCTCAACGTCCACGACACCATGTTCGCCGGCAGCATCTACAGCCAGTGCGTGCTGGCGGGCTGGGGTCTTATCTGGTTGCAGCTCAAGGAGGCAGGGCTGGGAGGGGATACCGTGCTGGCCGAGGGCAACATCAAGTATTACCGGCCGGTGAGCGAAGAGCCGGAGGCGCGGGTGGCCCGGGAGGGCATGCCCGCCGTGCTCGAGCCGCTGAGGGGCGGAGAATCCGCCAAGTTCAGCCTGCGGGTGCAGTTGTTCAGTGGCCGCAAGCTGGCGGTGGAGTTTGTCGGTCAGTACGTGGTGCTGCCCATCAAGCGCGGCGCACGCTGATCCCTGATGTTCACAGCAACAAGGCCTCTTCGCGAGGCCTTGTTCGTTATTGGGCGGCGGGTGGCCGTGGGCGCCAGAGCGGGCCGCTTCGTCCCTGGGCGGGGTAGCGCACACCCGCCTCCCAGCCACAGGCGTCCTGTCCCGTGGGGAAACTCCAGCCCAGGTCGGGCGCATTGAGGGGGCCGCGCCAGCGGGCGAGCAGCTCGGCGCAGCGTCCCTTGTTCAGGACCCCGAGGTCGAGCTGCCACTGGTCTGCGGCCAGGTCGACACCCCCTTGCAGCGCCAGCAGGTGGGTGATGGTGGAGGCGCCACCTTGCTCGATCCGCACCTTGCCCTGCTCCGCCCTGGCATCCAGCCTGATCTGATAGAAGGGGGTGTCTCCGCGTTGCATCGCCTGCCACAGCGTCTGCGGTGTCAGATCGGGGGGGGTCGGCTCCCTGAACCAGTCATCCAGCAGGGGGTCGATGCCGACCTTGTCCCAGAAGGGATCCTTGCTCTCCAGGCTCAGGCTGCCCTGAAGGGTCCGGCGCCAGTTGGCCGTCTGCTCGCCGGGTTGCCCGTTGAGGTCGGCCTGCAGATCTGCTGCCAGATCCACCTTGCCCGCGAAGGAGACGGGGGAGTGCAGCAACTTGCCCCACTGCTCCAGATCCAGCTGCTTGCCCTGCAACTGCATACGGCTCTCCTGCCCGGGCGTTCTGCCCCACTGGCCGCTCAGGTTGAGGGAGCCCTCGTCGGGCAGGGAGGTGGCGAGGGTGTTGAGCTGCCAGGAGCTGGGGGTCAGCTCGCCATCCAGGGTGCCGTTGCGGGCACTGAGACCGTCCCACACCAGCTCGAACCACTTGCTCTCGATGCGGGCTCGCCCCAGCAGGGGGCCTGGCTGGTTGCCCCGCAGGGCGAGATCGTTCAGGTAGAGTTGCCAGCCGGTCAGGGAGAGGGGCAGGGTGTCGTCGAAAGAGAGCACCTTGAGCTTGTCGAAGGCCAGTTTGCGGATGTCGATCTGTTGCGGGCGCCAGCCCTGCCAATCCTGCCACCACCCCTGGGGCAAACTGATGTCCATGCCGCTCAGGGCCAGATCCTTCAGGGTGAGCTTCTGCTGCTGGGTGTCGAGGGCCAGCTCGACGTTGAACTCCCCTTCGTATGCCTTGCCCCGCAGCTCGGCATCCAGCTGCCGGGGGGAGAAGGCGAGCTTGCCCTCGACGGCCTCAAGCTGGAACAGGCCGCGGCCCATGTCGCCCAGGGTGCCCGCCAGATAGCCGCTGGGCTGGCTGCCCGCCTGCCAGTCGAAGGCGGTGAGCTGGCCGTTGAAGTTGTTGAGGGAGAGCTCCTGATCGATGGCATTGATGCTCACCTGGGCAAGCTGACCCCTGTCCAGGGTGATGCGGCGCAGGGGGAACTCGCCAGGGGGAATGTCACCAAGCTCGAGTCGCATGGCGCGGGCCTTGAGAGCGTGCAGTTGCAGGCTGCGCTCTGGCCAGTTCAGCACCATGCCGGTCTCGAGCAGGCCGTCGAACAGGTTGGTGGTCAGTCTGTCGGTGCTGAGCACCTGCCCCTCCAGCCGCCCCTTGAGGCTGAGACGGGCCAGGGTGAACATGGGGGTCTCCAGCTGGTTGATGCCCAGGGTGAGGTTGGCCTGGGGCTGGCGTCTCGGGTCGATCAGTTCCCAGTCACTCAGGGACGCACTGAGGCCGCGCAGGGTCAGGGCCTCGCTCTGCAGGCTCAGGTTGTCGATGGTGCTGTCGCTGATGGTGAGGGAGTGAACCGGCAGGCTTGGCAACTGGTTGGGGAGCGGCAGCTTGATGACGGGACGGATGAGGTCCAGGTGGGCGATGCGCACATCCCGGTTCAACCAGTCGATGTGCTCGATCTCCAGATAGAGTTTTTCCAGCTGTACCGCATCCCCATAGCGCACCTGTTCCGCCAGCAGGGTGTAGGGGTGCAGCGGATTGAACACCAGCCGGCCTATGGTGACAGGCACGCCGGTCTGCTGGCTGAGCCAGCCGGCGATGGGCTCCTTGGCCCGCTCGGCATCGAACAGGCCGAGCCCGACCCAGACAAAGAGCAACAGGAAGGCAAAGGTGTAGAGCAGGCCGCGCAGCCAGGAATTCATCAGTGCTTTCCTCCTGTTTCTGTTGCTTGGTCAGGCATTCGAGTAGTGATCCCGTAGACCGAGCCAGCATCGTATCAAGGGTTCGACATGGCTCGGGTGTTTATTCATCAGGCAAGGTGACCCTCTTCTGCATCTGCCTTGGTCAAGCATTGGAGTAGTGGTCTCGCAGGCCCAGCCAGCGGCGGATCAGGGGCTCGACATGGCTCGGGTGTTTATCCATCAGGCAAGGTGACCCTCTTCTGCATCTGCCTTGGTCAAGCATTGGAGTAGTGGTCTCGCAGGCCCAGCCAGCGGCGGATCAGGGGCTCGACATGGCTCGGGTGTTTATCCATCAGGCAAGGTGACCCTCTTCTGCATCTGCCTTGGTCAAGCATTGGAGTAGTGGTCTCGCAGGCCCAGCCAGCGGCGGATCAGGGGCTCGACATGGCTCGGGTGTTTATCCATCAGGCAAGGTGACCCTCTTCTGCATCTGCCTTGGTCAAGCATTGGAGTAGTGGTCTCGCAGGCCCAGCCAGCGGCGGATCAGGGGCTCGACATGGCTCGGGTGTTTATCCATCAGGCAAGGTGACCCTCTTCTGCATCTGCCTTGGTCAAGCATTGGAGTAGTGGTCTCGCAGGCCCAGCCAGCGGCGGATCAGGGGCTCGACATGGCTCGGGTGTTTATCCATCAGGCAAGGTGACCCTCTTCTGCATCTGCCTTGGTCAAGCATTGGAGTAGTGGTCTCGCAGGCCCAGCCAGCGGCGGATCAGGGGCTCGACATGAGCCGGGTGTTTGTCCATCAGGAAGCGCGCCATCTTCTGCACCTGAGGGATGAGCGGCTGGTCGCGCACCAGATCGGCGATCTTGAGATCGGCCAGGCCGGTCTGGCGGGTACCGAGCAGCTCGCCTGGGCCGCGCAGTTCCAGATCCCGCTGGGCGATGAGAAAGCCGTCATTGGTCTCCCGCAGTACCCCGAGGCGGCTCTGGGCGGTCTTGGACAAGGGGGCATGATAGAGCAGCACGCAGTGAGAGGCCACCGACCCCCGCCCGACCCGGCCGCGGAGCTGGTGCAACTGGGCCAGCCCCAGTCGCTCCGGGTTTTCGATGATCATCAGGCTGGCATTGGGCACATCCACCCCCACCTCGATGACGGTGGTGGCGACCAGCAGTTGCAGTATGCCCGCCTTGAACTCCTCCATCACCCGCTGTTTCTCGACGGGGCGCATCCGGCCGTGTACCAGGCCGATGTGCAGGCCGGGCAGCAGGGTTTGCAGCTCGGCGGCAGTGTCTTCGGCGGCCTGGCACTCCAGCACCTCCGACTCCTCGATCAGGGTGCAGACCCAGTAGGCCTGCTTGCCCTCCTCGCAGGCGAGCCTCACCCGCTCGATCACGTCCTGGCGGCGACTGTCCGGCAGGGCGACCGTGGTAATGGGAGTGCGGCCCGGCGGCAGCTCGTCGATGATGGAGGTGTCGAGGTCCGCATAGGCGGTCATCGCCAGGGTGCGGGGGATGGGGGTGGCGGTCATGATGAGCTGGTGGGGATGCACCCCTTCCCGCTCTCCTTTTTCCCGCAGGGCGAGGCGCTGATGCACCCCGAACCTGTGCTGTTCATCGATGATGACCAGGGCCAGACGCTGGAACACCACCTGCTCCTGGAAGATGGCGTGGGTGCCCACCACCATCTTGACGCTGCCGTCCGCGATGGCGGCCAGCGCCTCTTCCCGCGCCTTGCCCTTCTGCTTGCCCGCCAGCCAGCCGACCTTGATGCCGAGCGGTTCCAGCCACCTGGCGAAGTTGATGGCGTGCTGTTCGGCCAGCAGCTCGGTCGGGGCCATCAGCCCCACCTGGCAGCCGTTGCCGATGGCCTGCAGGGCGGCCAGTGCCGCGACCAGCGTTTTACCTGAGCCCACGTCCCCCTGGACCAGCCGCATCATGGGGTGGCTCTGCTGCAGATCCCGGCCGATCTCCGCCACCACCCGGCTCTGGGCGCCGGTGGGGGTGAACGGCAGGGCGCCGAGCAGCTGCCGGACCAGCTCGGGAGCGGGTTTGAGGGCACGGGCCAGCTGGGTCTGTGCCTGGGCGCGCACCTTCAAGACCGAGAGGTTGTGGGCCAGCAGCTCTTCCAGTACCAGCCGCTGCTGTGCCGGGTGCTGGCCGCTCTCGAGCAGGGCCAGCGCCACCGAGGGGGGCGGGCGGTGCAGCAGCTTCAGGGCGGCGGCAAGATCGATCTGCTGGGGATAGAGGCCGGCAGGCAGCAGCTCCTCGACCCCGTAGAGGTCGAGCTGGGCCAGGGCCTGATCCGTGAGGCTGCGCAGGGTGAGCTGGCGCAGCCCCTCTGTGGTGGGGTAGACGGGGGTGAGGGCCTCTTCGGTCTGGCCGGCCTGCTCCTCGCCGAGCAGCTTGTACTCGGGGTGGGCCATCTCCAGGCCGTACTTGCCGGGACGTGTCTCGCCAAAGCAGCGGATAAGGCGGCCCTGGGCCAGGCTGTTTTTCTGGGCAGCGGTGAAATTGAAGAAGCGCAGGGTCAGGCTGCCGGTGCCGTCGCTGATACGGCACACCAGCATGCGGCGGCGCCCCATCACCAGCTGGGTGTCCTGGATCTCGCCCTCGACGGCACCGTGCAGGCCGGGCGGCAGATCGCCGATGGGCCACACCTGGGTGCGGTCCTCGTAGCGCAGGGGGAGGTGGAACAGCAGGTCCTGTACCGTGGCCAGCCCCAGCCGCTCGAGTTTCTCCAGCATCTTGCTGCCGACACCCTTGAGGCTGTCGAGGGAGATTTTATCCAATTTCATCAATTAGATGCCCGAAAACACTGTAAATATGTCCAGATGATAGGGGTTGTTGCGGCCTCGATGCAAGCCGCGTTGTGCCGTTCCGGGCTGGTGGGCAAGGGAGCGGGGGGAGGGTCATCCATGAAAAAGGCCTGCCGGAAACGGCAGGCCTTTTCACTGACGGGGCGCCCTGGCGGTCAGAGGATGCGCTTGAGCAGGAGGTGAGCCTTGACCCTGTGGATCCGGGCCAGCAGCTTGCGCACCTGATCCGGGTAATCCTTGATCTGCTCTATCTGGTCGAAGTGACTGATGCGGCGGGTGTGGGCCAGGATGTTCTCCCGCTCCGCACTGAACTGCTCGCGCAGGTGATGGTGCTGGTCGTGTACCAGCAGGCCGTTCTCCAGATCCAGCGCCCAGGCTCGGGGATTGAGGTTGTTGCCGGTGAGCAGGGCCCACTCCTCATCCACGAAGATCCCCTTGAGGTGATAGGAGTTCTTCTCGCAGCACCAGAGCATGAGGTTGAGCCGGCCGTTGTCGATGTGGTGCTGGTTGCGCTCGGCAAACTTGCGCAGGTTGGTCTCGTAGAGATAGGGCAGACCGCCGATGGTGGAGAACTTCTCCTCCGGGGGGATGAAGAAGTCGTTGGCGGTCTTGTCGCCCACGACGATGGTCACCTTGCAGCCGCGTTTGAGCAGCGCCTCCACGTCCTTGTTCAACTCCTTGGGGGGGTTGAAGTAGGGGGTGCAGATGAAGATCTCCCGCTCGGTGGCCCGCACCAGGTTGCGGATCATCCGGTTGAGCTGGTTGCCCCGCTTGCCCAGGCCCACCATGGGGGTCACGGCGATCTCCCGATCGTTGGGCTGGATGCTCTCGAAGCGGTACTGGCAGAGGCGCAGGCGCTGCTTGAAGCGGCGGATCGGTCCCTTGAGCTGCTTGGCGCCGGGGATGCCGGTGCGATCCAGTCGCTGGACGGCCTCGCTGCCGAGGAAGACGTCATCCACGTAGTTGACCATGCTGCGGGTCAGTGCCGGGCTGTGGATCTGGTGATAGCGATCGAAGCGGTAGCGCTCCTGCTGGTGCAGGTAGATGTCGTTGAGGCTGGCGCCGGAGTAAAGCAGGGTGTCGTCGAAGATGAAGCCCTTGAGGTGCAGCACCCCGAGCAGCTCGCGGCCCTTGACCGGCACGCCGTAGATCTCGATCTGGTGTTGGTGGCTGGCGGCCATGGCCTGGTACATCAGGTGGTTGCCCCCCTGCTTGCCCTTGCCGATCAGGCCGCGCTGGGCGCGGTGGAAGTCGACGAACACCTTGATGTCGAGAGAGGGATTGCGCTGCTTGGCGGCATAGAGGGCGGAGAGGATCTCCCGTCCCGCCTCGTCATCCTGCAGATAGAGCGCGATCAGATAGATGCGCTGGGTCGCATGGGCGATGAGCGACAGGATCCGGCTCTTGAAGTCTTTGGCGCTGCTGAGTATCTGGAACTGATCCGCGGCGACCGCGATCTGGGGTAAGCGGGTCAGCAACTGTCGATAATGTGCCGATGAATGCATAGAGAAGCCTGAAATCACGGGATGAAGCGTTCCACTCGGGGCGAAGAATAGGCAATTCTAGCAATCTGTGGCGATGGGCCCAAGCAAGAATCCGTAAAAAGTCGGTGCAATATCACATCGGGGCCGACGGATGCGGCCCCGATGTGTTTCCGTCAGAGGATGGCGCTGGCCGTGGCCACGATGAGGAAGGCGATGGTGCCGAGCAGGGTCTCCATCACGGTCCAGGTCTTGAGGGTGGTCTTCTCGTCCATGTTGAGGAAGCGGCTGACCAGCCAGAAGCCGGAGTCATTGAAGTGGGAGAGCACGGTGGCGCCCCCGGCGATGGCGATGACGATGAAGGTCAGGTCCAGCTCGCTCAGGCCGGTGGTGGCGGCCACGGTCGGCGCCATCAGGGCGGCGGTAGTGGTCAGGGCCACGGTGGCGGAACCCTGGGCGACCCGCAGCGCGGCGGACACCAGGAAGGCTGCGAGGATCACCGGCATGCCGGTATCGGAGAGGACGTCGGCCAGCGCGGTGCCGATGCCGCTCGCCCGCAATACGCCGCCGAACATGCCGCCGGCACCGGTGACCAGGATGACGGCGCAGACCGGGGCCAGGGCGTCGTTGCAGAACTTCTCGAGCTGCACCTTGCCCTGGCTCTGGCGGAACATCCAGAGGGCGTACAGCACAGTGATGAGCAGGGCGACCGGGGTCTTGCCGACCATGCGCAGCACGTTGACCCAGTCCGCACCCTTGTCGATGACGCCCATGACGCTCAGGGTATTGAGGCCGGTATCCATGAAGATGAGCACCAGCGGCAGCAGCAGGATGGAGATCACCTGGCCGAAGCTCGGCACCTTGTCGGAGAGCTGCTCGGCACTGGCAGTGAAGCTCGGGGGCAGGGGCAGCTCAAACTTCTTGCCGGACCAGAGCCCGAACAGGTAAGCACCCAGATACCAGGTGGGCAGCGCGACCAGCAGGCCCACGATGGTGAGCAGACCGATGTTGGCACCCAGCAGCTCGCTGGCGGCCACCGGGCCCGGGTGGGGCGGCAGGAAGGCGTGCATCACCGCAAAGGCACCGGCGGAGGGCAGGGCATACTTGAGGACGGAGCCGCCGAACTGCTTCGCCACGCTGAAGATGATGGGCAGCATGACGATGAGGCCGGCGTCAAAGAAGATCGGGAAGCCGAACAGCAGGGAGGCCACACCCAGCGCGAAGGGGGCGCGGTGGGAGCCGAAGCGGTTGATCAGGGTATCGGCCAGTACCTTGGCACCCCCCGTCATCTCCAGGATCCTGCCTATCATGGCGCCGAGGCCGACCAGCAGCGCGACCGAGGCCAGGGTGCCGCCGAAACCGGTCAGCATGGTGGGGATCACCTGGTCATAGGTGACCCCGGTGGCCAGGGCCGTCAGCATGCTGACCAGGGTCAATGCCACGAAGGCATGTACCTTGAATCGCATGATCAGCACCAGCAACATGACAATGGCTCCGCCCGCTACCGAGAGCAGATAGGCGACATCGGGTGTGTTCATTGCTCCGTCCATAAAATTGTCCTCAAATGGTTCTAGTTGTTGTTCTGCACATTTCTGTGCTGCACTTCACATTGCGAAACGTTACCGGTAACATGTTACCGGTAACGTGGTAGCTTAGAACCCATCAGGCGAACGTTTTTTGAAAAGTGAGAGAGAGGTCAAATAATGGCGGGCAAGTGCATTATCGTGATGGGTGTGTGTGGCAGCGGCAAGTCCAGCATCGGCCTCAAGGTGGCCAATGCCCTGGGGGCCAAGTTCATCGACGGCGATGATCTGCACCCTCGCGCGAACATCCAGAAGATGGCGGCGGGCAACCCGCTCAACGATGAAGACAGAGCCCCCTGGCTTGAGCGGATCCGCGATGCGGCCTACAGCCTGGAGCGCAAGAACGAGCCCGGCGTCATCGTCTGCTCGGCCCTCAAGAAGCAGTACCGCGACCAGATCCGCGAGGGCAACGACTCGGTGAGTTTCCTGTTTCTGGATGGCAGCCAGTCCCTCATTCTCGAACGGATGCGGGCACGGCAGGGCCACTTCATGCGCGAAGCCATGGTACAAAGCCAGTTTGATACCCTGGAGCGACCGGATGGCGAGCCCGGCGTGTTTCGCATCGATATCGACGGGACCTTCGAACAGGTGGTCGACCGTGCCGTCACCGCGCTGACGCAGGCGCAATGAGCCATGTCGCGCGCCCGGCTGCGGCCGACCGCGCCCGTATATAGAGTTGGAGATAAAGCTATGACCCATCCCGTGATCACCCAGGTGACCAACCGCATCCGCGAGCGCAGCACCGCCCGCCGTGCCCACTTCCTGGCCCGCATCCAGCGCCAGGCTGATCAGGGCAAGACCCGCGCCTCCCTCTCCTGCGGCAACCTGGCCCACGCCGTGGCCGCCTCGAGCTGTGACGAGAAGGGGCGCATCCTCGACATGACCCGCGCCAACGTGGCCATCGTCACCGCCTACAACGACATGCTGAGTGCCCATCAGCCCTATCAGGGCTACCCGGACATCATCAAGGGCGCCTTGGCCGAGCTCGGCCACAGCGCCCAGGTCGCCGGCGGCGTGCCCGCCATGTGCGACGGCGTGACCCAGGGTCAGCCGGGGATGGACATGTCCCTCTTCTCCCGGGACCTCATCGCCCAGGCCACCGCGGTCTCCCTCTCCCACAACACCTTCGACGCCACCCTGCTGCTCGGCATCTGCGACAAGATTGCCCCGGGCCAGATCATGGGGGCGCTTTCCCACGCCCACCTGCCCACCGCCTTCGTGCCTGCCGGTCCCATGGCGAGCGGCATCAGCAACGACGAGAAGGTGAAGGTGCGCCAGCAGTACGCTGCCGGTGAAGTGGGCCGCGACGCCCTGCTCAAGATGGAGTGCGGCGCCTACCACGCGGCGGGCACCTGCACCTTCTACGGCACCGCCAACACCAACCAGCTGGTGTTCGAAGCCATGGGCCTGATGCTGCCGGGTTCCGCCTTCGTGCATCCGCACAGCGAGCTGCGCCACGCCCTCACCGAGGAAGCGGCCCGCCGCATCAGCGCCATGATCCCGGGCTCCCCGGCCTATCGCCCCCTGAGTGCGGTGATCGACGAGCGCGCCCTGGTCAACGGCCTGGTGGCCCTGCTCGCCTCCGGCGGCAGCACCAACCACAGCATCCACATGGTGGCGCTGGCCCGCGCCGCCGGGCTGGAGCTGACCTGGGACGACTTGAGCGATCTCTCCGACGTGGTGCCGCTCCTGGTGCGCATGTACCCGAACGGCCCGGCGGACGTCAACGCCTTCGAGCAGGCGGGGGGCGTGCCCGGCCTGATGCGTCGTCTGGCCGAAGAAGGGCTGATCCACATGGATGCCACCCCGGTCTTCGGCGAGATGCAGGACTACCTCAGCCGTCCGGCACTGGTGGATGGCAAGCTGGTGTGGCAACCGGTGGGCGAGAGCGGGGATCCGAGCGTGCTCTCCCCCTCTGGCAGCGAGTTCCAGGCCACCGGCGGCACCAAGCTGCTGGCGGGCAACCTGGGCCGCGCCGTGGTCAAGGTCTCCGCCGTCGCGCCCGAGTATCGGGTCATCGAGGCCCCGGCCCGGGTCTTCTCCTCCCAGCATGCGGTGGAGGCGGCCTACAAGGCTGGTGAGTTGAACCAGGACGCCGTCATCGTGGTGCGCCACAACGGCCCGGCCGCCAACGGCATGCCGGAGCTGCACAAGCTGATGCCGGTGCTTGGCAACCTGCAGAAGGCGGGTCACAAGGTGGCCCTGGTCACCGATGGTCGCCTCTCCGGCGCCTCCGGCAAGATCCCGGCCGCCATCCACGTCACCCCGGAAGCGCTGCACGGCGGGGCCATCGGCCTGCTCGCCGATGGCGACCTGCTGCGGGTGGATGCCGAGTCTGGCCGCCTCGACTGCCTGACCGATTTGAGCGGCCGTACCCAGGCCGAGATCGACCTCACCCTGGAACAAGAGGGGTGGGGCCGTGAACTGTTCAGCGTGATGCGTCGCGCGGTATCGAGCGCCGAGTGCGGCGCCACCATCTTTGACTAAGGAAGAGCTATGCAGAACTGGAAAGTGACCCCTGCCGAGGTGTTTGCCGCCTCCCCCCTGGTACCCGTGATGGTCATCAACGACCTGGAGCAGGCCCTGCCGATGGCCAAGGCCCTGCTGGATGGTGGCATCTCGGTGTTCGAGATCACCCTGCGCACCCCGGTGGCGCTGGACGCCATCGCCCTCATCGCCAAGGCGATGCCGGATGCCATGGTCGGTGCCGGTACCGTGCTCAACTGCGCGCAGTTTGATGCCGCCGTCGCTGCCGGTGCCCGCTTCGTCATCTCCCCGGGCATGACCCCGGCCCTGCTGGCCCACGCGGCCAAGAGCACGGCGCCGCTGATCCCGGGGGTGGCCACCCCGTCCGAGGTGATGCAGGCGCTGGAAGCAGGCTACGACCACCTCAAATTCTTCCCGGCCGAGGCGAACGGCGGCACCAAGGCACTCTCCGCCATCGCGGCGCCCCTGCCCCAGGTGAAATTCTGCCCCACCGGCGGCATCGGCCCGAAAAACGTGGCCGACTACCTGGCGCTGAAATGTGTGGCCACCGTCGGCGGCTCCTGGATGCTGCCGGCAGACGCCGTCAAGAGCGGCAACTGGGAGGAGGTGACCCGCCTCTCCCGGGAAGCGGTTGAATTGGTTAAACGCTAAGCAAATATCGTTTAGAAAAATTAAACAGGCCACCCCCGGGTGGCCTGCTGTTTTTCCGCCCCCGGAGGGGGTGGGCCGTTTGCTTCCGGCCTCGCCCTGGCTTAAGGTCGGGGGCCGCCCCTCTCCCCTGGAGCCTTCATGTCCTGTCTGCATCCATCCTACCCGCAAGGGCACTTCACCGCGCTGCACTGCCACCCCCATGCCCAATACTGCTATCTGCACGACGGGGGCGGCATCATCACGGGGCGAGGGGAGGGAGAACTGCTGGTGGCGGGCCAGATCTGCTTTATTCCGGCGGGGTGGGAGCACGAGTTTCGCGTGCTGCGCCGCTCCCGGCTCTCCCTCCTCTATGTGCCGACGTCGGCCCGCACCGCCTTCGGCCCCTTGCAGGCCAGCCCGCTGCTGGCGGGCCTCTTCGCCCGCCTGCCCGAGCTGGCCGAGGGGGAGGTGAAGGGGGCCTATCTGACAGTGCTTTGCCAGGAGCTGGAGCGCGCCGACCCGCTCGCGGCGCGCATTCCCCTCACCGGGGAGCTGGACCCGCGCCTGCTGCGGGTGCTGGACAGGGTGTGCCAGGCACCCGCCATCCATCTGACGCTGACGGCGCTGGCGGCAGATTGCGGCGCCTCGGTGCGCACCCTCAACCGGCTCTTCCTCCAGCAGCTGGGGTGCAGCTTTCGCCAATGGAGGGAGCAGGTGGTGCTGGGACGGGCGCGCCAGTTGCAGCACCGGGGGCTCACGCTGGCCCAGATCGCCGATCGGCTCGGCTACGAGGATCCCGGCGCCTTGTCCCGCGCCCTCCAGCGCCTTGCCCGGCGCGAACCGGCGGCCTGAGGGCGCATTGTCTGCCTTCCTGCCCGCCATGGCGGTGTCTGCGGGTTGCCGGCAGTCAGCGCCGCGAGCCGATATCCGCATCCTCCTTGCTGCCTGCCAGCAGGCAGGTCACCTCGTCGGTGTGGCAGATCCGATCGCCGCGAAAGGTGAAGAGGCCGCTCACCTTGCAGATCAGGGTGCCGCCGTCCTGGCGGGTGGCCCGTACCACATGGGTCGAGTGCACCCGCTCCCCCTGCGCCAGGGTGGCGACAAACTCGATGCTCGCCCCGGCCAGATGGCGGCGCAGTGTGGCGATGTGCTGGTGAAACGCCGGGTAGTCGAGCCGCTCGCCGTTCACCTCCTGGCAGTAGTCGGGGGTGAACCAGGCGTCGAGCTCCGCCAGGGGGAAGGCGGGATCGCAGATGACGCGCTGCAGGCAGGCTTTCAATCGTTCGGTGTGGTGCATGGTCTGCTCCTGACAGGGTGGATGGAGGAGCCAGCATAGGCCAGGGGACGGCGAGGGGAGAGGGGGGAAGGCGCCATCATGGCGGTCGAACGCGCCATGATGGCCGGGGATCAGCCGAGGCTTTCCCCCTCATAGAGGGAGAAGCCGATGTCCTTGCACCTGGTCGCCAGCGGCTGGCCGCCGAGGCGGGCCAGCAGCATGATGGCGGCTTCGCGACCTATGGTCTCGCGGGGGGTAACGATGCTGGCGAGCTTGGGGGTCATGGCGTGGCCGATGTCGAGGGCGTTGCTGCCGGCGATGGCCACCTGCTGGGGCACCGGGATCCACCTGGCCTGGCATTGCAGCAGGGCTCCCACTGCCAGGTCGTCGTTGGTGCAGAACAGGCCGTCGAGATCGGGGAAGCGCGCCATGGCCTGGGCCAGCAGCTCTCCCCCCAGGGTGAAGCTGGAAGATTGCTCCGTCAGCAGGTGCTGGCCGGTCAGACCGAAATCGGCCATCGCCTGGTAGTAGCCTTCCATTCGCAGCTGGGTGCGCACGTCGAGCCGGGCGCCGAGGTAGATCACCTTGCGCCGTCCCCGGCGCAGCATCTCTGTTACCATGGCCCGGGCGGCGGCCCGGTGATCCATGCCCACCACCATGTCGATGGGGGAGAGGGGCAGATCCATGGTCTCCACCACCGGGATGCCGGCGGTGGCGATCATCTTGCGGGTGCGCTCGGTGTGCTGGGTGTCCGAGAGGATGAGCCCGTCCACGTTGTAGGAGAGGAGGGAGGCGACCTGCTCCTCCTCCCGCTCCGGGCTGTAGCCGTAGTGGGCGAGCAGGGTCTGGTAGCCGGCGGGCCGGGTCACCGCCTCGATGCCGTGGATCACCGCTGAGAAGACCTGGTTGGAGAGGGAGGGGATCAGGATGCCGATCGCCTTGCTGGTGGCGTTCGAGAGCATGTCCGGCGCCCGGTTCGGGATGTAGCCGAGCTCCTCCACCGCGGCGGCGATGCGCTCGCGGGTCCCTTCGGCCACGGCGGACGGGTCGCGCAGGTAGCGGCTGACGGTCATCTTGGTGACACCGGTCAGGTCGGCAATGTCCTGCAGGGTAGGGCGGCGCTTGCGGGTGTCGTTCATCTGGGGATCCGGCAAAAAATGTTACACGTAACATTACCGTTTTTGCACGGCAATGTCAGCATATGACGCCATCAACAGGGGGCAGGGGATGATCAAGGGCAGGTGTTTCGAGGGGATCCACTTCGAGCAGCAGGAGGTGGAGGGGGAGCAGTTCCAGGGGTGCCGCTTCATCGGCTGCCACTTCTCCTGGCTCGATCTCGGGGAGAGCCGCTTCGTCGACTGCAGCTTCTATGACAGGGAACGGGAGCTGGGATGCCTGTTTCAGGGCTGCGATCTGAGGGAGGCGAGCTTCCTGCGCTGCGATCTCACCCTGGCGGACTTCGGCCGCAGCCAGTGTCTTGGGCTGGAGATGCGCGACTGCCAGGCCATGGGGATCAACTTCGCCCATGCCAGCTTCGCCAACCGGATCACCGCCAAAAGCTACTTCTGCGAAGCCCACCTCACCGGCAACAACTTCAGCTACGCCAACTTCGAAAGCTGCCTGCTGGAGCGGTGCGAGCTTGCCGGCAACCGCTGGCAGGGGGCCAACCTGCTGGGCGCCTCCCTGGCGGGCTCGGATCTCAGCGGCTCCGAGTTCGGGCAAATCGACTGGACCAGCTTCAACCTGCAAGGCTGCGATCTGCGCCAGTGCGATCTGCCCGGTCTGGATCTGCGCCGGGTCAACCTCGCTGGGGTGCAGATCAATGAAGATCAGCAGCAGGGGCTGCTGGAGCAGATCGGGCTGGTGGTCTTCCCCTGAGCGGGATGGAAAAGAGGTAAGTTTTCATCATCGGGGCGGGCGGTGTGGTGCCTCCCCTGCCAAGTAAAAAGCCTGCGCGATGCAGACTTTTTGTCAGGTGAAGTGGTAAACGACGCGGTGTTGCTGTCTTTTGCTCCCTGCCCCCCTCGCGGGAGAAGGGCTGGGGATGAGGGGCGCTGACCCCTAGCGTCTGGCCAGATGTTGTTGGCCCAGGTTGATGGCCCCGCAAAGGTGGACTCAGCGTCTGGCCTGTGGCAGTTGGCCGGGTTGATGGCCCCGCCAAGATGGGCTTAGCGTCTGGCCAGCCACTTGGTCGGGTTGATGGCCTCGCCCTGATAGCGGATCTCGAAGTAGAGGCCGGAGCGCTCCTGTCCGCCGCTGTCGCCGACCAGAGCCACGGGCTCACCCTGCTCCACCTTTTGTCCCACCTGTCGCAGCAGCGACTGGTTGTGGCCGTAGAGGCTCATGTAGCCCTTGCCGTGGTCGATGACCAGCAGCATGCCGAAGCCGTCGAGCCAGTCGGCGTAGACCACCTGGCCCGGTGCCACCGCCTTGACCTGGGTCCCTTCGCTGGCGCCGATCAGAGTGCCCTTCCACTTCAGCTCGGCGGTACGTGGCGAGCCGTAGGAGATGAGGATGGGGCCCTGCACCGGCCAGCGCAGGTTGCCACCCGTGCTCAGACCGCCGTAGCCGTTGCTGCTTGCCTTGGCGCTGTTGCGGGCGGCCGCTTGCTGCTGCGCCACCTTGGCCTGCTGTTCGGCGACGCGTTGCTGCTGGGCCGCCAGCCGCTGCTGTTCGCCGACCTGGCGCTGCTGGGCCGCGATCCGCTGCTGCTCCTCGATGCGCTTCTGCTCGGCTGCCAGGCGCTGGGCCTCCAGACGGCGCTGGCGCTCCTGCTCGGCCTTGATCTTGGCAAGGCGCTCCCGCTCGGCCCGTTCGCGGCGTTCCTTTTCTTCCTGCTGGCGACGCAGCTCTTCCAGCCGCGCCTTGAGCGCTTTCTCCGCCTTGACCAGCTTGTCGAGCTTCTGCTCGTCGGCCTGCACCGACTGCTGCAACTGGTTACGCACCTTGGCACGGCTCTGCTGGCTGGCCAGCAGGCTCTGGTGATGCTCCTGCTGCTCGCCGAGCAGGGTCTGGAGGCGTTTCTCGGTCTCCCTGGTGGCCTGCTGGTTCTTGGCCAGCTTGTCACGGGTGGCGCGCAGGGCTTCAATGGCCTCGATACGGGCCTTGTTGAGGTAGTCGAAATAGTCGAGGGCGCGGCTCAGTTTGGCCGGATCCTGCTGGTTGAGCAGCAGTTTGAGGTAATCGTGGTTGCCCGCCTGGAAGGCGCTTTCCGCCTGCTTGGCCAGCAACTGCTTCTGGTGTTTTGCTTGCTGCTCCAGTGCCAGCTTGTCCTGCTGCAGGGACGCCAGCTTCTGCTGGTTCTGCCGGAGTTGCTGTCTGGTCTGCTCGAGTTTGGCGGCGGCAGCCGAAATGGCCTGCTCGTCAGCCTTGAGCTGGGTGTTGAGCTTGGCAAGCTCCTGCTTGCTGAGCTTGAGGGTCTGTTGCTGTTCCTTGATCTGGGACTGCATGGCCCCCAGCTGCTGGTTCGCAGCCTGGGCTGTGCCGGTACCGCCGATCAGGCAAAAAAACAGCGCGCCGACCAACAGGCCGACGCGACTGGTTTTCTGTGAAATAATTTCGCATCCCCGCATGGGGCAGGATTATTTCAGAATCATCAGGGGCTTGCCAGTCATTTCCGGCGGCACCGGCAGACCCATCAGGGTCAGCATGGTGGGGGCCAGATCGGACAGTTTGCCACCTTCGGCGACCTCGGCTTTACGACCGAAGTAGATGAGGGGAACCGGCAGATTGGTGTGGGCGGTGTGGGCCTGACCAGTCTCTTCGTCCATCATCTTCTCGGCGTTGCCATGGTCGGCGGTGATGAGGCACTCGCCACCCACTTCCGCCAGGGCGTCGGTGACGCGACCGATGCAGTGGTCGACCGCTTCACAGGCTTTGACGGCCGCATCGAACACGCCGGTGTGGCCGACCATGTCGCCGTTCGGGTAGTTGCAGATGATGACGTCGTACTTGCCGCTCTTGATGGCCGCAACCAGCTTGTCGGTCAGCTCTTCGGAGCTCATCTCCGGCTGCAGGTCATAGGTAGCCACTTTCGGGCTCGCCACGATTTCGCGATCTTCGCCAGTGAAGCACGCCTCTTCGCCACCGTTGAAGAAGAAGGTGACGTGGGCGTACTTCTCGGTCTCGGAGATGCGCAGCTGGGTCTTGCCCTGCTTGGCCAGCCACTCACCCAGGGTATTGACCAGGGCGGTGGGCGGATAGGCGCAGGCGGTTTTGATGTCGGCCGCGTATTCGGTCAGCATCACGAAGTGCAGGGCCGGGTTGGCGGTGCGGGCGAAGCCGGTGAAGTCGGTATCGACGAAGGCGCGGGTGATTTCGCGGGCGCGGTCGGCACGGAAGTTCATGAAGATCAGCGCATCGCCGTCGATCATCGGTACAGCGTCGCCGATGCGGGTGGCCTTGACGAACTCGTCGTTCTCGTCGCGGGCATAGGCGGCGGCCAGCGCGTCGGTGGCGTTGTCGGCGGTGAATTCGCCCTTGCCCTGGGTCATCAGGTCATAGGCCTGCTGCACGCGATCCCAGCGGTTGTCGCGGTCCATGGCGTAGTAACGACCGATCATGGAGGCGAAACGACCCTTGCCCAGGCGGGCAAACAGGGCGTCGAACAGCTCGATGGAGGACTGGGCACTGCGCGGCGGGACGTCGCGGCCATCCAGGAAGGCGTGGAAGTAGATCTGCTCGGCGCCACGCTTGGCGGCCATCTCGATCATGCCCATGATGTGCTCTTCGTGGCTGTGTACGCCACCCGGGGACATCAGACCCATGATGTGCACGGCCTTGCCCTTGGTCACGGCAGCGTCGACAGCCTTGGCCAGCTCGACGTTCTGGAAGAAGTCGCCGTCCTGGATGTCCTTGGAGATGCGGGTCAGCTCCTGATAGACGACGCGACCGGCACCGATATTGGTGTGGCCCACTTCGGAGTTGCCCATCTGGCCGTCCGGCAGACCCACGTCCAGGCCGGAGCCGGAGATCAGGGTGCTGGTGTAGTCACGGGCCAGGCGATCCAGATTGGGGGTCTTGGCAGCAGCAACGGCGTTGTACTCTTGCTTGGTGCTGTAGCCCCAACCGTCCATGATGACCAGAACCAGCGGTTTCTTAGCTGTTGACATAAGGCTATGTCCTCTCGGATAGGAATGAATTGCGGGAAGTGAAACTAGCGTAATATTACTACATCTGCCGAAATAGTCACCTGATAGCCAAGTCCCTCTCCAGCCTCGCTTTTTAACTGTTATCCCGCTGTTTTAGGCATGTTGCCGGCTTGTCTGCCGCGGCGGGTTTTCCGCTGTTTCCCCCCTCTTTTCGGCATGGCGCATCCTCTCGTTCGGCCCGGTTGGAGGAGGAAGAATCGGCAGCCATCCCTGATGGGAGCTTGCTCTCGCTTTGCCGCCAAGATGGCTGATCTTATGCAGGGCCCCATGTATACTCGGGCCCTTGTCTTGGTCCCTGGATAGTAGAAGATGCAAGAGTATTTGGATTTCGCGGCCCGCAATCCGCTGCTGACCGCAGCCTGGTTGGGCCTGGCAGGCACTCTGGTGTATACCACTGTGCGTGCTCGTTTTTCTCCGGTGAAGGCGGTCAACAACCACGCCGCTACCCTGCTTATCAACCGTGAAAATGCCACCGTCGTGGACATTCGCAGTCAGGATGAATTTGCCAAGGGCCATCTGGCCGGGGCCCATCACCTGCCGCTCGCCCAGATCCAGGCGAATAATCTGGGTCCGGTTGAAAAGCACAAGGATGCCCCCATCATAGTGGTGTGCGAGTCGGGGATGACCGCTGGTGGCGCGGGTCGCCAACTGAGCAAGGCCGGTTTCAAGCAGGTGTATGTGCTCAGCGGTGGCATGGCCCAATGGCGTGCAGACAATCTGCCGGTGACCAAAAAACGCTGATTTAAGGGCCTGCGCCCACTCATTATCTTAAAAAGGAATCAAACGAAATGGCTGACGAAATCAACAACCAGGAAGTGCAACCGGAATTCCACATCCAGCGTGTCTACACCAAGGATGTTTCCTTCGAAGCCCCGAATACTCCGCACATCTTCCAGAAAGAGTGGCAGCCGGACGTCAAGCTGGACATGGACACCAAGACCAATGTCCTGGCCGACAGCGTCTATGAAGTGGTGCTGACCCTGACCGTCACCTGCAAGCTGGAAACCGAGACCGCCTTCCTGTGCGAAGTGCAGCAAGCCGGCATCTTCACCATCGGCAACCTGCCTGAGCCGCAACTGGCCCACTGCCTGGCGGCCTTCTGCCCGAACATCCTGTTCCCGTATGCCCGCGAAGCGGTGTCCAACCTGGTGAGCAAGGGTTCCTTCCCGCAACTGAACCTGGCTCCGGTCAACTTCGACGCCCTGTTCGCCCAGCACATGGCGCAGGTACAGGCCCAGCAGGCGACTGCGGAAGCCTGATAATGGCCGACCAGATCGCAATCTCGGTCCTGGGGGCGGGGTCTTATGGCTCCGCCCTTGCCATTTCTCTGGCGCGCAATGGTCATCCGACCCTGCTGTGGGGTCACGACCCTGCCCATGTCGCCGAGCTGGAACAGGATCGCTGCAACAAGGCATTCTTGCCGGATGTCCCCTTCCCGGCCGATCTGCAACTGACGTCGGATCTGCAGGCGGCGGTGCAAGCCGCTCCCGTGCTGCTGCTGGTGGTGCCGAGCCATGTGTTCGGCCAGGTACTGACCCGGGTCAAACCCTTCCTGCGCCCGGATACCCGGATCGCCTGGGCCACCAAGGGGCTGGAGCCGGACAGCGGCCGTCTGCTGCAAGAGGTGGCGCGGGAGGTGCTGGGGGATGCCATTCCACTGGCGGTCATCTCGGGCCCGACCTTCGCCCGCGAGCTGGCCGCCGGTCTGCCGACCGCCATCTCGGTGGCCTCGACCCACGACGACTTTGCCGACGATCTCTCCCACCTGCTGCACTGCGGCCGCTCGTTCCGGGTCTATACCAATCCGGACTTCATCGGTCTGCAGCTGGGCGGGGCGGTCAAGAACGTCATTGCCATCGGTGCCGGTCTCTCTGACGGACTCGGCTTTGGCGCCAACGCCAGAACCGCGCTCATCACTCGGGGTCTGGTGGAGATGCAGCGTCTGG
This sequence comes from Aeromonas sp. R7-2, assembly GCF_040908105.1. NCBI lineage: Bacteria > Pseudomonadati > Pseudomonadota > Gammaproteobacteria > Aeromonadales > Aeromonadaceae > Aeromonas > Aeromonas sp. R7-2. The sequence continues at coordinate 24,490 of NZ_JBFODC010000016.1, read as the reverse complement.
GCGCCGCCCTCGGGGCCGACGCCAAGACCTTCATGGGGATGGCGGGGCTCGGGGATCTGGTGCTGACATGTACCGACAACCAGTCGCGCAACCGCCGTTTCGGTCTGGCGCTGGGAGCGGGCAAGTCGGTTGACACCGCCATGGCCGAGATAGGCCAGGTGGTGGAGGGCTATCGCAACACCAAGGAAGTGCATCTGCTGGCGGCCCGCTGTGGCGTCGAGATGCCCATCTGCGAACAGATCTTCAAAGTGCTGTACGAGGGCAAGAACCCGAAAGAGGCAGCCATCGCCCTGCTGTCGCGAGACAAGAAGGACGAGTGATCTGCCAGCCGCAGCATGCAAAAGGCCCCGCCAGCTGGCGGGGCCTTTTCTTTGCCGCAAGGGGGCAAATCAGTAGTAGGAGTGGTCGCCGCGCTGGTGCTCGGTGGCATCCTTGACGCCGTTGAGCTCGCCCGGGAATTTCTCCAGCAACTGCTTCTCGATCCCCTCTTTCAGGGTGTAGTCGACCATGGAGCAACCGTTGCAACCGCCGCCAAACTGCAGGATGGCCAGTTTGTCGTCGGTCAGCTCGACCAGGGTGACCTTGCCGCCGTGACCGGCCAGCATGGGGTTCACCTCGGACATCAGCACGTACTCGATGCGGTCGATCAGCGGGGCGTCGTCGGCCACCTTGCGCATCTTGGCGTTCGGGGCTTTCAGGGTGAGCTGGGAGCCCATCTGATCGGTGACGAAGTCGATGGTGGCATCCACCAGGAAGGGGGCGCTCAGGGGATCGACCAGGCAGTCGAAGCCGCTGAAGGGCAGGTGCTGATCTTCCGGATCGACCGCGTCGGGTGGGCAATAGGATACGCCGCACTCGGCATTCTGGGTTCCCGGATTGACCACAAACACCCGGATGTTGGTGCCATCAGGCTGCTTCTCCAGCAACTTGCGGAAGTGGGCCTGGGCGGTGTCGGAAATGCTGATCATCACTATCCTCATAAACCTGAGTGTACGACTAGGGTATTCATGATAACTCGCTTGGCGGGGCTTGGGTAGCGTGCCGATGGTGAGCCTGTGAGCCCGGGCGTATCGGAATCATGCCGCCTGCGGACTCCCGGGCCGGATCCCTGCCCGGTTATTTCAGGTGTCGGAGGGTACGGCAGATGGCCCACACCTCCACCGTGGTGACGCCGTGCTCATGAAGCAACCGGGTGAGCTGACCTGCGGTGGCGCCCGTGGTGACCACATCATCGAGCAGTGCCACATGCCGGTAGTGGTGAGGTTCTATTTCGAAGGCGCCACGCAGATTGCGTCGCCGCTGGCCGGCACTGAGCCGGGTCTGTTGCGGGGTCGACCTTGTCCGGCGCAGTACGCGGGTGTCGCAAGGAATGCCGGTGAGTGCGCTCAGGGCATGGCCGATTTCTTCTGCCTGATTGAAGCCTCGCCACCACTGGCGCCACCAGTGCAGGGGAACCGGAATGATGACCTGCGGCGGGTTGGCGAGATCCAGATGGTCTGCCAGCAGGCGGGCAAGCAGCGGCGCGAGCAGGATCTGACCGGAATACTTCAGCCGGGGGATGAGTTGGGCATAAGGTGCCTGATAATCGCCGATCACCTGCAAACGCTCCCAGGGGGCGGGTCTGCGCTGGCATCGTCCGCACAGCAGTTCGCTCTCGCGATGTTGCTCCGGCAGCGGTACTGCGCACATCAGGCATCGTCTGTCGTGCTGGTGCTGGGCGTGGCGGCACCAGGAGCACAACAAAGGCGTCTCGTCACAGGGTTGGCGACAGAGCAGGCACAGACCGAGCCAGTCGGACTGGGTGCCAAGGATCGGACTTGCTTTGGCGAGCAGCCGCTTTAACATGCAGGCTCCAAGCAGATAAACAGGGATCTTGAGTCTAGATGAGCGTATCGGTTGAGCGGTTTGGCCAGGGCCCGGACCTGGTGTTGTTGCATGGCTGGGGCATGAACGGGGCCGTCTGGCACGGTATTGCCCAAGAACTGGCTGCCCACTATCGGCTGCATCTGGTGGACCTGCCCGGCTTTGGCAACAGCCCCCTGCAATCAGGAACAGACTACACCCTGCCCTGGCTGGCAGAGCAGGTGGCGGCCATATTGCCTGAAAAATGCCATCTGCTCGGCTGGTCCCTCGGTGGTCTGGTGGCGAGTCAGTTGGCGCTGACCATGCCTGAACGTCTTCACTCTCTCATTACCGTAGCCAGTTCTCCCTGCTTCATGGCCCGCGACGAGTGGCCCGGGATTGCCCCCAAGGTGCTGGCGGGGTTCAACCAGATGCTGGCCGGCGACTTCATGCAGACCATAGAGCGTTTCCTCGCGATCCAGGCCATGGGCAGCGAGCACGCCAGAAACGACATTCGCCAGTTGCGTCACTGGCTGGCGGAGCGACCCGCTCCCCGGCTTGCGGCTCTGGAGGCAGGTCTGGGTCTGCTGGCCGAGGTCGATCTGCGGGATGAACTGATCGGCCTGGATCTGCCCTGGCTGCGTCTTTACGGCAGGCTGGATACCCTGGTGCCGAAGGCCGCCATTCCCTTGCTGGATGCGCGCTACCCTGCCAGCCACAGTCTGGTGCTGGAGAAGGCATCCCATGCCCCCTTCATCTCCCATCCAGAGCAGTTCATCACCCTCCTGCGGCGGTTCATTGACTGAGATTTGAGCGGCAGGCTTCAATAACTCGTCAGATTGATGGATAATTAGCCAACCCTACAGAGGAGTGTGCCAATGCGTATCGAATCAGCCATGACGGCGGGCGTGCAGGGGTTCCAACGGGCCGAGCAGTTGGCGGGCCAGGCTTCCAGCCAGATCGCCCGTCTCAATACGCCAGCGGGTGAGCAGGTGCAGTTGCCGGATGAACTGGTGAATCTCAAGGTGGCCGAGCTGCATGCCGGGGCATCCGCCAAGGTGATCCAGACGGCCAGCGACATGCTGGGCACCCTGATCGATATCCGGGTGTGACATGAACATCAACGTCAGTCTGCCGACCATCATTCCGAATCAACTGCAGCCGCAGACGGAATCGGCACAGACTGACAACCGCCGCGCAGAACTGGTGCCCCCCAGCCGCCAGAGTGAGGCGTCCAACGCCGAGTCAGGCGTCGGTTCCCAGAAAGAGAGAGCCCGGGCCGCCCAGGCCAATCCCGCCGCCCCATCCTCGTCCACGAAAGAGAACGGCCAGACCGGCCCCGTGATGGTGGCGCACCGTTTTGTCGAGGCAACGGGGGAGGAGGGGGAGCGTCGACAACGTCAGGAGGGTGAACAGCAGGAGCAGCAAAAGCAGCAGCAGCGTCAGGTGGCTGCGCTGGTCGAACGGGATCTCGAAGTTCGCAAGCATGAGCAGGCTCACCAGGCAGCCGGCGGCGAGCATGCGGGGAGCCCTACCTACCAGTTTTCCCGTGGGCCGGATGGCAAGCGTTATGCCACCGGGGGGGAGGTGGTCATCGACATGGGGACCATTCCCGGGGATCCCGCCGCGACCATCGCCAAGATGCAGCAGGTGCGTGCCGCTGCGCTGGCTCCCGATGAACCATCGTCACAAGACATGAGTGTGGCCCGTGCCGCCTCTGGCAAGGAGGCACAGGCCCGCAAGGATCTGATGACCCTCAGGCAGGAAACCACAGGCCCGCTCGGTGCTTATATGGACAATCGAAACCAGGTGATTGCCAGGCACTATCAGCAAGCGGTGAGGCCAGCCTCCCCGCATAGCCTGAGTCAGGACGTTTGATCCCGCTCAGTACAGGCATGAAAAAGCCCCTTTCGGGGCTTTTTTGCATTCTGGGGGCTTATTTCTTCAGTTTCGACAGGGCAGCCGCGAAGGCGTTGCCCATGGCACCCTCGGTCGGAGCGCTCTGACGGGGCGCCTGTTTCGGTCGGGCGTTGCCAGTGTGACGCGGCTCGGCCGTTTTGCGTGCAGGCTGGCCGGCTTTTTCATCCAGACGCATGGTCAGACTGATGCGTTTGCGCGGTACGTCGACTTCCAGCACCTTGACCCGGACGATGTCACCGGCCTTGACCACCTCGCGGGGATCCTTGACGAAGCGATCGGTGAGGGAAGAAATGTGCACCAGCCCGTCCTGATGGACGCCGATGTCGACGAAGGCGCCGAAGTTGGTGACGTTGGTGACCACACCCTCCAGCACCATCTCGGGCACCAGATCGCTGATTTTCTCCACCCCTTCCTTGAAGGTGGCGGTCTTGAACTCGGGACGCGGGTCGCGGCCGGGCTTGTCCAGCTCGCCAATGATGTCGGTGACGGTAGGCACCCCGAACTGATCGTCGGTGTAGTCGGTGGGCTTGAGGGTGCGCAGCAGGCTGCTGTTGCCGAGCAGGCTGTCCACGGTCTGCTCCAGCTTGGCGAGGATCCGCTCCACCACCGGGTAGGATTCCGGGTGCACCGCCGAGCCGTCCAGCGGGTTGCTGCCGCCCCGAATGCGCAGGAAGCCGGCGCATTGCTCGAATGCCTTGGGCCCGAGTCGGCCAACTTTCAGCAACTGCTGACGACTCTTGAAGGCGCCGTTCTCGTCGCGGTAGGCGACGATGTTCTGGGCCAGGGTCTGGGAGAGGCCGGAAACCCGGTTGAGCAGGGCGACCGAGGCGGTATTCACATCCACCCCCACAGCGTTCACGCAATCCTCGACCACCGCGTCGAGGCGGCGGGCCAGCTGGCTCTGGCCGACATCGTGCTGGTACTGGCCCACACCGATGCTCTTGGGATCGATCTTGACCAGCTCGGCCAGGGGATCCTGCAACCGGCGGGCGATGGAGACGGCGCCGCGAATGGAGACGTCGAGATCCGGGAATTCCTGGGAGGCGAGCTCGGAGGCGGAGTAGACCGATGCCCCCGCTTCACTCACTACTATCTTCTGTGCCTTGGCGGCCGGGTAGCGCTCGAACAGATCGCTCACCAGGCGGTCGGTTTCCCGGGATGCGGTGCCGTTGCCGATGCTGATGAGCTCGACCTTGTGCTTCTGGCACAGCTCGCTCAGGGTCTTGAGACTCTGGTCAACCTGGCGCTTGGGTTCGAACGGATAGATGGTCGCGTGATCGACCAGCTTGCCGGTGGCATCGACCACCGCCACCTTGACGCCGGTACGGATACCGGGATCCAGCCCCATGGTGCAACGCATGCCGGCCGGTGCCGCCATCAGCAGATCCTTGAGGTTCATGGCGAACACCTTGATCGCCTCCTCCTCTGCTGACTCGCGGATACGGCCGATGAGCTCAGTCTCCATCTGCAAGGAGAGCTTGATCTTCCAGGTCCAGCTCACCACCCCTTGCAGCCACTTGTCGGCCGGGCGATTTTGCAGGTTGAGCTTGAGGTGATGGGCAATAATCCCCTCGCAAGGGCTGGTACCCTCATCCTCGCCGGTGACCAGCGCCAGGTTGAGGATCCCCTCGTTGCGGCCGCGCAACATGGCCAGCACCCGGTGGGAGGGGGCCTTGTGCAGGGGTTCGTCGTGTTCGAAGTAGTCCTTGAACTTGGCCCCTTCCTGCTCCTTGCCGGCCACCACGCGGGCACGCAGGGTGGCGTTCTGCCACAGGTAGTCCCGCAACTTCTCAAGGAGATCGGCCTGCTCGGCGAAACGCTCCATCAGGATGTAACGGGCACCGTCGAGGGCGGCCTTGCCGTCGGTGATCCCCTGCTCGGCATTGAGGAAACGAACCGCCTCCTGTTCGGGATCCTTCATGGGGTCACCCAGCAGCAAATCCGCCAGTGGCTCCAGCCCCGCCTCGATGGCCATCTGCCCCTTGGTGCGCCGCTTGGGCTTGTAGGGGAGGTAGAGGTCTTCCAGCCGGGTCTTGCTGTCGGCGTCGTTCAGCTCGCGGGCCAGCTCGGGGGTCAGTTTGCCCTGCTCTTCAATGGAGCGCAGGATCACCTGGCGGCGATCCGCCAGTTCACGCAGGTAGCCGAGGCGGCTCTCCAGGGTACGCAGCTGGCTGTCGTCCAGACCGCCGGTCACCTCTTTGCGGTAACGGGCGATGAAGGGAACGGTCGCGCCTTCGTCCAGCAGGCGAACGGCTGCCTGCACCTGTTCCGGGCGGGCATTCAGCTCACCGGCGATCTGATGTTCTATTACGTGGCTTTGCATCGAGGGTCTCTTGGTCGGGTCCTGTCTAACTGGCCAGCGTGGGGCTATGTCGCCGAACAGGGGGTTTGTCCTGGCGATACTTTAGATACCTGCCAGGCCACTGCCGCGCGGGCCGGTTGGCGCCGCAAGGCGCCGGGTGTGAGCACTATATGGGGTCGGGCAGCGGGATGCCACCCCGGCAGAAATGACGTTTCTCATACCCGGTGGGCGGACATGCTTGGTCTCTCCTGGCCTTGTCAGCCGATTTGGCAGTCAGGGTCGGCCTGGCTTATTTGGGATAGCTGATCTCATTGACGTACCAGCAGGCGTCACCCACTGGCGTTCGCACCAAGGCTTCATCGCCCACCTCTTTCTTGAGCAGGGCACGGGCCATGGGGGAGTCGATGGAGATGTAATCCTTGCGGCCGAAGATCTCGTCATAGCCGACGATGCGAAAGCGCTTGGTCTCACCCTCGTCGTTTTCTACCTCGACCCAGGCGCCGAAGAAGACCTTGCCCTCCTGGGAGGGGGAGTAGTCGACTATGGTCAGCTCTTCCAGGCACTTGCGCAGGTAGCGAACCCGGCGGTCGATCTCCCGCAGGCGTTTCTTGTTGTACTGGTAATCGGCATTCTCGCTGCGATCACCCAGGCTCGCCGCCCAGGCCACTTTTTTGGTGACATCGGGCCTCTCCTCCCGCCAGAGCATGTCGTGCTCCTGCCGGAGCCTGGTGTAGCCTTCACGGGTAATGAGTTTGGTTTTCATGGAGTTATCACTCCCTCGCCAATTGCATCCGGTTGCTCGGGATCTTAGTCATTGTCGCCGCGCTGTCGAGCAAAAAGCAGAGCTGGCCATCCATCCTTCCCGGCTCCGGGGCCGAATGAGGGCAATAACCGGTAACATATTTATGCTTTGTGGTTGCAGGGGGCGGCTCTAGTATGAGGGGAGACAGAAAAGAGAGGTGGCAATGAGTCAGCAATACAAGGTCCTGGTGGTGGACGACGATCTGAAACTGCGTTCCTTGCTGGAGCGCTACCTCACCGAGCAGGGGTTTGTAGTGCGAGGTGTCGCCAACGGGGAGCAGGCCGATCGCCTGCTGACGCGTGAAAACTTCAGCCTGATGGTGCTTGATCTGATGCTGCCGGGGGAAGACGGCCTCTCCATCTGCCGCCGCCTGCGCGAGGCCGGCAACCAGATCCCTGTCTTGATGCTCACCGCCAAGGGGGACGAAGTGGATCGCATCGTCGGTCTGGAGATGGGGGCCGACGATTATCTGCCCAAGCCGTTCAACCCCCGTGAGCTGCTGGCCCGGATCCGCGCCGTGCTGCGCCGCCATACCGTGGAGCTGCCCGGCGCCCCTTCCGCGGCTGAGAAGATGGTGAGTTTCGGGGCCTACCAGCTCAATCTGGCGACCCGTGAACTGAGCCGTGATGGCGAACCGGTTGCCCTGACCAGCGGGGAGTTCGCCGTGCTCAAGGTGCTGGTGAGTCATCCTCGCGAACCGCTCTCCCGTGACAAGCTGATGAACCTGGCCCGTGGTCGCGAGTACACGGCCACCGAGCGCAGCATTGATGTGCAGGTCTCCCGCCTGCGCCGCCTGCTGGAACAGGACCCGGCCCAGCCTCGCTATCTGCAGACCGTCTGGGGTCTGGGGTATGTGTTCGTACCGGACGGTGAGAACGCATGAAGAAAGTGGGCAGCATGTTCTCCCGTATGCTCTGGTTTCTGGCTGCCGTGCTGGTGGTCTATCAAGTCGTCTCCTACGTTACCTTCTACAACTACCTGCTGGCGCCGACCGTCAAGCAGATCAGCCACCTGCTGGCAAACCAGGTCAAACTCATCTTTCCGGTGGACAACAACCAGCTGGCGCTCAGTGAAGATGCCGAGGCGCTGGTCTATGTGACCACTGGCAGCGACATCTATACCCAGAGCGAGGCGGAGCAGCACGGGCTGAATGATTCCAAGCCCTACCCCTATCTGGAGCAGAGCATCAGCCGCGAATTGAAAGGGGATACCAGGGTCAGAGTTGAAATCCAGGATCACTACATCATCTGGATCCAGCCTCCCCAGGCCAGCCAGATGTGGGTGCGCATTCCCCTGACTGAAATTGAAGATGACGACATCGAACCGCTCATCCTCTATATGAGCGTCTTGCTGGTGGTGACCCTGTTTGCAGCCTGGCGTTTTGCCCGTCAGCTGGTGCGACCGCTGGAGGATCTGGAAGCGGGGGCCGTGGCGGTGGCGCGCGGCAACTTTCCCGATGCCCTGGGGGAGCAGGGCTCGCGGGAGGTGCGCCGCCTGACCCGCACCTTCAACCACATGTCGAGCTCCATCAAGGGGCTGATCGAGGAGCGCAACCTGATGATGGCCGGGGTATCCCACGATTTGCGCACCCCTCTCACCCGCATTCGTCTCGCGACCGAGATGATGTCCTCGGGGGATGAGTACCTCAAGGAGAGCATCAATGCGGACATCGATGAGTCGAACGGTATCATTGATCAGTTCATCGACTACATTCGCCCGAACGAGGGGCTCGATGCCCGGCCCGTCGACCTGACCCAGCTCATTCACGATGCGTTGCTGATGCAGACCGATCAGGGACTGGAAGTGGAGCTGCTCCTGCCGGAGGAGGCGGTGCGTGTGGCCTGCCATCCCATCAGCATTCGCCGTATCCTCAACAATCTGTCGGGCAACTCCCTGCGCTATGGCGCGACCCGGTTGCAGGCCGAGCTCAGGGATGATGGCCACTGGGTGCGGCTGCGACTCTCCGACAATGGCCCGGGGATCGCAGAAGAGGACTACTCCCGGGTGCTCAAGCCCTTCACCCAGGGCAATGTGGCGCGCACCGGTGGCGGCAGCGGGCTGGGGCTGGCCATCGTTGCCAAGATAGTCTCCCAGCATCACGGCACCATCAGGTTGGGGCGCTCCGAACTGGGGGGCTTGCAGGTGGAGATCCGGCTACCCAAGAACCAGCCGCTGGAGTGGATGGATTGAAAGCAGGGCGTATCGAGAGATGCGCCCTTTTGTCTGTCAGGGGTGGGGGTCGCTCACCTTGCGGTAGCGCTTGCCATATTTGAGTTGCTGGATAAGCAGGGCGGCGACGATGAGAGCCAACCCGATGGGGGTTGCCGGGTGAATGGTTTCGCCGATCAACAGGTTGAGCAGCACCAGAGAGGCAAACGGCGAGATGAAGATGAGGTTACTGATGGGGGCTGTGTTGGTGGCGTGGCGCAGGGCCATCAGCCAGAGCACGAAACCGAAGCCCATCTCGAACAGCCCCACATAGATGGCGCCAGCCCATCCCTGCCAGGCGGTCATGGCAAAGTCCGAGAGCAACCAGGTCGCCACGATGATGAAGGGCAGGCTGATGAGGAAGCCGAGCAGCAGGCTGACGACGGGATCCCCCTGATTGCGGGTGTTGAGGATCCAGTAACCGGCCCAGATCAGGGTCGACACCAGCGCCAGCGTGACGCCGAGGGGGCTGTCGAACTGTAGACCGAACACGTCCCCCCTGGTGGCGATCACCAGGGCGCCGAAATAGCCGAGCACGATGGCGACGCCATCGCGGCGGCGCAGCTTTTGACCGAGGAAGGGAACGGCCAGCAGGCTGAGGGTGATGGCCCAGGTGTAGTTGAGAGTCTGTGCCTGCTGGGCGGGCAGCAGATCATATGCCTTGAACAGCAGCAGGTAATAGAGGAAGGGGTTCAGGACCCCGAGAGCGAGGTAGTAGAGGGGGCGACTCTTGATGTAGTCGAGCAGTAGCGGCAGTTTGCCCTGACAGGCCACGATCACCCCCAGGGTCAGGGTCGAGGTGCAGGCCGCGACCAGCAGCAGCTGTACCGGTTCAAAGTAGGCGAGGGAGATCTTGAAGGCGCTGGCCACCGTGGACCAGAGGGCGACGGCACAGAGCCCGTACTGGTAGGCTTTCTTCTGATTCTTGAGCATGGGATGCGTTCCGCAAACTGGGGCGAGGGCGCAGTCTATCAGCCTGTTTGCAACATTGTCGTTACCATCTTGCCGAGGGCGATGGGCCGATCGCAGGGAGATCCATCTGCCACACAACATTGCGCACAATCTGTCCGCCTTCACTTGCGTGAGTGGAAAAAATCCGTATAATCCCCTCCGCTTGCCCATGAGGCAGCCAGACGATATGTCTGCTTGCTGAGCTTCCCGTTTACGAGTTGCCAGCCATACAGTCCTCCCGATATGGGAGGAAACGTGAAAAATCACACCTCTGGCGGGAGTAGTCCCGGTCGGGCGGTGTTGATTTATGTTCTTTTATCTATTGGAGCTCTGTCAATGCAGAACCAAAGAATCCGTATCCGCCTGAAGGCTTTTGATCATCGCCTGATCGATCAATCCACTGCGGAAATCGTTGAAACTGCTAAGCGCACTGGCGCGCAGGTTCGCGGTCCTATCCCGCTGCCGACTCGCAAAGAGCGTTTCACCGTTCTGATCTCCCCGCACGTCAACAAAGACGCGCGTGATCAGTACGAGATCCGCACTCACAAGCGTCTGGTAGACATCGTTGAACCGACTGACAAGACCGTTGACGCTCTGATGCGTCTGGATCTGGCAGCTGGTGTAGACGTCCAGATCAGCCTGGGTTAATTACGGAAAGAGGTTGATAACAATGACAATCGGTCTTGTAGGTCGCAAAGTGGGTATGACTCGCATCTTCACTGAAGATGGCGTTTCTATCCCGGTGACTGTTATCGAAGTTGAAGCTAACCGTGTAACTCAGGTCAAATCTGTAGAAACCGACGGCTACAACGCTATTCAGGTTACCACTGGCGCCAAGAAAGCCAGCCGCGTAACCAAGCCGGAAGCTGGCCACTTCGCCAAAGCTGGTGTAGAAGCCGGTCGCGGTCTGTGGGAATTCCGCCTGAACAACGGTGAAACTTTCACTGTTGGTAGCGAGCTGAAAGTAGATCTTCTCGCTGACGTTAAGCTGGTAGACGTTACCGGCACATCCAAGGGTAAAGGTTTTGCCGGTACTGTTAAGCGCTGGAACTTCCGTACCCAGGATATGACCCACGGTAACTCCCTGTCCCACCGTGTACCTGGCTCCATCGGTCAAAACCAGACCCCGGGCCGTGTATTCAAGGGCAAGAAGATGGCTGGTCACATGGGTGCTGAGCGTGTAACGACTCAGAACCTGGAACTGGTTCGTGTTGACGCTGAACGCAACCTGCTGCTCATCAAAGGCGCAGTACCGGGTGCAACCAACGGCAACGTGATCGTCAAACCTGCCGTCAAAGCGTAACGTCTGAGGAGATAGTAATGGAATTGGTAATGAAAGACGCCAAGAGCGCTCTTGAAGTTTCCGAGACTACCTTCGGGCGCGAATTCAACGAAGCTCTGGTTCACCAGGTTGTCGTTGCATATGCCGCTGGTGCCCGTCAGGGTACTCGTGCGCAGCTGACTCGCTCTGAAGTGTCTGGTGGCGGCAAAAAGCCGTGGCGTCAGAAGGGTACTGGTCGTGCCCGTGCTGGCTCCATCCGTTCGCCCATCTGGCGTTCCGGTGGTGTGACCTTTGCTGCTAAGCCGCAAGATCACAGCCAGAAAGTAAACAAGAAGATGTACCGCGGCGCTATCCGTAGCATCCTGTCCGAGCTGGTACGTCAAGAGCGCCTGATCGTTGTTGAGAAGTTCGGCATCGAAGCGCCGAAGACCAAAGAACTGATCGCCAAGCTGAAAGAAATGGAACTGACTGACGTTCTGATCGTGACTGCTGAAGTCGATGAGAACCTGTTCCTGGCTGCTCGTAACCTGTACAAAGTTGACGTGCGTGACGTTGCCGGTATCGACCCGGTCAGCCTGATCGCTTTCGACAAGGTTCTGATGACTGCTGACGCAGTTAAGCAAATCGAGGAGATGCTGGCATGATCCGTGAAGAGCGTCTGCTGAAAGTTCTGAAGGCTCCGCACATCTCTGAAAAGAGCACCATGGTCGCAGAAAAGCAGAACACTATCGTGTTCAAAGTTGCTGTTGATGCCACCAAGGCGGAAGTCAAAGCTGCAGTTGCGAAACTGTTCGAGGTCGAAGTTGAGACCGTCCGTACCCTGAACATGAAGGGTAAGACCAAGCGCGCAGGTGCACGCGTAGGCCGTCGTTCCGATTGGAAAAAGGCTTATGTGACCCTGAAAGCTGGTCAGGACATCGACTTCATGGGCGCAGCCGAGTAAGAGGAGTTCTGAAAAATGGCAATCGTTAAGTGCAAGCCTACTTCTCCGGGCCGCCGCCACGTCGTCAAGATCGTCAACCAAGAGCTGTACAAGGGCAAGCCCTTCGCCGCTCTGCTGGACAGCAAAAGCAAGTCCGGTGGCCGTAACAACAACGGTCGTATCACCACTCGTCATATCGGTGGTGGTCACAAGCAACACTACCGTCTGATCGACTTCAAGCGCGACAAAGACGGCATTCCGGCCAAAGTTGAGCGCCTGGAATACGATCCTAACCGTACCGCAAACATCGCCCTGGTGCTGTATGCAGACGGTGAGCGTCGTTACATCCTGGCTCCGAAAGGCCTGAAAGCTGGTGATGCAATCGCCTCTGGTGCTGATGCTGCCATCAAGGTAGGTAACACCCTGCCGATGCGCAACATCCCGGTCGGTTCTACCGTTCACGCCGTTGAGATGAAGCCTGGTAAAGGTGCCCAGCTGGCTCGTTCCGCTGGTACTTTCATCCAGATCCTGGCTCGTGAAGGTAACTATGTAACTCTGCGTCTGCGTTCCGGCGAAGTACGTAAAGTTCTGGCCGAGTGCCGCGCTACCATCGGTGAAGTGGGTAACTCCGAGCACATGCTGCGTCAACTGGGTAAAGCCGGTGCTAACCGCTGGCGTGGTATTCGTCCGACCGTTCGCGGTATGGCGATGAACCCGGTTGATCACCCGCACGGTGGTGGTGAGGGTCGTAACAAGGGCATGCAGCCTGTGTCCCCATGGGGCCAGAAGGCTAAGGGCTTCAAGACCCGTAAGAACAAGCGTACCGACAAGTACATCGTACGTCGTCGTAACAAGTAATTGTTAACATAGAGGAATCACCATGCCACGTTCTCTCAAGAAGGGTCCATTTATCGACCTGCACTTGCTGAAGAAGGTAGAGAAAGCGGTGGAAAGCGGGGATAAAAAGCCGGTTAAGACCTGGTCCCGTCGTTCAATGATCATCCCGAACATGATCGGTTTGACCATCGCTGTCCATAATGGTCGTCAGCACGTTCCGGTTTTCGTTACCGAAGAAATGATCGGTCACAAACTGGGTGAATTCGCACCGACTCGTACTTATCGCGGCCATGCTGCTGATAAGAAGGCTAAGAAGCGCTAAGGGATAAATGATGGAAGCTATCGCTAAACACCGTTATGCCCGTACTTCTGCCCAGAAAGCTCGTCTGGTAGCCGATCAAGTACGTGGTCTGTCCGTAGACAAGGCTCTGAACATCCTGACCTTCAGCCCGAAAAAGGCTGCTGTTCTGGTGAAGAAAGTGCTGGAATCTGCCATTGCCAACGCTGAGCACAACGAAGGTGCCGATATCGACACCCTGCGTGTTGCCACCATCATGGTAGACGAAGGTCCCTCCATGAAGCGCATCCGCCCGCGTGCCAAAGGTCGCGCGGATCGTATCCTCAAGCGTACCGCTCACATCACTGTAGTGGTATCCGACGCTAAGGCTGGGAGATAAGCAATGGGTCAGAAAGTACATCCTAATGGCATTCGCCTGGGTATTACCAAGCCTTGGAATTCTACCTGGTTCGCGAACACCAAAGACTTCGCTGACAACCTGTACAGCGATTTCCAAGTACGCCAGTTCCTGACCAAGGAGCTGAAAAACGCTTCCTTGTCCAAGATCACTATCGAGCGTCCGGCCAAGAGCATCCGTGTGACCATTCACACCGCTCGTCCGGGTGTCGTGATCGGCAAGAAAGGCGAAGACGTTGAAAAACTGCGCAAAGCTGTAGCCGCAATCGCTGGCGTGCCTGCTCAGATCAACATTTCCGAAGTCCGCAAGCCGGAGCTGGATGGCAAACTGGTTGCCGACAGCATCACTTCCCAGCTGGAGCGTCGCGTAATGTTCCGTCGTGCTATGAAGCGCGCCGTACAGAACGCCATGCGCCTGGGTGCCAAGGGCATCAAAGTGGAAGTTTCCGGTCGTCTGGGCGGTGCTGAAATCGCGCGTACCGAATGGTACCGTGAAGGTCGTGTGCCCCTGCACACCCTGCGCGCCGACATCGACTACGCAACTTCTGAAGCCCACACCACTTACGGTGTGATCGGCGTTAAAGTTTGGATCTTCAAGGGCGAAGTTCTGGGCGGTCTGGCTGCAGTCAATGCTGCCGCTGCTCAAGAGCAAGCTCCTGCGAAGCCCAAGCGTGACAACAAGCGCCGCGCTGCCAAGTAAGGAGATTCGGTAAATGTTGCAACCTAAGCGTACTAAATTCCGCAAGACCCACAAGGGTCGTAACCGCGGTCTGGCCAATGCCGGTAACGAAGTATCCTTCGGTACCTTTGGCCTGAAGGCGACATCTCGTGGTCAACTGACTGCTCGTCAAATCGAAGCAGCCCGTCGTGCCATGACCCGTCACGTTAAGCGTCAAGGCAAGATCTGGATCCGTGTGTTCCCGGACAAGCCCATCACCGAAAAGCCCCTCGAAGTTCGTATGGGTAAAGGTAAGGGTAACGTGGAATACTGGGTTTGCCCGATCCAGCCTGGCAAGGTTCTGTACGAGATGGATGGTGTACCTGAGGCTCTGGCGCGTGAAGCGTTTGCCCTGGCCGCAGCTAAGCTGTCTGTTCAGACCACTTTCGTAATTAAGACGGTGATGTGATGAAAGCCCAAGATCTGCGTCAAAAGAGCGTCGAAGAACTGAACCAGGAGCTGCTGGGTCTGCTGCGTGAGCAATTCAACATGCGCATGCAAGCTTCCACCGGCCAGCTGGCTCAGACTCACACTCTGAAACAAGTGCGTCGTGACGTCGCACGTATCAAGACTGTACTGACTGAGAAGGCAGGTGCGTAATGACTGACAAGATCCGTACTCTGCAAGGTCGTGTAATTAGCGACAAGATGGACAAGTCCATCACCGTCGCTATCGAGCGCAAGGTAAAGCACCCGATCTACGGTAAGATCATCAAGCGTACTACCAAGCTGCACGTGCATGACGAGAACAACGAGTGCAAGGCTGGCGATCTCGTGGAAATCCGCGAGTGCCGCCCGCTGTCCAAGACCAAGTCCTGGACCCTGGTTGCTGTCGTAGAAAAGGCCTAATTCGGTACTTTTTAGCCCAAACGGCCCCCCATCGGGGCCGTTTGTTTTTTAGGCTACCTTTTCAAAAATAGCTGTGTTATAGTTTCGCGCCTTTTGAAGGCAGCCAGATCCCATCAGGGATAAGAAGTAAACAAAGCGGAGCACTAAGATGATCCAGATGCAAAGTATGCTGGGTGTTGCCGACAACTCCGGCGCTCGCAGTGTAATGTGTATTAAGGTTCTGGGTGGTTCGCACCGCCGTTATGCCGGCATCGGCGACATCATCAAGGTTTCCATCAAGGAAGCCATTCCTCGCGGTAAAGTGAAGAAAGGTGATGTGTATAACGCGGTGGTCGTACGCACCCGTAAAGGCGTTCGTCGTCCGGACGGCTCTGTCATCCGTTTCGACAACAATGCGGCTGTGTTGCTTAACAACAACCAACAGCCAATCGGTACTCGTATTTTTGGCCCGGTGACCCGTGAACTCCGTAACGAGAAGTTCATGAAGATTGTGTCCCTGGCACCCGAAGTACTGTAAGGAGTCGAACGATGGCAGCTAAAATCCGTCGCGAAGACGAAGTAATTGTTCTTACCGGCAAAGACAAGGGCAAGCGTGGCAAAGTCACTCAAGTCCTGATTGCAAAAGGTAAGGTAATCGTGGAAGGCATCAACCAGGTGAAGAAACACCAAAAGCCGGTACCCGCACTGGGTCAGGCTGGCGGCATCGTCACCAAAGAAGCCCCCATCGATGTATCTAACGTCGCGCTGTTCAACTCTGCCACTGGCAAGGCTGACCGCGTTGGTTTCCGGATTGAAGACGGCAAGAAAGTCCGTTTCTTCAAATCCACCGGCGAACTTGTGAAGTAATTGGAGTTTAACGATGGCGAAACTGCATGATTACTACAAATCCGATGTAGTAAATGAACTGTCCAAGCAGTTCGGTTACAAGACTATCATGCAAGTCCCTCGGATCGAGAAAATCACCCTGAACATGGGTGTTGGTGAAGCGATCTCTGACAAGAAGTTGCTGGAAAATGCTGCTGCCGATATGGCTGCCATTTCCGGTCAGAAACCGCTGATCACCAAAGCACGCAAATCTGTTGCGGGCTTCAAGATTCGTGAAGGCTACCCGATAGGTTGTAAAGTAACCCTGCGTGGCGAGCGTATGTGGGAGTTCCTGGAACGGCTGATTTGCATCTCCGTACCGCGTATCCGTGACTTCCGTGGTCTGAACGCCAAGGCGTTCGATGGCCGTGGTAACTACTCCATGGGCGTGCGTGAGCAAATCATCTTCCCGGAAATCGACTATGACAAGGTCGATCGCGTCCGTGGTCTGGATATCACCATCACCACTTCCGCGAATACCGACGAAGAAGGCCGTGCTCTGCTGGCTGCCTTTAACTTCCCATTCCGCAAGTAAGGTTAGGGTTATGGCTAAAACATCCATGAAAGCACGTGAAGCAAAGCGTGCGAAGCTGGCAGCCAAGTTCGCGACCAAGCGTACCGAGCTGAAAGCTATCATCGTTGATATGAACGCTTCTGAAGAAGCGCGTTGGGATGCTGTCTTGCAACTGCAACAGCTGCCCCGTGATTCCAGTCCGTCCCGCCAGCGTAACCGTTGCAACATCACTGGTCGTCCGCACGGTTTCCTGCGGAAGTTTGGCCTCTCTCGCATCAAGGTGCGTGAGCATGCCATGAAGGGCGAAATTCCGGGCCTCAAAAAGGCCTCTTGGTAAGAATCTCGGGAGTTAGACTATGAGCATGCAAGATCCGATCGCGGATATGCTGACCCGCATCCGTAACGGTCAGGCGGCGAGCAAAGTTGCGGTTTCCATGCCTTCTTCCAAGCTGAAAGTGGCTATCGCCAAAGTGCTGAAAGAAGAAGGTTACATCGCTGGCTACAACGTAGCTGGTGACGTGAAACCGGAACTGGAAATCGAACTGAAGTATTTCCAGGGCAAGCCGGTTGTAGAACTGATCCAACGCGTGAGCCGTCCCGGCCTGCGTATTTACAAGCGCACTACTGATCTGCCGAAAGTCATGGGCGGTCTCGGTGTTGCTATCGTGTCCACGTCTAAAGGTGTGATGACCGACCGTGCTGCCCGCAAGGCAAGCATGGGTGGTGAGATCATCTGCTACGTCGCTTAATAGGAGGTCGGAAATGTCTCGCGTTGCTAAGGCACCCGTCACTATTCCTGCTGGCGTAGAGGTGACTCTGAACGGCCAAGAACTGTCCATCAAAGGTGGCAAGGGTTCCCTGGTTCGTTCCATCCACGCCGGTGTAGAAGTGACCAAAGAAGACAATGTACTGAAGTTCGCCCCGCGCGACGGCATCGCTGGTGCTGACGCTCAGGCCGGTACTGCCCGTGCATTGGTCAACAACATGGTAGTCGGTGTTACCCAAGGCTTCGAGCGCAAGCTGCAGCTGGTTGGTGTAGGTTACAAAGCCTCCATCAAGGGCAATGCTGTTGCGCTGGCACTGGGCTTCTCTCACCCGGTAGAGCATGCGCTGCCGGCTGGTGTCACCGCTGAATGTCCGTCCGCCACCGAGATCGTTCTGCGTGGTGTGGACAAGCAGCTGGTTGGCCAAGTCGCCGCCGATATCCGTGCTTACCGCGCTCCGGAGCCCTACAAGGGCAAGGGTGTACGCTATGCCAACGAGCAAGTGCGTACTAAAGAAGCTAAGAAGAAGTAAGGTAACACTATGGACAAGAAAGCAGCTCGTCTCCGTCGTGCTACTCGTGCTCGGAAAAAGATGCAGGAACTGGGAGCTACCCGTCTGGTTGTTCACCGTACCCCGCGTCATATCTATGCGCAGGTTATTGCAGCCAACGGTTCCGAAGTTCTGGCCTCTGCTTCCACAGTAGAGAAAGCCATCAGTGAAGCTCTGAAATACACCGGTAACGCAGATGCTGCTACCGCTGTAGGTAAGGCTATCGCTGAGCGTGCTATTGCCAAAGGCGTTCAGAACGTATCTTTCGATCGTTCCGGTTTCAAGTATCACGGTCGTGTAGCCGCTCTGGCTGCCGCTGCTCGTGACGCTGGTCTTCAGTTCTAAGCTAGGAGTCGAAGATGGCTAAAGTCGAATCTCAAGCCGGCGAACTGCAAGAAAAGCTCATTGCAGTAAACCGTGTTTCGAAAACTGTTAAAGGTGGTCGTATCATGTCCTTCACCGCGTTGACCGTGGTGGGTGATGGTAACGGCCGTGTAGGTTACGGTTACGGTAAGGCCCGTGAAGTTCCGGCCGCCATTCAAAAGGCGATGGAACAGGCTAAGCGTAACCTGAACAAGGTTGAGCTGAACAACGGCACCCTGCACCACCCGGTGCGTGGCGTTCACTCTGGTTCCACCGTGTTCATGAAGCCGGCCTCCCAAGGTACTGGTATCATTGCAGGCGGCGCCATGCGTGCCGTACTGGAAGTTGCTGGTATCCACAACGTGCTGGCCAAGACCTACGGTTCCACCAACCCAATCAACGTTGTTCGCGCAACTGTCGACGCTCTGGTTCACGGTCAATCACCGGAACAGATCGCGGCCAAGCGTGGTCTGCGCGTTGAAGAAATTCTGGGGTAATGCGACATGGCTAACACTGTAAAAGTAACTCAAACTCGCAGCTCTATCGGCCGTCTGCCAAAGCACAAGGCGACTCTGCGTGGTCTGGGTCTGCGTCGCATTGGTCACACCGTTGAGCTGGAAGATACTCCCTGCGTACGCGGCATGATCAACCAGGTTTATTACATGGTTAAGGTGGAGGGCTAAGCATGCGTCTGAATACTCTGTCTCCGGCCGCTGGCTCCAAGCGCGTCAAGCACCGTCCGGGCCGTGGTATCGGTTCTGGTCTGGGCAAGACCGGTGGTCGTGGTGTTAAAGGTCAAACCTCTCGTTCCGGTGGCGGCAAGGTCCGCAACGGTTTCGAAGGCGGCCAGATGCCTTTGAAAATCCGTCTGCCGAAGTTCGGTTTCTTCTCTCGCAAATCTTTGGTTTCTGCCGAAGTGCGCCTGAACGAAATCGCCCTGGTAGAAGGTGATGTGGTCGACGTGAGCACTCTGAAGCAAGCCGGTGTTATTACCAAAAACATCGTGTTCGCTAAAGTTGTTCTGTCTGGCAACATTGACCGTGCTGTGACCGTTCGTGGTCTGTCCGTCACCAAGGGTGCACGTGCAGCCATCGAGGCCGCTGGCGGTAAAATCGAGGAATAATCAGTACAATGGCTAAGAAACCAGGATTGGATGTTAAAGCACAAGGTGGTCTGAGCGAACTGAAGAGCCGTCTGCTCTTCGTTCTCGGGGCAATTATCGTGTTCCGTGCAGGCTCTTATGTGCCGATCCCTGGTATTGACGCCGCCGTACTGGCCGAGTTGTTCCAACAACAGAAGGGCACCATCATTGAGATGTTCAACATGTTCAGTGGTGGTGCACTCTCGCGTGCTTCTATTCTTGCACTGGGGATCATGCCGTACATTTCGGCGTCGATCATTATCCAGTTGCTGACTGTGGTTCACCCTGCTCTTGCTGAACTCAAGAAAGAAGGTGAATCCGGCCGTCGCAAGATTAGCCAATATACCCGTTGGGGCACGCTGGTTTTGGGAACGTTCCAGGCCATTGGTATTGCAACAGGTCTGCCGAATATGATGCAAGGACTCGTGACTCATCCGGGTTTGGGCTTCTATTTCACAGCCGTTGTGAGTCTGGTCACCGGTACCATGTTCTTGATGTGGTTGGGTGAACAGATTACCGAGCGTGGGATTGGTAATGGTATCTCGTTGATTATCTTCACAGGTATCGTCGCCGGTCTGCCTCATGCCATTGGCGCTACGGCCGAACAGGCACGTCAAGGGGAATTGCACATCCTGCTGTTGTTGTTGCTGGGCTTGATTGTTTTCGCTGTGACTTACTTTGTGGTGTTCGTGGAGCGTGGTCAGCGTCGTATCGTCGTTAACTATGCCAAGCGTCAACAAGGCCGCCAGGTATTCGCTGCGCAAAGCACACACCTGCCGTTGAAAGTGAATATGGCCGGTGTGATTCCTGCGATTTTCGCATCCAGCATCATCCTCTTCCCGGGTACCATTACCTCCTGGTTTGGTCAGGGCGAGGGCAAGATCGCTGACATTCTGCAACAGGTCTCTATGGTCCTGCAGCCGGGTCAGCCCTTGTACGAGATGCTCTATGCAGCAGCCATTATCTTCTTCTGCTTCTTCTATACCGCGCTGGTGTTCAACCCCCGCGAGACAGCAGATAACCTGAAGAAGAGTGGAGCCTTTATCCCGGGGATCCGCCCGGGCGAGCAGACAGCACGTTACATCGATAAGGTTATGACTCGCCTGACATTGGCAGGTGCGCTCTATATTACCTTTATCTGTCTGGTACCCCAGTTCCTGATGACTGCCTGGAACGTACAGTTCTACTTCGGTGGCACCTCGCTGCTGATTATCGTGGTAGTTATCATGGACTTCATGGCTCAGGTTCAAACCCATATGATGTCTCATCAATATGGCGACGTCCTGAGGAAGGCCAACCTGAAGGGCTACGGCCGCTAAAGGTCGGCGTAGTTACGGAGTTAAGCAATGAAAGTTCGTGCTTCCGTTAAGGCAATCTGCCGTAACTGCAAAATCATCAAGCGTCACGGTGTGGTGCGTGTGATTTGCAGCGAGCCAAAGCATAAACAGCGCCAAGGCTAATTTTTTACGGTTAGTACTTGCAACAAATAGTTGTGCTGGCTAATATAGCCAGCCAACTTTTGTTGTGTATTGGTTGACCGCCACGTATCCGCTCACGGGCTTTGTGGTGGTCGTTATCTACTATATGTAGGAGTGAATAGTGGCCCGTATCGCTGGCATTAACATTCCTGACCATAAACATGCAGTCATTGCGTTGACTGCTATTTATGGCGTCGGTCGTACCCGCTCCAAGGCAATCTGTGCCGCAGCCGGTATCGCTGAGAATGTGAAAATTAAAGACCTGGACGAAGCTCAGATCGAGAGTCTGCGTGAACAAGTAGGTAAATTCACCGTTGAAGGTGACCTGCGTCGTCAGATTTCCATGAACATCAAGCGATTGATGGATCTGGGTTGCTACCGTGGTTTGCGTCACCGTCGTAGCCTGCCTGTTCGTGGTCAACGTACCAAGACCAACGCTCGTACCCGTAAGGGTCCGCGCAAGGCTATCAAGAAGTAACGGGAAGGTAGAAAATGGCTAAAACTCCGACTCGTGCTCGCAAGCGCGTTAAAAAGCAAGTGAGCGACGGTATTGCGCACGTTCATGCATCTTTCAACAACACAATCGTGACCATTACTGACCGTCAGGGCAATGCTCTGTCTTGGGCTACCTCTGGTGGTTCCGGTTTCCGTGGTTCCCGTAAGTCCACTCCGTTTGCTGCCCAGGTAGCTGCTGAGCGTGCTGGTGAGATCGCCAAAGAATACGGCGTGAAGAACCTGGAAGTCATGGTCAAAGGTCCGGGTCCCGGTCGTGAGTCTTCCATCCGCGCTCTGAACGCGGCTGGTTTCCGCATCACTAACATTACTGATGTGACTCCGATCCCGCACAACGGTTGTCGTCCTCCCAAGAAGCGCCGCGTGTAACGCTGTAGCTACTTGGTCTAGGATTGTTGGAGAAAGAAGATGGCAAGATATATCGGTCCTAAGCTTAAGCTTAGCCGTCGTGAGGGCACCGACCTCTTCCTGAAGTCTGGTGTTCGTGCGATTGATTCTAAGTGCAAGATTGACACCGTTCCTGGTCAACACGGTGCGCGTAAAGCGCGTCTGTCCGACTACGGTGTGCAACTGCGCGAGAAACAAAAAGTACGTCGTATCTACGGCGTATTGGAAAAACAGTTCCGCAACTACTACCGCGACGCTGCCCGTCAAAAGGGTAACACCGGTGAAAACCTGTTGCAGCTGCTGGAAGGTCGTCTGGACAACGTCGTCTACCGCATGGGCTTCGGCGCCACTCGTGCTGAATCTCGTCAGCTGGTGAGCCACAAAGCCATCATGGTAAACGGCCGCGTTGTGAATGTTCCTTCTTTCCAGGTATCCCCTGAGGACGTGATCTGCGTTCGCGAGAAGGCTAAGAAGCAAGCGCGTATCAAAGCTTCCCTGGAAGTTGCTGGTCAGCGCGAGAAGCCGACTTGGGTAGAGGTTGACGCTGCTAAGATGGAAGGTGCCTTCAAGCGCCTGCCGGAGCGTTCCGACCTGTCTGCCGACATTAACGAACAGCTGATCGTCGAGCTTTACTCCAAGTAAAGCTAGCTTCTAAAGAGAGGACACAATGCTGGGTTCTGTAACAGATTTTCTTAAACCGCGGCTAGTTGACATCGAGCAAGTTAGCCCGACTCACGCGAAAGTGACTCTCGAGCCGCTTGAGCGTGGCTTTGGCCACACGCTGGGCAATGCCCTGCGTCGTATTTTGCTGTCATCTATGCCCGGTTGTGCGGTTACTGAAGTCGAGATCGACGGAGTACTGCACGAGTACAGCAGCAAAGAAGGTGTACAGGAAGACATTCTTGAAATCCTGCTCAACCTGAAAGGTATCGCTGTGAAGCTGGAAGGCAAGGACGAGGTAACTCTGTCCCTGACCAAGTCTGGAACAGGCCCCGTTACCGCTGGTGATATCACTCACGGTGATGAAGTCGAGATCGTAAACCCGGAGCACGTAATCTGCCACCTGACTGGTGCAAATGCTGAGATCAGCATGCGCCTGAAAGTTCAGCGCGGTCGTGGTTATGTGCCTGCTTCTGCTCGTGTTCACAACGATGATGAAGAGCGTCCTATCGGTCGCCTGCTGCTGGACTCCGCGTTCAGCCCCATCGTTCGCATCGCCTACAATGTCGAGGCGGCACGTGTGGAACAGCGCACCGACTTGGACAAGCTGGTTATCGACATGGAGACCAATGGTACTCTGGATCCGGAAGAAGCCATCCGTCGTTCAGCCACTATTCTGGCAGAGCAACTGGAAGCCTTCGTGGATCTGCGCGATGTCAGCGTGCCCGAGAAGAAAGAAGAGAAACCCGAGTTTGATCCGATTCTGCTGCGTCCTGTCGATGATTTGGAGCTGACAGTTCGTTCAGCGAACTGTCTGAAGGCAGAAGCTATCCACTATATTGGTGATCTGGTACAGCGTACCGAAGTTGAGTTGCTTAAGACTCCTAACCTCGGTAAGAAGTCCCTGACTGAGATCAAGGACGTGTTGGCCTCCCGTGGTCTGTCTCTTGGCATGCGCCTTGAGAACTGGCCGCCCGCCAGCATCGCTGACGAGTAATCCAGATTACGGGTTTCACAGATTTAGTTAGAAGGATAAGGTCATGCGCCATCGTTTGAGTGGTCGTCAACTGAACCGGAACAGCAGCCATCGTCAGGCTATGTTCCGCAACATGGCCAGCTCCCTGGTTCGTCATGAGATCATCAAGACGACTCTGCCTAAGGCAAAAGAGCTGCGTCGTGTAGTTGAACCGCTGATCACCCTTGCCAAGACTGATAGCGTTGCTAATCGTCGCCTGGCATTTGCCCGTACTCGCGATAACGCGATCGTGGCTAAGCTGTTCAATGAACTGGGCCCGCGCTACCTGGAGCGCGCCGGCGGTTATACTCGCATTCTGAAATGCGGTTTCCGTGCTGGCGACAACGCTCCTATGGCTTACATTGAGCTGGTAGACCGCCCGGCCGCTGCTGAAGCAGCTGCTGAGTGATAAAAGAAAAAGCCGGGCTTGTCCCGGCTTTTCTTTTGGTGGATTCTGATACTGCCTCTACTGCCTCTACTGCCTCTACTGCCTCTACTGCCTCTACTGCCTCTACTGCCTCTACTGCCTCTACTGCCTCTACTGCCTCTACTGCCTTACTTTGTAAGTGAGCGATGATTTTTCAATAGTCTCTATATTAAGTCTTTATCTCTACCTGAACGACAGCGGTTCGTGTTACATAGCCCAGAGTAGGGCAATGTCATTGTCCATCTGACGTATTAAGCAGGCCGTGAGTCATGGCGTGTGGCTGCTGTAGTGCCGTTGAGGGCTTCTCCTGTGGATAAGCCTGTATAAAAGCTGTGCTTGGACATGAATAACTAAAAAAGTACCGATTTTTGCAATTTTATTGCAGAGGAGGGGTTGCCAGAACGAATTCGCTCCCTATAATGCGCCTCCATCGACAGGGCAAGCGGCAACGCAAACAAGTCAGTCGGTGCCTCGAAAAAGCCTCGTAA